>CAYRID010000024.1:0-27961 GCA_964424225.1 uncultured Geobacter sp.
CCAACGCCCTTCCGCCCCGAGCCCCAGGCCCGCACGCTCGTTATCATCGACGAGGCGGCACGCCTTTTTCAAAATAAAAATTTGCGCCAAAAGAAAAATCAAAAAACCGCCAAGGCTATAGAGCACGAACCGAGCAAGGCCCATTTTTTCAATCAATGCCGTAACCGATGTCCCTCTATCCGCCGACGACTTTTTTTGATTCGAGCTTGCGGCGGCCTTCGAATCCCAAGTCGTCGGTGGTCGTTCGACGGGGGTCGAGACCTTGACCTGATCACGATATTCCGGCGGCACGGAATCCATGCGATCGGCGTAGTGCGTATCACCATTGCGATCGGTCCAGGTATAAAGCTCTGCAAATGCCGTTGCCGTCCAAAGAACGAAAATACTGCTACACAAAAAAATCCATCGTTTCATTTTGTCCCTCGCTGGAATCATTGAAGCAAACGCTCGACGCCTCGTGCCTTTGGCATCATCGGCGCAAATTTGCCGAGAAGAAACAAAAACTTTTTCTTCGGCTGGAAGATCTATTTTGCGAGCCACTCGGCCGCGTCGCAGCGCGACTCTTCAGCAAACTTTTGATCACTGCCAAAGCCCGAGTTCGCACGGCACCCCATCTTCCTCTTTAGTCTTGAGGTCCAAAGACGAAAAGCAGAAGAACGTGTCTCCCGCTTTGCACCCGTTTTTTCGAAGAGTTTCGGCCTGTGGTGCAAAAGCACGAGGCTCAACGCAGAAAGTTGCCGTGACAAACTCACACCTCCCAAGCCGCAAGGAATTCCACCGCAAGCTTCAGCGGCTTGGTGCCGTGGTATCGGTCATTTCATCCTTGGCCGTTATCGCCTTTGCCGTGCCTTTGCTCGATTTGACACCCGAGCAGTTCAAGTACCTGGCCATGTTCATGGTGCTCAGCACGGTCGCCATTTCAGGTCCTATTCTGTTTTTGGAAAGTCGCGCCTGCCGGCCAATCGACCACTACCTCGATGCATTCTTCGCAGGACCAATCGAAGATTCGATTCGCCACACGGCGTTCTCTGCGGTTTTTCTCATTCCGCGCAAGCTCGCACGCAACGCTTGTGTTGGATCCATCGTGTGTGGCCTCGCTTCGAGTGTTTTGCTCTACTCTACATTTGAAACGGTCACGCTTTTCACTGCGGGCGTTGCGCTGGCTAGCACCTGCACATCGGGAATGTTGAGTCTGCTGCTCATTTTTTTGGGAATGCAGCGCATTCTCGAACCGATCCGCGATCAACTTGCACAAGAAATTGCCGACACCGAACTGCGTGAATCACTCGTTCGCAGCCTTCCACTGCGCCGAAAAATTTTAATTGCCGTCGGAAGTTTAGTATTCGCGAGTGTTGTTTTCGGTGTATGCCTCGCGCAAGTGCGCGGCACCAAGGCCATCGAAGCCTTCATTTTTGGCCAACACGAACAGATTTTTAATGACTTCGAACAACAACGCCAAGCCCTCGGCTCTCTCGAAGCAGCCCGCGACGCTACACAAAGCAGCTTGCTCGACACCAAAATGCGTCTCACCTTCTTTTCTGCCAACACACCCAACCCAAACGCATCGACGTCTGCCCATACGACAGAACTCTCACCGCAGGAAATACCGCCTTCCGACAGCTTGATTGCCGCCGAGACACTTCGCCTGCTACGCCGCCACGCTCGCTCGCAAAGCCAAGGCAACAGCAACGACTTACCTAGCGTCAATCCCGTCAGTTGGCGCAAAGTCTCTGACGACACGCTTCTCGTTGTTGCCACCTCGGCAGAAACCTACGGGCGTGGCGTCACCCAACTGCGCATCGACTTCTTCGCCATCATCGGCATTGCCGTCGCAGTCAGTTTATTGATTGCGCATTTCGCCTTTCGCAACCTCGAGGAATCAATCTTTGCGCTCGGTGCCGAGATGCTGCGCATCGCCTCGGGCGACTTGCGGCGCGGCACACCGCACGAATCCGAAGACGAAATCGGAGGCCTTGGTCGCACGCTCGAAAAAATGTCGCAAGCGTTACGGATCACCCTGGGCAAGACCGTCGCAGCCGTGGACCAAGTCGATGAAACTGCGACACAAATTTCCGATGCCACCGCGCGCATTGCCGCGGCCACATTACATCAAAGTGCTGGACTGCGTGACGCGACGCAAATCACCACAAACTTGCGCGAGCAAATCCAGCAAATTACACAATCTACAGGAACGCTTGATCGCTCCGTTGACACTGCGTCGCGTTCTTCCTTGCAACTCAGCAAATCAAGTCGACAACTGCGCGATGATTCACTCCTCTTTAGTCATCGCATCGACGCGATCTCCTCGACGATCGAAGTCATCGCACAAAGCATTCGCGCCATCAATCAACACACAGAAGCGACACTGGAACTTGCTACTGATGTCACCACCAAGGCCCAACAAGGGCACGCCGAGATTCAGTCCACTCAAACCGTCGTCGAAGACATCCACGAATCGTACCAAGCGACGGCGCTGAGCATTCGAGATCTCCATCAGCGTGCACTCGAAATTGGCTCGATCCTTGAAGTGATCCGCCTCGTCTCCGAGCAAACGATGATGCTTGGTCTCAATGCAGCCGTCATTGCGGCTCGCAGCGGTGAACACGCCATTTCGTTTGGTGTCGTTGCAGCCGAAATGCAAACGCTCTCGACGCAAGTTGCTGAGCGCACCAAAGAGATTGAAAGCATCATCACGAAACTGCAAAAAGACAGCAAAACTGTGTCGGAGGCACTCAAGAAAGAAAACACGAATTTACGTAGCGCAGTCCAGTATTCCATCGCATCTGCGCAAGCGTTCGAGCGCATTGCAGATGCAGCACAAACGAGCGGTGAGCGCTTTGCAGAAATCGCAGCCGCCATTCAGACTCAAACGAAAAATTCAGCGGCTGTACTGGGCAATACAAATCAACTGCGAATGCTCGCCTTGCAAGTGCGCGACACCACCGACGATCAATCAAAAAACACAGCACATATCGCCAAAACCATCGAAGCCATACAAATTGCAACTCGCTCGATTTTTGAAGCTCTACAGCAACAAAAAACACAATGTGCGCAGGCCACAAATGCGCTCGAACGCGTCTTGGCCGACACCGCGCACAACGAAGATTTTGTCGAACAAGTATCCGGCGTGATTCAACGTCTCGAATTTCAATCAAAAGAACTACGTGAAAAAATTACTTTGTTCCAAATTGCAGACTCTGAGAGTTGCATACACGCTGCTTTGCATACACCAAAAAGTTTTCGGTCTGCCTTTCTTTGGGAACTCGTAAAAACTTCGTCGATCGCCGTGCTGCTGATTCTGCTCTTCGTGGTCCCGCTCGTACACCTCGCCGAAAAGCAATGGCATGCACTGGCCTGGGCGCTCTTGGCTTTGATCGGGCTACAAACCGCATTCAATATGAGATTGCAAAATCGTTGGATCGCGCCGATTTTGCGTTACCTCGAAGAAAGCGAACACATCACAGCCGCGAGCCGCTCCGCGCGCGAAGCGGCCTTTCAAGCCGCGATGCACCTACCGCTACGCCTTGCTCTACTCGGCACGGCCTCCTACAGCTATACCGGAGTCGCACTCGGCACTGTAATCTACTTTGCCTCCGAGCTTTCTTCGCGCCTCGACGCCGTCATTTTCGCCATCGGAACCGCTCTTGGAGGAATCCTCACACAGGTCTTTATTTTTGCTGGAGTTAGTAATTTTCTCGCACCTTATCGCAAGCGCTTGGCGAGTGAAATTCACGACACCGATTTGCGTACAGGCTTGATCCCGCACTTCACCCTGCGCAAGAAAATCATTGGTCTCGTCGGCGGCCTCGTATTGGTCAGTGCTACTTTTGCCATTTTCATGGCGCACCGCCTCGCGCAAGAAAGCATTGAGCAATATGTCATCGCACAAGAAGAACAATCTCTCGATCTTGCCACACACACCTTTCGTCGCCACGGTGACGTCGCGCTCACGCTCGCCCGCGTTCAACAAACCCCGCTTGCAAAGCCAATGCAATGGCTTCACACCTCAGCCACCGAGCTCGCGAAGCCTGGCGCGACTTTGCCAGGCTTACTCAATGAGGAGGTGCGCATCTTGGCAAACCAAGCCGCGACACAGAGCGCTGGCAACAGCAGTCGCCTACATCTTCCGACTCCCTTTGCTTGGAAAAAACTTGGTAGCGCAGATGACATATTGATCGTTATTACACCATCTAGTGTCTTGCACAAAAAAACATCAACGCTGCAGACGAGCTTTTTTCTTTTGATTGCACTCGTGCTCGGCGTTGCACTCTTTATTGCTTACCGCGCATCCATCGAAATGGAACGCAGCGTGCACGCACTGCGCGCACGCTTGCAACGCATCGCCGACGGAAATTTCCTGCGCGGTATCCCCCTCGAAGCCGAGGACGAATTTGGAGAACTCGGGCGCATCATCGATCGCATGGCGCACACACTACGCCAGACAATCCAAAGTGTCGCCACTGCTGCGACGCGAGTTGATGAGACAACGAACTTGATCAAGACCGCAACGCAGCAAATTCACACTGCCACTTCCGCGCAGGGGCAAGGCATTCAAAGCGCCCATCATGCCGTACAAAGAGTGCATGCCGAAGTCCAGAACATCGCTGGCTCGACAGCTTCGCTCAATGAAGCCATCTCGACTTCAATCGGCCCGGTGCAACAACTCAGTGTCGCGAGCAACCAACTCCGCGCACTCGCAGATTTTTTTTCCCAATCGGCAGACGAAGTCTCAGCGGCCATTCAAGCCACCGCCGCAAGCATTCGCTCAGCCGACGCCAACGCCATGGAAGCGAGAGAACTCGCGCAAGCCGTAATGACCAATGTGGAACAAGGCGAAGTGCATGTTGCGCAATCCATTCAAGCTATGCAGCGCATCGAAAAAACGACGGACGCCGCCCGTCAGATCACTTCCCAGCTCACCGATCGCGCACGCGACATTGATGCGATGCTTGGCGTCATCCGCAACATTGCCGATCAAACTACGATGCTCGGCCTCAACGCAGCCGTCCTGGCCGATCGCGGCGGCCTTGAAGGCAAGGCCTTCGGCGTCGTGGCTGAAGAGATGCAAAATCTTTCCAAAAAAGTAGCCTTGCGCGCGCGTGAAATTGAACGACAAATTTTTGTGTTAAAAGAAGGCAGTTGCTCCGCACTCACTGCAATCGAGCATACGCTGCAAGGAATCACGCACGGTGCGCGAGGTTCGCAAGCGACGGGCGACACACTCGCCGCAATCGAAGAAGCTTCGGCGCTCAGCACTCAGCGAATTGCAGAAATCGAAGTGGCACTCACCCAACAGCGCACAAAAACCGAAACTGTCTGGAATGACGCTGTGGCGATGGAGCAGCTCGCAGCGACGATCTACTCGACGGCCGGCGAACAATCTGCGAGCAGCCGGGACATCTCAAGCGGGATTGAAACCGCACGTACAGCCGTCGCAGCGATCCATGACGCACTGCAGGCACAAATGCAACAGTGTCGTGACACGACCAGCACGCTTGATGCACTGGTCGGAAAAACGCAAAGCAACACTACTCTGGTGCAAAATATCCTCTCGGTCGTTACACGCCTTTCCGAAGAAGCGAGAAGTTTGCGCCGCGAAATCGATCACTTCAAATTCCGCGAAGAGACCCACGAGTAATCTCTCGCACGCAATCGTGCAGACAGCAGGAGGCAACCATGAACAACTCAAAAGAGACACCCCCTTTTCGCATTGATTACACTTTTCGGTGGCAAGATGGTACGCAATCTTGCGTCAAGATCGCACTCGACCCTGTAACACTGCGCTTTCTCGATCCGCCTCAGACACGGGGTAGCGCCTGGACGCGACTCAAATCGAATCAGTGCTCGCATTGTCCCTTGCGCGAAATCGATCATCCGCTTTGCCCGGTAGCTTGGCGCATTGAAGAAGTGCTGCCGATCTTCACGGCGCGCTTTTCGTACGAGCCCGTCGATGTGACAGTCGAAACGGCTGCACGCACCTATTCCCACCGCACTACCGTCGAGGTCGGCTTTAGCTCGCTTCTTGGAATTTTGATGGCATCGAGCGGTTGCCCTTCCATGGCCCGCTTGCGTCCGCTCGTGCGCTATCACCTACCGTTCGCCACTGCAGATGAAAGCATCTATCGCGTCATCGCTTGGTATCTGATGGAGCACTATCTCAAAGTCCATCACGCAAAAAACGAGGAAGCCTCAGCCGCTGCCGCTCGCAAAGATGGCGCAACAGAAAACTGGGACTGGAATTTGAAACGGCTCGTCGAAGATTACGCTGACATTCGCGAAGTAAATCAGAAAATGGCTGCGCGCTTGCAAACATCGGAACAAAAAGACGCCGGCAAAAATGCCGTCGTAAGGCTCGATAACTTTGCTCACTTGCTCACGTTCTCTGTGGGACTGGATATGGTCGAAGACCTTTTGCGCCAGCTCGAGCGAACGGTCGAAGCCGGCTAAAGTGCCGCGCTCGCACCGCGCAAACTGCAATCTGAGCGATGACACAAGCGTTGCGGCGCTTGAAGAATCCCGAGCAAATCACCGACAAGGCAAACTAAGTTAAGCATTTTTTGCAGAATACAAGCTGCTCATGTGTTATTAAAACACAGCTGCAGCGCGGCAAACCGACACACCCTCTCTAACACAAATGTCCATTGCAAATCGCATTGCAAATCGTTCCGGGAGAACCAAATGCAACATTCGCATTCCAACGCCCTTTCCATCTTGACTTCGTTCGTGCTTGGCCTCGCACTCGTGGCATCCGCCACACAAACCGCAACGGCTCAAAGCAGTGGCACCAAAGTTGGAGTCGCCGCGGCCGTGCGCGGTGAAGTGAGTGCTCAATCACCCGGCTCGGCCAAGCGAGCCCTACACAGCGGCGATGCGGTTTATCTCGGTGATACGATTGCAACGGGCAGCGCAGGCAATTTGCAAATCCTGCTTCTCGATGAAACGGTTTTCACCGTCGGACTCAACTCGAGTGTCGTCATTGACGAGTTCGTTTATGATCCCGCAAGTCACGACGGCAAAGTCGATGTGCGCATGAATCAAGGCACCTTCCGATTTACGACGGGACAAATCGCGCGCAAAAGCCCGGAGCAACTGAAAGTCAAACTTCCCGTCGTGACGATCGGCGTGCGCGGCACGGGCGCCATCGGTCAGACCGACGGACAAAGCGCAAGTGTCATGCTCTCGGAGCGCGGCGGCGAAAACGATCTCGGTCTTCCGTCGAGTTCAATCATCTTGTCCAACGGCCAAGGCAGCACCGAAGTCGCGGATTCCGGTTTTGGCTCCGACATCCCCGATCCGAACTCACCGCCGTCTCCTCCTGCGCTCTGGGACGACAACAAAATCAACGGCATCCTCAATGCACTGCAAGGAGGTGACGGCTCAACCGGCGGAAGCAATCTCGGCGGCGGCGAGGATGGACAAAGTGGGCAAATCGGCGCCCTCCCGGACGGTCAACCTTCCCCTCTGCCGACGCCCTTCGAGCTAGAAGAGATCATCGACTGGCAACGCGAAAATGCGTCACAAGATGCGCTCGATTCTCACCTTGACGATTGGGGCTGGAGAGACGGATGCCCCCCCAACAACCCCTACTGCGACTAAAGCAATGGGCCAAAAATATCGCTCGATCTTTTGCGAAACCTTCTCGATCAAACTGCTTTTCTTGAGGAAATCTTATATGCGTCACTGGGTTCGACACAGTTTTGTAGTTCTGGGCATTTGCGCACTTTCGATCTCGGCCGCAATGGCCGAATCGAAGCCTCTTAGCGACACAACCGATGCTGCAGCCGAAGCGAGCCTTTTCCAGCCGTGGGACGAGAGTCGCCGCGTCAGCTTCGAAGCCGTACTCGCTGATCCTGACAACGTCGAGCTGAACTTCCGTTACGCGCAGACCCTGCTTCACGACGGTCGCCCCAAAGACGCTGTGCCGACTTTGCAGCGTATCCTCACGAAGCAACCCGATCTCGCCCAAGTGCGCTTGCTCTACACTTTCGTGTTGCTGCGGCTCGACAATCTGGCCGAAGCCGAACGCGAACTTGCGATCGTGCAAAAAGCACAGATGTCCGATTCTCAACGCAAAGACCTCGATCGACTGGCCAAAGACATTCGACAGCGACGGAAACCGACACGCTGGGACATCCGGCTCGGACTCGGCATGCAATACGATCAGAATCGCAGCGCTGCTCCGGCATCGGGAGAATCAGAGATCTCCTCACTTTCAAGCTCAATCGACCTCAACGGCACCCCGTTTGAAAAAGAAAACGATCTCGCCTTTGTGACGTCTCTTGACGCGCGCGTGCAGCACGACCTCCGGCTCAGCGGAGCGGGCCAGCCAAAACTCATCGGCGGAATCCGTTTCCAGAGCGCCGAACAAGTTGAACTCGATTACCTTGATCTCATGGCATTCGAAGTTTCCGGCGGAGCGCAGTTTCACGTCGGTGGCGGACTTCTCACGTCCGAGCTTCTCTACAACCAAGTTCTCTTTTCGAGCGAAACCTATCTGCGCTCAGGCGGCATGCGTCTCAAATACGAACGGGCCGTCGCCGATCGCCTGAAGTTGGGTGGGCGCTTCCAGGCTGAATATCAGGATTACGACGAAATCGACGACAACCCCATCGCCGATCGACGCTCGGGCTGGCGCTACGAGTACGCCTTGCGCGGCGATTACATTTGGAATGCCAACCACTTCTCGGGCGTCGAGCTGTACGCCATTGATCAAAATGCGAAGCACGATGGATACGCATTCAAAGCGCCCGGACTCTCGTTGGCCCACCTCTGGATTCCAAAGAAAAATCACTTTTTTGTGTCGCGCTACTCTTATGAATATCATATCTACGATGGTGAAAATGCGGCGATCACCAATCGCCATCGCCGCGACAGCCGGTCAAAGTTTCGCTTCACCTACGGCGCAACACTCGACGAAATCATGCCGTTCGTTTCGCTGCCAAGCGGAATCGACGACATCGTGGCAAGCGTGAGTGCCGACTTCATCGTCAGCGACTCGAATATCCGCAACTACGAATATCGCAACAACGCTTATTCGTTGATGTTCACGAAGCGCTGGAAACTCTAAACGGAGCGCTACCCAACACACTCTTTTGTTGATGACTCGTCGCCGTCGTACTCTGCTGCAATATGGCCTACCCTGCTTGCTGGTCTTGGCCGTCTTGCTCGTGCGCGCAACCGAATTTACAGCGCACGAAGGCAGTCGCCTTCGCGCGCTGATGCAAGAGCAGCAGTATCGTTTCTTCGACGAGCTGCAACGCCAATTTCCGCGCGAACTCCACGAAGAAACCAATCTCATCATCGTTGATATTGATGACGCATCGCTTGCGCGTTTTGGACAATGGCCATGGCCGCGCACACGCATCGCACAACTGCTCAACTCACTCTCCGAGCAAGGCGTAGCGGCCATCGCCATGGATATCGTCTTTGCCGAACCGGATCGCACGTCTCCGTCGGAAATTTTGCCGCTCTGGGAGACAGAAAGCGGTGTCACTCTCGATACGCGCTGGAGTGCGGCGCTTCCCGATCACGATCGTACACTGGCGTATGCCATCAAAAACAGTGGTCGAGTCATTACTGGATTCGTGCTCAAACAAGACGAGTTTGAAAATCGCGCACCTCTCGTTCGCTATACCACACCGCAAAACTTGCCGCTCAACCGCTTGCCCGAGTACACGGGCGCTGTCACCAATCTACCGATCCTTGAAAAAGCAGCCGCGGGAAACGGTTTCTTCAATACGAACATTGATCGCGACAACGTCATTCGCCGCATTCCACTACTCCTGCGCTATCACGATCGAGTCTACTTCTCGCTCGCATCGGAAACCTTGCGCACCTTGTATGGCAACAGCGCATATCAAGTGAAGATCCGCGAGCCGGGCTGGCTCACGCGCGGTGGCATCGACGCCATCCGTATCAGCGATGATTTGCCCTGGATTCCGACGGACGAAGCCGGCCGCTTGTGGATGCACTACCGCAAAACAAATTGGGATCAAATCGTTTCTGCGCAGGCCGTACTCGATCACACAACGAAAATCGATTTACAAGGCAAAATCGTTTTTCTCGGCACAAGCGCACCCGGACTCAAAGATTTGCGATCCACACCACTCGAAGCCATAGCGCCTGGCGTTGACCTACACCTTCAAGTGTTGGAGCAAATTTTCACAAGGCATTTTCTGACACGCCCAAGCTGGGCGACACCACTCGAACTGCTCTGCATCTTCGGATTCAGCGCGCTACTGATCTACGGCATTCCGCGATTGGGGCCGCTGCGCTGCGCGATCGCCAGCCTCTGCTTTGGCGCATTCACGCTCGGTATCGTCATTTTCGGTTTCACACAAGAGCAAATCCTGCTCGATCCAATTTATTTAGCAATTTCCATGCTTCTCACTTATCTCGCAAGTTCGTTGCTACACTTTTTGGCGACAGACGCAGAGCGCAAACAAATTCGCGGCGCCTTTAGTCGCTATCTCTCGCCCGATCTCGTGGCTCAGCTCGCCGCAAATCCCGAAAAGCTCACTCTCGGAGGTGAACGTGCTTTGCTCACAATTTTATTTTGTGACGTACGGGGTTTCACCAGTCTCGCCGAAGGGCTTGAACCCGAAGAACTCACGTCGCTTATCAATCAATTATTGACGCCACTCACCGAAGAAATTTTGCAGCACCGAGGAACGATCGACAAATACATGGGCGACTGCATTATGGCTTTTTGGAATGCGCCGCTCACCGACGAAAAACATGCAGAAAATGCGTGTCGTGCCGCGCTAAAAATGCTGACACGTCTTGACGAACTCAACCGACGCCTAACCGAGCAAGCGCAAGCGGCAGGAAAAACTCATCGAATGCTTCAGGTCGGCATCGGTATCAACACCGGAAATTGTTGCGTCGGAAACATGGGATCAGACCAACGCTTCGACTACTCGGTGATTGGCGATGAAGTCAATCTCGCATCACGTCTCGAAGGGCAATCCAAAACCTATGGCATCCACATTGTGCTTGGCGAGAACACTGCTGAGCGCATTCCGACGTTCGCCACTCTCGAACTCGATCTCATTCGCGTAAAAGGCAAAAGTAAGCCTGTCCGAATTCATACACTCCTTGGTGATGAAGACTTTCGGCGCTCGGCCGCCTTTCGCGCACTGCAATCTCAACACGCGGCCATGCTCGCCGCTTACCGCGCGCAAAACTGGCATGAAGCGATTCGCCTGACACAAGAATGCGTACGACTCGAAGGCGCACCTCAAGAATTGTACAAACTCTACACCGAGCGTATACGCGAATTCGAAACCAACCCGCCACCGACGGCCTGGGACGGCGTTTTTATCGCAACAACGAAGTAATCAGGCTTCTTGTACACGCAAAATGGCGCTGCGATTCACGTAATAGCTGCGCCCTGCGCTCACGAGCAAAAGAAACTGCAAGCCCGCAGCATTTAAAACATCCGAGACGCGGCATTGCTCCGGCGGCATCATAAATACCAGTGCCCCATCGAGCCGCTTGCCATTGACCAGATGCAAAATCACCGACGCGTGCGAAGCGTTAGCGTCGTCGAATTCCTGGATCTCCGGCAACGGCCCACTCACTTCGACGTAAGCAATTTCTGCGACTTGAAATAGCTCGACGGATTTTCCGACGCAGATCGGAATAAACTTGAGAGACGGATCATTCAAACGCGTGCCGATGTACTCATCCGACACACCATGGTGATGATCAACACCACGTAAAAAAAACGCCACCTCCAAGACCTCGCCTCGAATCGGTACGAGGCGGGCTTGGAGGCGGTGCGTAGCCAGCTGTTCGTCGCAAGACATCGCTTACTCCTACCACGCTGGAGGATCGCAAATTGCTACTCGCCGATAGAGGCATCTTTCGTCGGATTTTTCAGCCAATTGGCAATATCTTTGCCAATGGCCTTTGCGCAGCGCTGCAAAATACCGCAGGTCCCTTTATAGCCACCCCAGTAGCCACCCGTCGATGTACGCTGATCGCGGAAGCTTCCAATCAGCTTGCCATTCTCGTACAGCTTGCCCGTCACCACGACGCGTTTCAAACCGGTCATGCCGCCGCCGCCCGGAGCATGAACGTCCGCAATTTCAAGATGCAAAGCGCGCCCCTTGGCACTCTTCACGTTATCGACCAACGTCACGCTCGAATCATACTGCACGAGGAACGCTGGGATTTTCGTCTCAAGCTTGCACTCGCGCTTCACCGCGTCCGTCGCATTTGATCCCGAGGCAAACGGAATACTGCGCGGCGCAGACACGCCACCCGCCGATGCCGATGTCGCTAAAAATCCGACACAAAAAAGTGAAAGCAATACCGCTCCAATGCCGTGCACTCGCCGAAATAATTTACGATCGATGCTCATTTCAATTCCCTCCCTTTCATCCTTAAAATTCTTGAATCTCTTCGACATGCTTGGACGTATCTTATGCGCTGCTCGATTTTGGACTTGCGTGCATTTTGATACGGTGCAACGCATCGTCGATCAAAAGCTTAACCGAGAACGCAACACCGTTGCATCTTGTTTTCCTGCCAATTCCAGGCGCTTCACATTGCATGGCAACAGGCGCCACCATCCCCCTCCACTACATCACTGCGCAAAGACATGCTCGCCGATCCCGCACATCCTCGGTAAATTGCGCGCGCCAGCCACTTCATTTGCAAAGGAGTCTTTCATGAGCACTGTCCAGATCGAGCACGATGCCGCACCACACGTCAGCGTCATCACGATGAATCGTCCCGAGCGACTCAATGCAATGTCGGTTGAACTCGTGAGTGATCTTTGTGCGGCCTTTGAAGAAGTCGGACGCAACAACCAGTGCTGGGTCGTCGTACTCACCGGTGCAGGGCGCGGTTTTTGCTCGGGTCTCGATCTTGAGGACTATGGCGTAATCCCCAATATCGCGGGGCTCCCCATCTCGCGCATCTCCATGCGCGCCATTGCGCATTTTTCGCAGGTCGTCCCGAAAATGCGTGCGATGCCCCAACCGATTATTGCCGCCGTCAACGGTCCCGCTTACGGTGGCGGAATGTGCCTTTCTCTCGGTGCCGAGATCCGCATCGCTGCCCAGTCCGCTGTTTTCAACAGCACCGGCATCGTCAACGGACTCACCAGCACAGAGCTTGGAGCAAGCTATCTTTTGCCGCGCTTGATTGGCGCAGCACATTCCAATGACATCTTGCTCACCGGCAAAGAAGTCAGCGCACAAGAAGCATTGCGCATCGGCCTCATTTCACGCGTCGTACCCGACGGGAAAGCGCTCGAAACGGCTCTGCACATCGCCACCGATATGTGTCGTTTTAGCCCGCACGGACTCGCAATGACCAAAGAAGTGATTTGGGCCAATCTCGAAATTCCGAGCTTGCAAGCCGCGATCGACATCGAAAATCGCAATCAAATCTTGCTCGGCGCAACACGCAACCTTGAGGAGTGCATTCGCGCTCGCAAAACAAAACGCAATCCTGTGTATGACGATCAGCCGCGAAACTTTGGAGAGATACCTGAGAATTAACGACACCGCACTGAGATACACACCAATCCGTGTCGGCTACACACGCACACTTAACGCGACGCAGAGCGAAAAACCCTACCAGGTATCAACTTTATAGACTGTGAATGAAGAAATTTTATCGCCGGTGTACACGAGATCCACGCCCGACATCACAACCAAATACGGCTTATCGAGCACTCCCGCTTGCGGCAAATCCGCATGCGCTTCTTTCACAGCGCGCTCGGAAACTTTTTTCTGCGTCGAAAATTGGTATCCCGGCTTTCCATCTTTACCGACGATGGGCGGTCCAAGCAGCTTCTCAACTTCCGGCTTCGTGAGGCCAAGCTTGAGCCCACCGGGCGTTTGTAGCTTGGCATCCATGACATCACTCACGGCGCAAGATTTCGCGTACGGCAGCGTTGCCACGTCCGCTACCACGATAAAGGCCGTCAAGACTTCCCAGTCGCCGGACGGTCCCGCCTCGAAGACCAACGCCGAAGTGTCGTGCGACGAGCGATAACAAATTCGCTGCGGCGCATAGCTTTTGAATTTAAATGCAGCAACAGCACCAAGCTTATTCTGCACTTCCCAGAGCGTGTTACGACCAATGGCAAAATCAAGAATCGAAGCATGCTGTGGCGACAACGCTTGCTCCGCATTCGCGAGCGATGCAACACACCACCCGCTCCACAAAAACAGGCAGCCGAGCAAACTCAAAGTTTTTTGAAATCTCGCACGCATTGCATCCCCCTCAGCACTCTCATGTCTCGCCCTATTCATCTCCATCTAGCACCAAAACGGCTGCTCCTTGCAACTCTCCTTTTCGTAAACACTGCAACGCTGCATTAGCCTCGGAAAGTGAAAAAGTCTGCACTTGAGGACGCAGCGTGAGCTGTGACACCAAATCAAAGAAATCAATTCCATCTTGGTGCGTAAGGTTTGCCACAGAACGCAAAACGCGCTCTCCCCAAAGCAACTCATATGCAAAAGTCGGAATCGCACTCATATGGATCCCCGCGCAAATGACGCTGCCGCCTTTGCGCACGGACGCCAACGCCATCGGCACCAAGTCGCCAACAGGAGCAAACAAAAGCGCAGCATCAAGCACTGCAGGTGGCAACTGTGTCGAATCGCCGGCCCAGACTGCACCGAGCGCACGCGCAAAGTCTTGGCTTTCGCGATCGCCAGGCCGCGTAAAAGCGTAAATCTCGCGTTGCCCATGCACTGCAACTTGCGCCGCAAGATGCGCTGCCGCGCCAAAGCCGTAAAAGCCAACTCGCTTTGCATTCCCAGCCATGCGCAACGCGCGAAAACCGATGAGCCCCGCGCAAAGCAAAGGCGCGGCCTCTGCGTCGGAATAGTGCGCCGGGATTGGAAAACAAAACTTCGCCTGCGCCACGGCAAACTGCGCAAATCCACCGTCGGTGGAATAGCCTGTAAAAATTGCATTGTCACAAAGATTCTCGGCACCCGATGTGCAAAAAGCGCAATGCCCACAGGTGCCGCCAAGCCACGGCACTCCGATGCGTTGCCCAACTCTCAAACCAGACAGCTCAGCCGCCTCACGCACGCCATCTCCCAAGGCCTCAATCACACCGACGATCTGGTGACCGGGTACGAGGGGAAGCTTTGGACGATCGAGTTCTCCATCAAAAATGTGTAGGTCTGTGCGGCACACGCCGCAGGCTTTGACGCGAATCAAGACCTGGCCAGGTGCTGGGCTTGGCGTAGCGATTTCGCTTAGCACGAGCGGATGGCCCGACTTGGCAAAAATCATTGCCTTCATCGTGAAGGACCAAGCCCCATGAGTTCTGCAAAGCCCACGCGCAGCCCGGCGATGTAGCCACCGTCGATCACCAAGCTCTGTCCTGTCATGAACGAAGAATCCTCCGAGGCGAGAAAGAACGCCGCGCCTGCGATTTCCTCGGGCCGACCAAAACGCCCAAGCTTGTGCTGATACAAAATTTTTTCACGCTGTGCCGCAAGCGCCTCGGCGCCCACCGCCGCCTGCATCAGCGGCGTCTCAATGAAACCAGGGCAAATGCAATTCACGCGAATTCCGCGCCCGGCATAATCGAGCGCCATGTTTTTCGTTAGCAAAATTACGCCGCCCTTCGAAGCGTTGTAGGCACTACCGCCTTCCATGCCCACGATGCCCTCGACACTTCCAAGTGTGATCACGCTCCCTGCGCGCTGTGCCACCATGGCTGGCAGCACCGCTTTCGCCGTCAAAAACGTACCCTTGAGATTCACGTCGAGTACACGATCCCATTCTTCTTCTGGCAGAAGATGTACCGGGCCACCCGTCGCTACACCCGCTGCTGTAACCAAAATATCGATTCGCGCATGCTTCTTTAGCACCGTTGCAACAACGTCCTGTAGCATTGCGAAATTACACACATTTGTGACAAAAAAATCTGATGCGGGTGCGACGCCTTCAACTTGATCCCAGTCGGAAGTGGCTTGCAAATCGAGCCCCAGCGTCACGGCACCTTCTTGCGCAAAACGCTTGGCACAGGCTAGGCCAATGCCCGATGCGGCCCCCGTAATCAACGCCACTTTTCCCGCAAGGCGTTTGCCCAAAGCCACTCTGCACCTCCTTCGTACGGGCCGTTCGCCGACGGCACATACCACAATTACTGTCTCTCGACGAACTTCTTTACATAGCTACACGTCGGAATCACATGCAAATCATTTTCCTTCGCATAGCGCAAACCTTCTTCAACGAGCTTTGCCGCAAGACCTTTGCCACGCAGCGCCTCGGGCACATAGGTGCGAAAGAAATCAATGCTATCTGCCGTCGCACGATATTCGAGCACTGCCTCAGCCCCAGCAATTTGCACCACAAAACGATTCTGACTTCGATCATGTTGCACCAACTCACTCATGACATTCCTCCTTCGTGCAAGCGCATACAAAAGTATGCACCGCCAATGCAAATCGCGTACTTCAGCCCCTACTCGCAAGACTTGCACGAAAACGATGTCCGTGCACCCGCGACGATCTCCCCAGGATCCTTGAGCCAACGCGCAAACGAATCCCAAAAACACAACGCTGCACAACTTTCTTCCGTTCGACAAAACGAATTTTTCGCGGCAAGATTTTTGCCCCTCAACACGATTCGCAAAAAAGGAGTTTCGTATGGCCTACGCAGGCAAAGTCGCATTGATCACTGGAGCAGGTAGCGGAATGGGACGCGTCGCAGCGCGACTCTTCAGCAAGGGCGGCGCGAAAGTCGCCGCGCTCGACATCAATGAAACGGGACTACGTGAAACCGCTGAAGGTCATCCTGGCATTACGCCGTTTCGTGTAGATGTCACCGACGGAAACGCCGTCGAAAACACCGTCAAGGCTGTCGAAACACAACTTGGCCCAATCGACCGCGTCGTCAACGCTGCAGCCATCATGCCTTGTGGCCAAATTCTCAAAATGGATTCCGACACAATTTTGCGAATGATGAACATCAACTACGGCGGACTCGTGCACGTTTCGAAAGCCACCTTGCCGCGAATGCTTGAGCGGGGAAAAGGCGACTTCATCAGTTTTTCGTCGATGGCTGGCATTATTCCCATCATGAAAATGGGCGGTTACACGGCAACGAAATTTGCAGTCAGCGCCTACACCGAAGTGTTGTATCACGAAAATCGCAATCGAGGCGTACGCTTTGCATGCGTATGTCCACCGTCGGTGGCAACACCACTGCTCGATCAAGGTCGCCAAACCGACTGGCCAAAGATGCTGGACGGCGAAAAACCGCTAGCTCCCGAAGAAGTGATTGCGGCAGTCGAAACCGGCCTCGAAAAAGGTGAATTCTGGATCTACCCCAGTAAACCCGCGCGCATTGGCGTACTCGTGCGACGCTTGTTTCCGAGCTTGATCTGGAAGCAAGTGCACCAAGTTGAAGGTTGGTAAGAAATCGCGTAGTCCGAATATCAACAAACGCTGATGATCAGGCTGGCCCGCCACACTTTTCGTTGGCCAGTACCTTCACTTCAAAGTGAAGGGTCTTGCCCGCAAGAGGATGATTGAAGTCGAGCACAACCGTCTTCTCGCGCACTGCGACGACATCAATGATCTGCTCCGAGCCATCGGGCCCCTGAGTCGCCACTTTGCGTCCGACGGTGCGCGCCTCTTCTGGAATCCGCTCGATCGGCACTTCTTTGAAATTCGCCGTCGTCACCGGCCCATACGCTTGCTCCGCTGACAAAACGACGAGCTTGCTCTCACCCGCCTGCATGAGAATCAATTCGGCTTCGAGCGCGGGCAGCATCTCGTCCGTGCCCGTCTGAAAAACAAAGGGCTCTTGGCCTACATTGCTATCGACTTCCTCGCCGCTATCGAGGCGAAGCGTGTACTCGAAAGCAATCAAATGCCCCATGTCTAGATGAATAATATGGCGTAGCTGCTCGAAGCCGGAATCTTCTTTCATAACGGCGCAAAACCTCGCGTGCGGATTGAAATCAAAAACGTGAAGAAACTTAGTCGACTCTTCCAAGTGCAAGCAACGACAAAAAACTTTCAAAACCAATTCTACACTATACAGTGTCAAAAAAATCACTGTACGCTGTACGTCGCATTCTTCTAATGTGCGGTTTGTCGTGCATCATCCAGAGTCAACTCAAGATACATACGAATCAGCCAACCGTCCCAAACTTGAACGGCAGCATCGAGTTGCACGTCATTCGCACCCCCCGCTTCTGCATCAAGAGACTTGGTCGATGTTGCACCGGGTTTCCACATCGCTCTGCCTACCTCGCTTTTACTGTTTTTAGATGAATTTCACTGGCTTGCGACAACGCCACTCGGCGTGCTGCCCACTCGGCTGTACACTGCCACCCCAACCGTTGCGCAAGGCCTTGGAACCAAACCCGAAGCGTCAAGCCAGCGCCTCTTGCCGCCGAACAATCTCTGCAGAAAACGAGGAATCCTCCCGTTGAAAATCGAAACTCAATACAGCACCACCGTCGCACGTGAAGTAAGCGAAATTGCAAGCTGGGACCATAGTGCCGACGTCGTCATTGTCGGCCTCGGCGGAGCCGGTGCTTGCGCCGCACTGGAAGCGAACCGCGCGGGAGCCGACGTCTTGGTACTCGAACGCGCTGCGGGCGGCGGCGGCACCACCGCACTCTCGGGCGGACTCATCTACTGCGGCGGCGGTACGTCGGTGCAAAAAGCCTGTGGCTTCGAAGATAGTCCGGAAGACATGTTCAACTATTTGATGGCCGCCTGCGGCCCGGGCCCGGACGAGGCAAAGATCCAAACCTACGCCGAAAACAGCGTCGCGCACTTCGACTGGCTCGTCGCGCAAGGAATTCCCTTTCGCGGCAGTTTTCACCCTGAGAGTGGCACGGAACCTCCGACACAAGATGGTTTAATTTTTTCCGGCAACGAAAATGCGCATCCTTTTTGCGAACTCGCCAAACCCGCCGCGCGCGGTCACCATCCCGCCAAAGAAGGTGCCGCCGGCGGCTTTCTCATGCAAAAACTGCTTGGCACACTCGAAAAAACGAACGTCACAATTAAGTGTAATGCCTTTTGCAAGACTCTCGTCGTCGATCGCAACGGCGCCGTAGTCGGCGCAATCGCAGTCGTCGATCAAAAAGAGATCGCAGTGCGTGCCCGGCGCGGCGTCATCCTCACCGCCGGAGGCTTCGTCAACAACAAAGAAATGCTACGCCGCTATGCACCGGAACTTTTGCGCTGTCGCGTGCGCATCGGATGCGAGGGTGACGACGGCACAGGCATTCGCATGGGTCTTGGCGCGGGCGCCGAAGCCATTCGCATGCACGCAGGCTCAATCTCACTGCCCTACTACCCGCCCAAGCAACTCAAGAAAGGCATCTTGATTAATCGCTACGGCCAGCGCTTCATTAACGAAGATGTGTACTACGGACGTGCCGGGGAATTCGCGCTCTTGCGCCAAGATGGCAAGGTGTACTTGATTGTCGACGACGAAATCTATGCCAAGCCAATCGGCGGTATGGAGCTCGCCGCCGTCGGAGAAAACGCGGCCGAACTGGAAGCCACATTGGGACTTCCCTCCGATTCACTGCAAAGTACGCTCGCGTTTTACAACGCAAATGCAGCACGCGGTGAAGATCCGCTTTTTCACAAAGCCAAAACCGAGATCAAGCCGCTCACGCAGGCTCCGCTCGGCGCGCTTGATCTCACTTGCGAAAAGTCAGTGTATGCCGTGTTCACACTCGGCGGCTTGCGCACGACAATCAACGGCGAAGTTTTCAATCCCGACGGCAAGACCATCCCTGGATTGTACGCCGCAGGACGCACGACTTCCGGCGTTTGTGCACAAGGCTATAGCAGCGGACTTTCGATTGCCGATGCGACATACTTCGGGCGGCGCGCCGGAATCGCAGCCTCCAAAAGAGACACAAAAAAGAGTTTGGCATAAAAACGACTACGACGATCGACGTCGCAAAGCACGTATCCAAAGTGCAGTTCGCGCAAAACGGGCTGCAAAATGCAGAGCAGGAGCACAGCGCATGGCACATTTTCGCAACTTCGCCAAATTACACAAATGGGTGTATGAAAAAACCGATGGACGAATCGGGGGCCACCTCATCGGCGTTCCAATGTTGCTACTCACGACGGTGGGTCGCAAATCTGGAGTCGCGCGCACAACGCCCGTGGCCTACTACCCCGATGGCGAAGACTGCATCATCGCGGGTTCAAACCACGGCCAAGAACACCCGCCAGCATGGTGGCTCAACTTGCAACAAAATCCCGTTGCAACGGTGCGCGTCGGCCGCAAAGTCAGCCGGCGCAAAGCCATCGTCGCCGAGGGAGAAGAACGCGCGCGGTGCTGGACAGGGCTCTTGAGCGTCTATCCTCAGTTCAAGGATTACGATACAAACACCAAGCGCGAGATTCCCGTCGTCATCTTGCGTGAATCCAAAGAGTAAACACTTTTCTGAGTTATTTGCGATTGTGGAAAATCAAGCTTCGCCACGGTAAAAAAGGATCGCTTCGTAGGCCTCATTGATTTCGCGCGATTTGGCTTCGGCCAAAGCGCGCAACTCTGCCCCCAAGCTTGCCACTTTGTCGGGATGATATTCACGAATTCGCTGGTAGTAGGCCTTGCGCACCTCCGAACTCAACGCATTCGGCTCAACACCAATAAGTTTATAGTGTGCCGCAAGCTTTGCTTCTGCACTTTGCGCATCACCGGCGCCCAGGGCCCCATCGGCCGCTACAGACTCTGCATCTCCGTCGATCTTGCGTTTTGCAAACGCACCCTCCTCGGGCTGAAGCTTGCGATGACGACGCCAGAACACAAAGGATACGAGCAACACGCCAAAGCCTAGCCCACCGAGCGCAATCCACTTTTTCGGCAAACGCTCGGCCTGTTCTTGGCGTAACAATGCTCGCACTTCCGGCGAAAGCTCGATGTCGAAAAAGTTGGGCTCCGGTAAGGGCTGAAACACGGAAGTGTCGCGACGCTCTGCCGGAATTTTCTCAAAACGATCCGTAAGATGCACGACTCCGTCGGCGTCGGTCCATTGATAAAAACCTTTGACGGGTGCAGTGACAGTCTTTCCGGCCAAAGCCGCTGCAGGGTCTTGGATCGGCGCACCGCTTGCGTCGCGTGGCCGATTCGAGATCAGCGTCTTGCCTTCTTTGTCGCGCCAGACATAGCCATCAGAGTCCGCCGCAGGTTCTCCTTCTGCGTACAAATTGCCAGCCATCCCCAAGAAGCCCAGTAGCAGTACGAGCAAAGCAACACTCGTACGCAGTCTGCAAACAAAAAAAGCGAAAGGCGCGGTCATGATCGCTGCATCGGCGCACGCAGAACGCATCTTGAGCAAGCGCGTGTTCGCATCAACGCTTCGATGCAGTGCTTGGCTCAAGCGGACGCGCATTTTCCTGCCAAAGCAAAACATGCCCATTGAGATCGCGAACATGCGTGAAGCCCGCTTCACGCAAAATCTGCTCCGCGACACCCGCTCGCTTTCCACTGCGGCAATAAACAATGACCTCCTGATTTTTGTACGCCGCAAGCTCGGCTAAACGAAGCGACAGTTCATCATGGGGAATGAGAATGGCGCCGTGAATGTGGCCAGCTGCGTACTCCTGCTCACTCCGTACGTCGAGAATGAGAGGCGCGGTACCTGCGCCAATGCGCTCGAGAAGTTCTTCTTGCGAAATACTCGTAGAATTTTTCTGATCGGGAATAACACAATTTATTGTTGGAACCAAAAACAAAATCGTGAATGCCCATCGAAGCATCGACCGATGCCGTGCAGATTGCAAACTACCTCGTTGCTGCTGTCTCACGCTTACCTCCCCACCGTATCCGTTGGTTTTCAAACTTTCGGTTTCACTATTTTCGTCGATCCCTGCACGCAGGCGTGCTTCTCAGCGCAAATCCGCTTTCGCATGCGCCATCTCGGCTTGCATCCGCACGGGCATGCGGCGCGAACCCCATTGGCCAGGCGCCTGCTCAAACACGCCCGGACAGCGCGTACCGCACTGCTGGCAATGCCCCTTGGCATCGAGGCGCCAGTTCCAGATTTCATAACCACTGCGCTCGATCACGCACGCCTTGCAGGTCGGGCAATAAGTACTCTGCCCTTCCGGATCAAAAACATTGCCCGTATAGACGTAATGCAGCCCCGCAGCTTGCGCAATCTCGCGCGCACGCTTCAATACCGAAGGCGGCGTCGCCACACGATCTTGCATTCGGTAATCGGGATGAAACGCACTAAAGTGTAATGGCACATCAGGACCAAGCGCTTCAACGATCCAACCGCATTCTTTTTTTAGTTCGTCGTCGGAATCGTTCATGCCGGGCACGAGCAATGTCGTCAGTTCGAGCCAAACAGAAGTTTCCTTTTTGATGTACACCAAAGTGTCAAGCACCGCCGCAATCTCTCCGCCACAAACTTTGTGATAGGTCTCAGCATTGAATGCCTTGAGGTCAACATTCGTAGCATCCATTTGCGAAAAAAAGTCGCGACGCGCTTCTTTGCACACATAGCCCGCCGTGACAGCGACGGAACGCACACCAAGTTCGCGACACGCGCGTGCTGTGTCCATCGCGTATTCAAGAAAAATCACCGGATCGTTATAGGTATACGCAACCGAGCGACAGCCAAGCTTCTGTGCGGTTTGTGCGATCAACTCGGGCGAGGCTTCGTCGGCAAGCGTATCCATCTCACGCGATTTGCTGATATTCCAATTTTGACAAAACTGACAGGTGAGATTGCAACCGGCCGTACCAAACGAAAGAATCGGTGTGCCCGGCAAGAAGTGATTGAGCGGTTTCTTCTCAATCGGATCCACACAATAGCCGCTCGAACGACCATAGGTCGTCGATACAACGCGCTCCCCTTCGCGTGCACGCACAAAGCAAAGTCCGCGCTGACCATCCTGCAATTGGCAGTGGCGCGGGCAAACGTCGCATTGCAAGCGGCCGTCTTCGAGTCGATGGAAATAATCGCGATGTGAAGCCAACGATGCAGCCTGCACCCCGCGCATCTTCGAAGCATTTGCATCCATGATTTTCTCTTTTCGTACGCTCGGCGTTTGCCTTACGTTCTTTGGTGAAAACGAATGCTGCACGTAAGGGGGCGAAAGTCAAACGGCCCAAACCGACACAAGCGACTTCGCTTCCGTGCAAAAATTAGCCGAAGCGCAGCGCTACCCGGGCGCGAAACACGCGATGCATTTGAAGAAGGAAAACCATGAAGCCACAAGGTGCAACGCATCGAAAAGCCGCAGTGGCAGGACAGTTTTATCCGGCTGACCCCACACGCCTCGAACCCATGATTCGCAACTATCTGGCACAGGTGCCGCACACGCTTTTGCAAGAGCACGCACCGAAAGCGTTAATCGTGCCACACGCCGGCTATCCCTATTCGGGGCCAATCGCCGCAAGCGCCTACGCACAACTTGCAAAAGTGCGTGACGTCGTGAGGAAGGTCGTTCTTTTCGGTCCGTCGCATCGCGTCGCCTTCCGTGGCCTTGCGCTCTGCGACGCAGACTATTACGACACGCCACTGGGTGCAATCGAAGTCGATCACAGTTTGGATGCAGCACTATTGACCCTGCCTCAGGTCGCAGTCATTCCCGAAGCACACCGCCTTGAACACAGTCTCGAAGTGCAATTGCCGTTCTTGCAAATCGTTTTATCGAAATTTCAACTTCTACCGTTCTCCGTCGGTGACGCATCACCAATGGAAGTCGCGGAAGTCCTCGATCGCGTTTGGGGCGGCCCCGAAACACTCATCTTGATTAGTTCCGACTTGAGTCACTATCACGATTACGAAACTGCACGCATCTTCGACCAACGCACAACCGCAGCCATCGAGTCTCTGCGCGACGACGCACTCGACTCCGAAAGCGCATGCGGTCGCGTTGCGCTACGTGGAATGCTGCGCACTGCGCGCATCCGTGGCCTTACGATCAAGACGCTCGACCTGCGAAACTCTGGCGACACGGCCGGAATGCGCGATCAAGTCGTGGGCTACGGCGCCTATGCCATGACGGAAGGATTAACACAATAAAGTGACGGTCGCAGGAAATAAAATGCACAAACCACTCTCGGAAACTGCACACGACGTACTGCTCGAAACTGCGCGCCGAGCGATCGCACACGGTCTTGAAACGGGCAAGCCGCTCGAAATCGATGCACGCAATTTCTCCGTCGAAGTCCAGCGCGTACAAGCGAGCTTCGTCACCTTAATGCAACGCGGCGAACTGCGCGGTTGCATCGGCGGGCTCGAGGCGCGCATGCCACTCATCGAAGATGTGGCCCTGCACGCATTCCAGGCGGCGTTTCGCGATCCGCGCTTTTCGCCGCTTGCGCCGCACGAATTGCCGGATCTCGAAATTTCGATCTCCGTCTTGAATCCACCCGAACGCTTACCGTCGCTGTCCGAAGCCGAACTTTTGCGCACGCTGCGTCCAGGCCAAGACGGACTCATCCTCGAAGAGGGCCATCACTACGCAACCTTTCTGCCGTCCGTCTGGGAAAACTTGCGCTCACCGCATGATTTTTTGAATCATCTCAAACGCAAAGCGGGGTTACCCATTGACTACTGGTCACCCTCTCTGCGCTTTTCGCGCTATACGGCCGAATCGATATCGCAGCGCAAAACCAACCCGCAGCGTAATGACACAAAAGTGAGATACACATGAGCAAACACCTCAACCCCTTCACACTACTCATCGAAAGTGCACGCGTCGCCTACTCGCTCGTGCAACGCGAGATCAACCTCGCACCACCGCGAGGCAAAGGCAAATGCCCACCCTATGTTTTAATGCACGGGTTCGCCGGCTTCCAAGCCTTCAAGCTTGGACCGATTCGTCTTTTTGATTATTTCAATGGAGTACACAAATTTTTGTCGGAGGAAGGTTACCGTGTCTTCGCCCCGGAAATCGAGCCCTTTGCTCCGTCGTATGAACGCGCTCAAGCTTGGGCCGAAGTCATCACGGAAATTTGCGAAAAAACAGATTCTCCGACGGTAAATCTCATCGCGCACAGTCAGGCTGGCATCGACGCACGCCTGCTGCTCGCACCGCTTTCCGTGCACGTCGACACCCCCATCGGAACGCTGCGTGGGCTTGACCTGGCCGAGAAAATTGCATCGCTCACGACGATCTCTGCGCCGCACGAAGGCGTCGCGCTGATTGATGCCAAAAGTAAGTCGTTGTTTCGCAATGAAAGCATGCTGCGCCAACTCTCGTGGATGGCGAATCGCTTGCCGTGGATTTTTGACTTTGCCATCGAAAACATCCCCAATGTCCTCGAATCCCTTTCACGCCAATACATGCAGCAATATTTCAATCCGCATGTTTGGGACACGCAAGGAGTGCCCTGCTGGACGATCGCCGGAGATCCAGGCGACGTCGAAATCACCAATCTTTTATTTCGCGATACTTACGAAGAATTTTTTGCGATTCCACGCGAAGCCGGCGGCGGACCCAACGACGGCCTCGTCGCCGTCGATAGCGCGCATTTCATTTCCCATACAAAGTTTGGTCCAAAGCGCGCGAAACCCGGCGGCACGCCGCGTTGGCGTACACTGGGCACCGTACGCGCCGATCACTTAAGCCAAGTCGGGCTCGATACCGGACAAACCGATACGACGGTGTACAACCACTTGGCGTGCTTCTCCGGCCTAGCGCAACACCTAGATCGCGCCTATGTCGCCAAGATGACACTTTTTGAGGACGGCAGCTGGGAGCGAAAGCTCGACAAGAAACTTCTCGGAAAGATCGATAGCGCAAGCGATGGCGAATGATCGAGATTTTTTGCACCGACGTCCGACAAAATTCCCAATGCATATCAAGGCACGCGGATCATTTTCCGATAGAAAATTCACTCGCGCGAGCAAAGCGCCGCTTCGGCGCGCGGGGGGGAAGTAAAAAAACAAGAAACAATCACGAGGAACGCTGTGAGCAACATCTCTTTCGATCTCGATCGTTGGCCGCTTGTCATCTACACGTTCGACGGTCAACTACAAGAACAAGACCTCACCTTCTTCCTTGATTCTGTCGATCGGATGCACGCGCGCAAAGAAATCTACGCGTCGATTGGCCATCTTAAGCAAGCAAAGGTGGACACCGCACTTGTCAAGCGTGCTGCACAAGGCCTGATCAAGAGCTGGCCCTTGGCCAAGCAATATTGCTGCGGAAGCGCCATCGTGATCAGTAGTCCCGTGTTCCGCTTTTTGCTTTCAAGTTTCTTCCTGATCACACCAATTCCGTATCCCTACATCATCACCGAGGATCTGAATGAAGCGATCGAATGGAGCACAAAGCAACTGATCGACGCCGGCCAAAAAGTCCCTCTGCAAAAACAGCGCTAACCCAAAAAACGTGTACACCGACGGACATTTCAAGAATTTTTTCTCAAAATACTCGCCAATGTATTAACGCAAACTTGTGTTCCTCACTTCAAAGCGCAGCGGTAGATATTTCCAACCTTTAAAGATATTGCCGTCGATGCGCACGGGTTCGCCGGCAAGCTGCGGATTCGTCGCGTGCTCTACAAACACCTCCATGCCGACTCGCGCTTCCATGCGACTTAGCGGCGCACCCAAGCAAGTATGATGGCCGACCCCAAAGGCGAGATGTTTGGTTTTGCTATTGCGATCAAAATCGAGAACGTTTGGATTAGCAAAAACCGTTTCATCGCGATTGGCCGAGCCAATCATCGCGAGCACCATCTTGCCCGCCGGAATCGTCGTGCCCGCAATTTCCACTTCGCACTTCGTTAGTCGATACATTCCTTGCACCGGACTATCCCAGCGCAACACCTCCTCGATCGCATCGGGAATGCGCGACGGATCCTTTTCGAGCAAACGGTAAAGCTCGGGAAATTGCGCCATCGCATGCAGCATATTGCCAAATAAATTAGCGGTCGTTTCGTGACCGGCGATCAAAAGCAAAACACAAGTTTGTGTAATTTCGACATCGCTTAGAATGCGATCCGGATCATCGGCAGCGTTTTGCTGCAAAAGCAATGTAATCAAATCGGCCGTCGCAGGATCGTAGGCAACTCCAGCATCGAGGTTCTTGCGTCGCTGCGCGACTTGCTGCGCAAAGAAACTCGTTAACGCGATCGAGGCATGTTGCACGTCGAGCGTGAGCGGTGCACCGCTAAAAAAGCGCGAAGCTCGATCCGACCATTCCCGAAGTTGCAGGCGCAGTTCACGCGGCACGCCGAGCATGTCGGCAATCACAAGCAAAGGCAGCGGATACGCAAAGTCGCGGGCAAAATCCACACTACCCTCGCGAAGCTGTTTTACGCTCAGCTCTTGCATCAATTCCAAGACAAGCGTTCGCACACCCGTCGACCAAGTTTCGATTTGGCGCGGCGTAAAGCGGTTCGCAAGAAACTTACGCTGCGCAGTGTGATCGGGCGGATCCGTCGTGACCACATTGCGAATGTGTTTGAGTCCCTCAGAAAACGCAGCCACCGCCGCGTCGCGCGGATCTTTCGAGCGTCCAAGCCCCGCATCGTGCAAGCGCGCCATGCCACGCGAAGAAAAGAACTCGTGATCCTTCAGCACGCGCTTTACATCTTCATAACGCGTCACCACATACAAATCGTCTTCGGCGATATAATAAACGGGCGCTTCGTGTCTCAAAATTGCGTAACTTGAATACGGATTGTTCAAAAAGACACGGTCGGTCAGATCGATGCCGAGTTGGCGCATAGCGACGCTCTCCATAAAAAGACGTTCTGTCTTCCACGCCACAACCCACAATCGGTGCGGACGAAGTCGATATCACGCCAGAGGTTTGCATCGAATCTGCGCGGAGAACCCGCCGAAGACGCGCACATTGCGCGCCGCGGATCCCTTCGATGTCCACAGCGTGGGCGAAGGCCACGTCCGCGTCAATCCACCGTCGGAGTTAAATAAATATCCAATATCTCTATACACTGAAAAGTTTGAAAATTTCTTGAATGCAGCGCCGTCGCAAAGTGCACTGACGGAGGG
>CAYRID010000025.1:0-27666 GCA_964424225.1 uncultured Geobacter sp.
TGCTCTCGTTATCATCGCAGTCGTGCTCATCATTAGCTTCTTTGTGTTTTTGTTATCGCCCCTAAATAACGTGAAGAGCTTTGGTTTGATCACGGGTTGGACTTTGTTCTTTGGTTTGGCGGCGGACTTGACCCTTGCGCCTGCCATCGTCGAACTTGCGGATCGTGTGCGCAGCCTCAAAACGGAATTCACTGCAGATCAAGAAGAGGCGGAGGCTACGCCTCAATAGCGTTCGACTCGTCGGTGTCGTCACTTTTGGGTGGAACACTACTTGGATTCAGTGGACGTATGGCTCGGCGAGCTACCCCTGGCAGTGGGCGCATTGCGGCCTTGGCGCGATCCTCCGCGTTTTTGCGTGCAGCGATCAACCGCAACTTTCCCTCGGTGACGTGTTCCGCACGCGCTTGGGACCAATGCGTTTTCGGACTTCGAGAGAAAAGTGAGCGCAAAACCAAGCGCAAGGTCTTCGGATTCAAAATCAAGCGCACCAAGCCGGCGAGGTCGTCTTCGCAGACACGAATCGTGAAGTCCCAGTTCACCGGATCGCGAATCGTACCCACAACGACGAGTTCATCACCTTCGAGGACGAGTTCATACTCTCGAAAATCCATTACGAGCTCTTTACTGCCAAGGCCACGAGATCGAAGACGCATAGAAAGTCTCTCCTTTGAAATCGAATGATGAATTTGCCGAAAACAGCTCTTCGAGCGACTTACCGTAGCGAGTTTGAATTTTTGTTCTTGAAGGAAACACCGTTTTCCTTTAGGATCGGCTTGCTTAAACAAACGATCGTTTGGATATTAAACCTCGAATTTTGAGACCGCAAGGGATTGGCAAGAGCCAAGCGAAACGAAGCAATCACATCAAAATGATTGGGCAAGGGCAAAGGTGCATCGTTAGAACACTCGGATTCACCAATTTGTGTCAACCGCAAGCGCCACACAGCGAGCGATCGAACACAGAGCGCAAAGACAGGACTTTCACAAAGGAGAGGTGGGGGAATGAAAGAATACGATGTCATTGTCGTCGGCGGCGGTTTGAATGGCATAACGACTGCGGCGTACCTGCAAAAGGCGGGCTTGTCCGTCGCAGTATTTGAAGCACGCGGACAATGCGGTGCGCATTGCGACACGATCGAGCTTGGGTTGCCCGGCTATCTACACAACACGCATGCCGCGTGGCTCGTACCGGCCATGAGCCCGTGCATGGCAGATCTTGATCTCGAAAGTTACGGCCTCGACCTGCGAGGCACCGACGTGCTTTTTGCAAAGCCGTTCTCGAGCGGCAAGAACGTCGTGCAAGCGCTAGATCCGACGGTTACAGCAAAAAGTGTAGCTCGCCACTCTGCCAAGGACGCAGAGACAATTGCAAAGATTGGCTTGTACAACATGCAAAACGGCGGTGAGGCGCTCGCGATCAATCAAGAGGCGGTGTACGGGCTTCCCACTACGGAGCTTGCCGATCGCGTGGCCAAGTTCAACGACGGCTTGATGAAAGCTTTAGGGCTTCCACTTTCCGGCGACGACCTCAACCGCATGACGGGCTTCGAACTTCTTGAAGTGCTTTTTGAATCGGACGAAGTGCGCAGCACGCCGGGGGCTCTCGGCGAGTTCACGGGGCAGTGGCCGCTCAATCGACGCGTGGCTCCGACGGTGATGGGACTTTCTGGATTCAATCCCATGGCCGTACATACCGCGAAGGGTGGCTCGCACGCGCTGACCCATGCGGTGGTGAAATGCTTCGTGGCGCATGGCGGTGACATTTGGACGACTTGCCCCGTCGAGAAAATCCTCGTCGAGAACGGCAAGGCCATCGGCATCAAGCTTTCGCAAGATGCACTTTTGCCGGGCGCAGAAATTCGCGCGAAAAAGATCGTCTCCAACTTGACGTTGGTCCCGACGTTCTTGCGCCTGCTTGGTGAAGAAGTGATCGGTGCGCCGTGGGCACGCAAAATTAAATACTTCAACTACGACGATCCGCAGCTTCTTGGCATTTATTACGCGCTCAAGGGAGATCCGGTTTTTGCGTCGGCAGAATATGATCCGGCGATTCAACGCTCATGGGTTGGGTACTTCGGCGGTGAAACGCTCGACGAGATTCGCAATGGACAAAGCGAGTTGCTCACCGGCGTGCTTCCGACAGAAATCATGGGTGGATACTTTCTTACGACGCGCGCTGATCCGACGCAGGCGCCGCCGGGACACCATACTTGCTATGGCTGGATCAGCGTGGCACCGCGTCCGCGACGTTGGCGCGGCAAGCCATTAAACGGTTGGGATTCGTGGCGCCAAGGCCTGGGTGACGCACTCGCCGATGCGTTCACGGAGCGATTTGAACATTACGCACCCGGCTTCAAGGATTTGATCGTCGAGCGCCACCTCAACACACCGATGGATCAAGAGCATAGCAACCCGTCGGCGATTCGCGGCAATATGATTGGCGGCAGTGCGATTCCTGAACAATACGGCAGCAATCGTCCGCTGCCAGGCGTGGTACACGATGGTGTGTCGCGCAGCTTCTTCCCCAATTTGTATCTCTCGAATTCGATTCATCCCTATGGTGCAACGCATCTTGCGACGGGCTATCTCGCAGCCATCGAAATTGCCGAAGACATGGGATGTCGCGAGCAAACGTGGTGGAAGGCCAAGCCTTTCGAGTGGTTCTTTCAGAATTTGGGACGTATTCCGCTTAACAAAGGCGTGGATCCGAAGTGGTACGGAGGTGCGAAGTAATGAGCACGCAAACGATTTACGATGCGATTGTCATTGGTGGCGGTCCGAACGGTTTGATCTGCGGCGCGTATCTTGCGAAAGCAGGGGCGAAGGTTTTGCTTTGCGAGCGTCGGCACGAAACCGGCGGCGGACTCAACACCGACGAATATTTCGGCTTTCGTCTGAACTTACATGCCGTGTATCACTTGATGGGCGAACGGATGCCTGCGCACCGCGATCTCGAATTGGCAGATTTGGGTGTCCGGTATTTGTATCCGCATATCGTGGCCGCATTTCCGTTTCGCGACGGCAGCTCGCTCGTATTTACGCGCGACTCAGAAGAAACGGCGCAGTCGATTGCGCAATTCGATACGGAAGACGCAAATGCCTTTCGCAAAATGTGGCACGAGTTTCAACCGCTGCTCAACAAATTCTTAATCCCAATGACCTACGAGTTGCCAAACCCCGCACTCGATCAAATGGTGGCCTTCGAAGAAGAGGGCGAAGATGGGCGTTTCATGGCAGAAATCTCGGAGTGGAATTTTATCGAGATTCTCGATCACTATGGCTTCAAGAATCCGCGCGTGCGCATGGCCTTGCTTTCGTTCCCAGCAATGTGGGGCCTACACTTAAATGAGCCACTCGGATTTTTATATCCGTTGTACTTGTGCCGCATGCTCTCGGCGGGGCTCGTGAAGGGCGGATCGCATCGTTTGTCGTCGGCGATGTTTCGCTCGTTCCTACGCAGTGGCGGTCGCATCATCGACGAATACGCCGTAACGAAAATTTTAATGGAGGACGGTAAAGCCGTTGGCGTGCGCCTAGAGGACGGGCGCGAGTTCAAAGCCAAAACCGTGATTTCGACCCTGAATCCCGAGCAAACCTTCATGCAGCTTTTGGCGCCACAAGAAGTTCCCGAAGATCTCACGCAGTCCGTCGAAACTTGGGAATGGGAATCGCGATCAATGTTCGGCTTGCACGTTGGATTACACGGAAAAGTGTCTTATCGAGCCAAGGATCCGCGAGTCGGCCAGGCCATGATTGTCTTCCTCGGACTCGAAACCGAAGAAGATCTGCTCGCACATCTTGAGAAAATAGATTCCGGCACTCATCACGATGCCGAGTGGATGCACGTGACGCTTCCGTCGGTGCACGATGCAACGATGGCACCGCCCGAACACACCTTGATTCGCGGCGAGTGCGTCGTGGCGTACGATCCCGATTGGCGAAGTCACGCCAAGGCATTCGGCGAGAAGGGCATTGCACTGATTCGCGAGTTTGCGGATCTCGACGGTGAAATCGTATTGCAACGCTGCACGACGCCGGTTGACATCGAAGAGAATCTCACGACGATGAAATATGGCTCCATCAAGCACGGTGCATACAATCCGCTGCAACTGGGTTATTTGCGACCGAACGATCATTGCTCACGAAGCGAAACGCCAATTGAAGGACTTTTCGTCGGTGGCGCATCGATGTATCCGGGTGGCATGATCATCGGCGGCCCGGGCCTGCTGGCCGCGACCGTCGTCGGTGAATTTCTCGGGAAACCCATTCCGCGCAAGAGCGAAACGCTTTCTTGACGTAGCCTCGATTCGAAGTCGATCAAGGCTACGCAAATCTGTGATTAAAGTGAATTGGGATCGTCGGATTCAGCAAGCCAGGCTTCGGCATCTTCGATGCGCTCAAAAAGGCGCACCCACACATTTTTTTCCTCAACGAGCACCGAGAATAAGTTGGCCATGCCCAGCGTAAGTGGCCTGCCAGTCACGACGGCCCAGCGTAAAGGATAAGGAAATGTGGGCAACGCCTCGACGAACTGATGCAAGTGCTCCACCGGGAGTGCGTTTTCTTGCGCGCGTACATCCAGAAGCGCATTCCAGCCATCGTGTGCCCGTGCTTGCATCTCAACTTCGCGATGCATTTTGTTGACTTCTTGCGGCGTAATGCGCCCTACACTACGCCAGGTAATGAGACGCTTATTTGTGTCGACTGAAAATTCGATCGGCGGCATTGCAGAGACGCACTCCCTAGAACAAATGATTGAATCTGGATTGCCAAAGCCCCCCTTGGCGGTCGAACGTGTCGATTGTAGCGCCAAAACCAAGGTCCTCAGCGACGAATTGTGCGATGAATCACAATTCACCAAAGGCTCTGCCGTCTAAAGATGTGTGTGTCGGCGTTGCAAGCGCGCACCGACGGAGATAAGAAAATTTTGAAATCGCTTTGGGGAATCTCGGCCAGAACACTGATTTTAACCGAGTCGGTTTCTTCAAAAGAAGTCCCAGGAATTTCGGAGAAAACCCAGGGCCTAGCGAGAGTGAAAATTCAAAATCGCTCCAAACAAAATGCAAGCGGCACCGCCGATTACCCATGCATTGGGCAGTTCGTGAAAGAACAAAACACCCCAGAGCGCAGCAAAAACAACCTGCATATAAGAAAACGCCGTCGCGCGCGAGGCAGACTCATGGCTCATCCCGTAGGTCAGTGCGATTTGACCCGCCTGGGTGGCAATGCCAACACCAAGAAGAGTCATCCACTCCCAACCCCGAGGCATCACGAAATTCATCGCAACACTTGGGAGCGTCAATGGAATCGTGACGAGAGGGAGATAAAATACGATTACATGTGGATGCTCACGCGCACTCAGGTAGCGCACAACGACATAGGCGCTGGCAGTAAAAAAAGCTCCGGCAATAGCGATCAAAAGATCAAAGGTTCGTAGATGATTTTCAAAATCACCAAAAAATGTTGATGGGTGTGCAACAAGAAAAACTCCGACGGAACTCAAAAGAATTGACGCAATCAAGCGTAAGCCGATCGCCTCATGCAAAATCACGCTGGCCAGCATCGTCGTAAACATCGGATGCAAATACTGGATGACGGTTGCCTCAGCGAGCGGTAAATGCGTTAGAGCGTAAAAGACGCATGCAAGCGCCACGAAGCCCAGTGCTCCGCGCAAACAGAGTAGGGACTTATTGTTCCCCCAAATGGAGACGCCAACTCTCGTCACCATGAAGTAACCGATTACGACGGAGATGATCGAACGAGCAAGCACAATCTCTTGGCTCGGCAGTCGTTGGCCGGCCAATTTTACCAACGCCCCCATGATGCTGAAGCTAAACGCGCTCGCCAGCATGTAGCGCACACCCGGTGTCAAGATTTGCATTTTTGCTCCAAGCGGCGCGTAACGTATCGAATTTCCTCGACGAAGCGATGCTGTCGGGAGGCAACTGTTGGCGAAGGAATGTTTCCGTCGAAGGATCGCTCGCAGACTGCACAAAGGAAAAGATGTCGCACCCTTCGCAGTGTTTTTGCGAGTCGGCTTTGCCAAAAACGAGGCGGCGCATTCTGTTGCAAAAGAAAAACCGTAGCCTTCTCAGAATCTTGGCCGACTTTTCGTGAAAATTTGTCACAAATTACAGTGCAGTTCTTTGAACTTTCTGTTTTGGATGGGCCCCGAAAGCGACTGCTTCAATTCTTGACATCCATTCCTATACGGGGATACCAAAGCGAGTCAACGTCGTGATGCCCGGCAGTGATGGTGCTTCGCGGGGCAGGGGGAAGCCGGTGCGCTGCGCACCGGAATGCCAATTCGTCTGTTTATGGAAAAAATCTAAAGGAGACACAGGTGAAGCAGTCAAAGCCGTCAATTTTCATAATATTTTTAACTGCGTTGATCGTGAGCTTGGGATTGAACAGCGCGGCACAAGCCAAGACAAAGCCAATTCCAAAAGTCAAAATCGAGAAGCTGCCCATCCTTGAAGCCCAACTCGGCATTCCGCCCATGGCGGCACCGCCGACGAATCGCAAGAAACCAGCACATGTCATCGTGACGCTTGAGGTGCACGAACAAAAGCGCGAGATCGCCCCCGGCGTGACCTACACATTTTGGAGTTTCGGTGACACCGTACCGGGTCCGATGATTCGCGTGCGTCGCGGCGACATCGTTGAGCTACATCTGAAGAATCATCCAAGCAGCACGGTTCCGCACAATATTGATTTGCACGCGGTAACGGGACCGGGCGGTGGTGCGGAGGGCACATTCACGGCGCCCGCTCATGAAACGCAAATTACTTTTCAGGCGATCAACGAAGGCACATACATCTATCATTGCGCGACGGCGCCCGTCGGTATGCATATCGCCAATGGCATGTACGGATTGATCGTCGTCGAACCCGAAAAGGGATTTCCGCCGGTCGATCGTGAGTACTACGTCGTGCAGGGCGATTTCTACACGAAAGGCGATTTCGGCGACAAAGGTCACCAAGCGTTCGATCTCAAGCGTGCCATCAATGAAGATCCGTCTTATGTAGTTTTTAATGGCAGCACGACTTCACTCGTAGGGGACAATGCACTCAAGGCGAATGTTGGCGAAACGGTACGTCTCTTCGTCGGGAATGGGGGACCCAACTTGGTTAGTTCGTTCCATGTAATCGGCGAAATTTTCGACACGCTCTACCCGGAAGGCAGCTTCCAGGTTCAAGAAAACATCGGCACGACACTCGTGCCAGCGGGCGGCGCGGTGGTAGCCGATTTCCGCGTTGAAGTACCGGGGACGTACATCCTCGTCGATCATTCGATCTTTCGTACATTCCACAAGGGATCCCTCGGCATGCTAAAAGTCGAAGGTCAAAACGATGAAATACCTTCCAAGAGGATCTACTCAGGACAACAATCCGACGCAATCTACACACCCACAGAGTAGCCATCACTTTTGTGTGTCAATTGAACGAAGCGCACGAGATGCCAAGTTGGTATCTCGTGCGCTTCGGTGCTATTCTGAGTGCTCTTGAATCAATCTGCAGCGCAATGAGGCAACCGTGTGACTTCTTTTGAACCTTCGCGACAGCGGCGCTGGATTTGCCTCACGGCATTCGCGATCGTGACTACATTCCTGACGCCGACGGCAACCTTCGCCAAGACCTCAAAGAAACACAAAAATGAAATGCAACGCATCGAAGCGGGTGTGTATACGCCGTTTTATCGCATCGCCGGTCTTGCCCAAGAAGTCGAAGTAAAACCTTTCTGGCTTGATCGCACTGCCGTCACCAATGCAGAATTTCTGGAATTCGTACGCAAGGAACCGCGCTGGCAACGTGCGCAAGTTCCAGAACTTCTGGCCGAGCCAACCTATTTATCGCACTGGCAATCCGACACAGAACTCGGTAATGCAGTCAAGCCCGACCAACCCGTAACGTTTGTTTCATGGTTTGCCGCCAGCGCGTATTGCCAGAGTCAGGGCAAACGTCTTCCTTCCGAAAGCGAATGGGAATGGGCGGCACGCTTCGACGCTGGTGTAGGCGAACCGGAAGAAGAAATCAAAGCACGAATTTTCGCGTTCTATTCGCAATCACTCGAGGATCTTCCGACGGTAGGATATTACCCGCCGAACCGTTTTGGCGTACAGGATTTGCACGGGATCATTTGGGAATGGGTCGAAGATTTCAATACTAGCTTTGCCAGCGCCGACAGCCGACATCGTGGTGATCGAAAAATTCAACGCTTCTGTGGCGGAGCCAGCGAGGGTGTGCTCGACGCGAATGACTATGCATCATTCATCCGCTACGCAATGCGGGCAAGCCTCAAAGCAGACTATACACTTCATCATGTTGGATTTCGGTGCGCAAGGAGCATTCCATGAAATACGGCAAAGCCCATCCATCTCGAAGCAGCGTTTGTGCAATATTGGTTTTCTTTCTCGGCATATTGCTATCGAGTGCTGCGCTTGCGCACGACGCGCACTCTGCAAACCCTCCACTGGAGGGATTGCCGCCACTTCCGGGCCGTTCGGTTTATCAGTTGCAAGGTCAGTGGTATACGGCCGAGGGCGGCACAATGACGCTGGCAGACTTGCGTGGCACTCCCGTTGTTACACTTTTGTTTTACGGCACCTGTGCGCACGCTTGTCCGACGCTAGTTCACGAATTGCAACGGCTCGACAAGAAATTAAAACCCACAGAACGCAGCCAAGTAAAATACTTGCTTGTCACCTTCGACCCCGAAAACGATACACCGGAAAGTTTAAAAGAGTTTGCTGCCGAGAAAGAACTCGATCTCGAACGCTGGAAATTTTTGCACGGCAGCGCGCATCAGGTGCGAGAACTCGCACTCCTGCTCGGCGTGCAATATCGGCTAACCGGCAACGGGAATTTTAGTCACACCTCGCGTCTGACATTGCTGGACCGGGATGGATTGATTGTCACCGCGGCCGACGGTATCGAAAAGCCTCACGCCGAACTCGTGCAGCCCCTACGCGAGTTGCTTGGATCTCCACCCAAGCGCAGCTTCTTTCGAAATCTTTTGGGTTGGCTTCACGATTGATCGCGCGCGAAAATTCAGCGAAATGCCTTGCGGCACAGATCTACATAGATCTGTGTTCGTCTTTCTCTCCGACGCGCACGACGTGAATCAAATCGGTACTGCCACTTTGATGAGCATGGCCCGCGGTAATGACAATTAGATCGCCGTCTTTGACATAGCCGCGCGCCTTTGCGCACTGAATTGCGTAGTGCGTCTTTTCCATATCCGATCCACAATCATCAAGGCGCAGTGCAACGATGCCCCAAGCGAGCGCCAGTTGCCGGTACACGGTTTCGTCTTGCATCACGGCAATGATCGGACAACTCGGCCGATACTTCGAAAGCTGCCGTGGAGTAAACCCAGTTTCCGTCAGACAAACGATCGCGGCAGCGTGTAGATGCCGCGCCATTGTCGTCGCCGCTTGACTAATGGCTTCGACAACGCGATTCGAAGGGTGGGGCAGAATTTTTTGCAAGTGACCGAACTCGCCGAGTGATTTTTCCGCTTGAACCGCAACGGCCGCCATCGTTTGAATCGATTCGATCGGATAACGCCCACTTGCCGTCTCGCCCGAGAGCATTACCGCCGATGTGCCGTCGAGAATCGCATTGGCCACGTCACTTACTTCAGCACGCGTCGGACGCGGATGACGCTCCATCGACGTTAACATTTGCGTCGCTGTGATTACGGGCTTCCCGCGCATAACCGTTTCATGAATGATGCGCTTTTGAATGGCAGGAACTTCGGCCATCGGCAATTCCACGCCAAGATCTCCGCGCGCCACCATTGCACCGTCGGCCGCATCCAAAATTTCGCTCAAATGCTCGACGCCGAAACGATTCTCGATTTTTGCGATGATCGGAATTTTTGCGTTGTGCGCGCTCAAGATGCGTCGGATCTCATGAATATCTTGCGCAGAGCGCACAAACGAAGCGGCAACGAAATCAATTTTGTTCTCGGCGGCAAAAATTAAATCGTCGCGATCTTCATCGCAAATCGGCGCATCGGGGAGCATTGCCGTGGGAACATTGACGCCCTTGCGATTGCCAAGCGTGCCTCCGCGTTCAATCTTGCAATGAATTAAATCTCCCTCGATGGAAGTAACACGAAGCTGGATCGAGCCGTCATCAATCAAAACCGGATCACCCGGAGAGAGCAGTTTGGCGAGCGAAGCATAAGTAACAGAAACTCCCGCCACGTTGCCGGTGCGCCCATCGTTATAGAGCGTAAAATTTTCACCCGGAATCAACTCGGCGTAGTCGCCCTCAATAAAACCTGCGCGAATTTCGATGCCGCGCGTATCAACCAGGATCGCAACATTCTTATCGAGTGTGGCAGCAATACGACGAATTTCTTCAACTTGCCATTTGCGCTCAGAGGGATTGCCGTGCGATAAGTTGAGCCGGGCGATTTCCATTCCGGCTTCAATCATTTTGCGCAGCATCTCCGACGAAGTGCAGGCGGGCCCAATGGTGGCGATAATTTTTGTCTTGCGAATGGATTCACTCGGGAATGCAGACATCACTTTATTTTCGCTTTCCTTATTTTCTTTTCGAACAGCACGACTTCGAGATCCGTCCGAACCATCGTCGCGGCCCGCCGCCCGATAGTAGGCACTGGCGGCTTTGCTCTTCAAGAGATTGTGTGTGCCTTGGATTTGTTTGACGCAAATTTTTCACCGGAGTTACAGTAGGTACTCATTTCAAAGGAGTCTTTTATGACCAAGGGTTCTGCTTTTCGCATGCGCACGACGGCCGTCATCGTGATGGTTGGCTTTTTGGCAAGCTGTACAACCAATCCTTACACCGGCGAAAGCAAAGTTTCGAATACTGCGAAAGGGGCTGTCATCGGGGCTGTGGCCGGCGCCGCCATCGGAGCCGTAGCAGGGAAGCGCAACCGCGCAAGAAATGCCGCCATCGGTGCAGGTGTCGGCGCACTCGCCGGCGGTGCCGTGGGTGCCTACATGGATGTACAGGAAAAGAAACTTCGCGAGCGGCTACAAGGCACAGGTGTGAGCGTTACACGCGTCGGTGACGAAATTATTCTCAACATGCCAGGCAATATCACATTTGCAACAGACAGCGCAGACATCCGATCTGATTTTTATTCCGTACTCAACTCGGTTGTGCTCGTGCTCAATGAATACAACAAAACGATCATTGAAATTACGGGACACACGGACAACACGGGTTCTGCGCAACACAACCAACAACTTTCCGAACGACGTGCCGAGAGTGTCGGTGCATATCTCTCAGCGCAAGGCATTCGACCAGAGCGGATTACGACAACCGGCTTGAGCTACAACTCACCGATTGCGTCAAATGACACAGCAGAAGGACGGCAACAAAATCGCCGCGTCGAACTTCGCTTGGTGCCCATCGCGCAGTAAGCGAATCTCGCACATTGCACTGTTTACCGTCGGTGCCAGAATAAAGGCGGTTGGATCCACAGAGATCCAACCGCCTTTTGCACAGAAAATCGCACAGAAAATCAAAATGCAAAAAGGCTCACAAGTCGATCACCTGTGAGCCTTTCAATTTTTGGTAGCGGGGGCCGGATTTGAACCGACGACCTCCGGGTTATGAGCCCGACGAGCTACCAGACTGCTCTACCCCGCAGCAAAACCGGCGCAAAGCTATGCGTTTGCTGCGACGGTGTCAACCGACTTATTTAGGGCGTTGGTCCGTCGGTCGAAGCGGGCTCCGGCTCTCTATCTTTGGTGCCTTGATCTGGTTCTTCTTCGACAGGCTCCGACGGCTCTTCCTCGGGTGCGGGTTCGATGGAGACATCATCATCATGACTTGGCGGCGGCTCGAGTGTGTCGATTGGCGGCTCCTCGACGGTAGATTCTTTCGTTTCTTCGGGGAACTGTGTTTCATCTGGAAACTGCTCCTCGGTGTCAACCTCTATTTCGCCGATTAGCGTTGGTAGCTCATCCTCGAAATCGCGGTACCAGCCTGGCTCTGCGCCTTGCTTGTGCGCGTCTTCGAAAAGACGGCGATATTCACCTGCGACGATTTCCAATTGCTTGCGTTTCTCCGTGACAGCCTGATCAATGGCAACCTTGGCTTTACCGCCCGGATAATCCCTGCGCCGCTGTTCACGCCGAGCAGCCTTGGCCACCTCCAGTTGTTCTTTGGCGTCGATTACTTCTGCGCGTTTCTCGGAAAAAATTTTACGCCAATAGTCGCGTTGCAGCGATGCATCTTTGGCCGCAAAGCTCGGGGCTGAAGCAACAATCAACAAAATGAAAACAAGCGATTGAATTGTCTTTTGCATGAAGTGCATTCCTCTTCGTTCATGCCAAGTGCGATATCTCGAATCCATTACTTATGAAATGCCGCTTCGATTGCTTCAAACAAGTTCGTATTCACTTCCCAATGTCTTGCCGTCTCGTTGTACTTCCAAGTTTGTTTTTCGAGAAAAGTCGTACTGATCAGCTCGTTTGCACGATGGACCTCATAGCGAACGGTCACTTGCGCTGTCCAATCCGTCGCGTCCATGTTTTTGCGCACAACCTCGTAATCCGTAAAGCGTAAATCCGCAGCATCGGCAGCACCTTTCAAGAATGCTTCCGCGGATTCTCGCTCGACCCACCCTGCGGCCTTATCAAAATTGCCCCAGCGAACCATTTGCGCATATTCAAGCTGAGCCGCCTCGAACTCATCTCCGTGTCCGGACCAGTCCGGCATCGTCGCGCAGCTTGCGAGAAAAAGACAGCAACCCAAAAATGCAGCGGCAGTCAAAAAGGAGAATGGCTGAGAGAGAAAACGGGGCATGGGTATCCTTTCGTCAATGTTGGAAGCTCACTGCGTAGTATTCTGACGCACCGCCGGAGAAAAGCTCAAGCAAAGAAAACATTTCGCACCATCAAAAAAATGTGTCCACCGGTTGCAGGAAGGAGAGGGCGAAGATGTCGCGAGCGTCTGCCACAAAAAAATCGACACATGCGGTGATTGGAATCGACATTGGCGGCACAAAAATCGCCTATGCCGTCAGTGACGCGACAGGGCATTTGTATCTCGAGCACCAACGACCTACACAAGCAACGGACAGCGTCAGAAGCGACATGCAGCAGATCGCGCGCGAAGTTCAAGAGCTGCGCAAAGAAGCGACGGGTAAGCACAATCTCACGATCGTTGCCGTCGGTGCTTCGGTGCCGGGACCGATCGACCTCGCACAAGGCGTGCTGCTCCGTGCGGTGAACATCCCCACCTGGGCGAAATTTCCGGTACGCGATTTTTTGAGTACAGAAATTGGATTGCCCGTCTTTCTTGCGAACGATGCCGATGCGGCGGTGCTCGCCGAGTGGAAATTTGGCGCTGCTCGCGGCGCGGCGCATGCCATCTATCTCACGATGTCGACGGGAATTGGCGGCGGACTCGTCTTGAACAACGCACTCTATGCAGGCGTAGCAGGTAACGCCGGTGAACTGGGTCACACGGTTATTGATTGGAACGGCGAACGCTGCGGTTGTGGACGCAACGGTTGCCTCGAAGCTTACGTCGGTGGAGCCAGCCTTGCGCGACGCTTGCGCGCGATCACGCCCGAATCGAGTCAAGTACTTCGGCTCGCAGGCGCGCGCGAAGCGATCTCAGCAAAGCACCTCGTCGCAGCCGCGAAAGCCGACGACGCCTTTGCGCGCAAGGAAATGGATCGATTCAATGATTATCTGGCCAAAGGACTCGCAAACTTTGTATTCGCTTTTGCGCCGGAAGTGATCGTGCTCGGCACGATTCCAAGCGCCGCCGGAGAAGAACTTTGCCTGGCACCGCTACGGCAAAAAACACGCTCGCGGGTGTGGAAAGAACTCGCAGGCAGTTTTCGCATCATGCCGTCACAGCTTGGCAAAAAACTTGGGCCGCTCGCGGGAGCCTGTGTCGCCTGGCATGGCTTGCCCCATCTCAAGGCGTGATTACACACAAATCACATCAACTCGAAAAAGTGTCGAAGTGTCTAGCTATACACGGATTTGTGCAGCATCGAGAATTTTTTGCTTGAACTCGCAGAAGCGATTTTGCGCAATGGCATCGCGTGCGTTTTTCATCAAACGCAGATAAAAATGCAAGTTATGCAGTGATGCGAGCCGCGCACCGAGCATCTCGCCAATCTGCAACAAATGCCGCAAATATGCGCGCGGGTAACGCCTACACGCAGGGCAATCGCAATTTTCGTCCAGCGGTCTCTCGTCTTGACGAAAACGAGCGTTCTTCAAGTGCAAGACGCCAGCGCCTGTAAAGAGCACACCGTGACGACCGTTGCGGGTCGGCACGACGCAATCAAAAAGATCAACCCCGCATTCGATCGCGAGCACAATATCCTCGGGACGGCCAAGACCCATCAAGTAGCGCGGTGTTTCCGTCGGTAATTTTTCGTGCGCAACGGAAATCAATTCGCTGCGTTGCTCACGCGACTCTCCAAGTCCAAGGCCGCCGTGCGCATAGCCATCAAAGCCAAGTGTTGCAGTAAGGTATGCGCTCGTCGCACGTAGCGCCGGATTCGCGCCGCCTTGCACAATGCCAAAAACTGCTTGGTCTTGACGCTGACGCGCGCGTTGTGCGCGCTCCGCCCAGCGCAAAGTACGATCTACAGCATTACGCATTTTTGTTTCGTTTTTTGAGCACTGAATCGTGTCGTTCGCCCTGCGGACCGAAGGCAAACACTCATCGAGTACCATGGCAATATCCGAGCCAAGCGCCTCTTGAATTGCAATGGCTTTTTCTGGCGTGAGCAAGCGCGCGCTGCCATCCAGCGTTGAGCGAAAGGCAACTCCTTCCTCTGACACTTTTACATGATCGCTAAGCGAAGTTACCTGAAAGCCACCGCTATCGGTCAGCCATGGACCGCGCCACGTCGTAAAGCCGTGCACTCCACCTAGCGCTGCTACATCGGCTTCGCCCGGACGTTCGTGCAGATGATACGTGTTGGTCAGTAAAATTTGCGCGCCCAGCGCTTCCATATCTTCTGCGCCGACGCCACGAATAGCTCCAAACGTCGCGACGGGCATAAAAGCAGGAGTCAAAACGACACCGTGAGGTGTCACCAAGGCCCCCGCGCGCGCACAACGATCGCGATGATGGACGGAAAAAGAAAAACCATTCTGCATGATTAGAGAATCAACATTGCGTCGCCATAAGAGTAAAATCGATAACCGGAACGAATCGCCTGTGCATAACAGTCGAGAATTTCTTCGCGGCCTGCAAAGGCTGTGACCAAGAGTAACAAAGAAGACCGTGGCAAATGAAAATTCGTAAAAAGAGCATCGATCACCCGAAAACGATAACCCGGATAAAGAAAAATTCGTGTCGCACCACAGCCTGCGCGCACGAGTCCACCGTCAAGTGCCTGCGTTTCAAGGACACGCGTCGTCGTAGTTCCGACGGCGACGACACGTCGGTCTTTTTGATGTGCATACGCAACCGCATCGGCAGTGCGCGGTGAAATTTCAAAACTCTCTTCGTGCAACTCACCGCGCTGCAAAATTTCAGAATTCAGCGGACGAAAGGTGCCGGGGCCAACATGCAAGAGCACTTCTTCCCGAACAATCGCTTTGGCATCGAGCTCGCGCAAAACCGCATCGGTAAAATGCAAACCTGCCGTCGGTGCAGCAACCGAACCTTCTACATTTTCCTGCGCCGACTGTGCGAGCTTGCGTGCGAAGATGGTTTGATAGTGTTCAAGATCGGCGTGCTGCGCCGTAGCGCGCCGAATGTAAGGCGGAAGAGGCATTTCACCAATCGTATAAGGCGAGAGCAGAGTATCGAACTCGAGTACGACTTCGCCGCGCTCGCCGAGTTCAATGAGGGTTGCTTCCATCTGCGGCACGGCAAGTGGAGTTGACGTCGGTGCGGACAACGAAGTCGAAGAGACTGCACATTTTTGTGTGCTGTCCACCAAGTCGAAATGGCCTTGAAACTGAAAACGCTGGCCAATGCGTAGACGCCCACGACATCCGACAAGCGCACGATAGCGATTGCGCGAGCCTTCCATTTTTTTCAAGAGCAAGGCTTCCGCTGCGCCGCCACTGAGTTTTTTTCCACGAAGACGTGCCGGCACAACACGGCTTGCGTTGGCGACGATGAGATCGCCTGCATCGAGAAACGCTGGCAAATCACATACGCGAGCATGTGTCACTTCGCCAGAGCTACGACGATAGACAAATAAACGCGCTTGATCGCGCGGGAGGCAAGGCTGCTGAGCAATGCTCTCCGGTGGAAGATGATAATCGAATGCCGCCAAATCGAGCGCTGCACTCTGCGGTAAATCATTGGGAGGCAGCGGCATTTTGTGAAGCTTCACGAACCAGTGTAGATTTTAGCTTGGGGGAGTCGGCGATCGAATCCCAAGAGAAGAGAGCATAGCCGGCCGCCTTGGCATCGCGCACCATTTTGATTTGCACCACTGCGCGCGAAGGGTTCTCGGCAAAAAGGTAACTTCCAAGTCCGACCCAAATTTGTGTCGATTGCGGCGCCAAAGCGAACTCGCGTATCCGATGCTGAAGCAGAGTGTCATCCATGCTATAAAGCATGGGAACTGCGAAATCGAGCAATCCCTTGTCGAGCCAAGTGCGCCAGTCTTGGTAAAGCGCCAGATAACCAATATCCGGATACGCCCAGACAGCCGCTGAATACTTGAGGCTGGGGTGCAAAGGCTTCGCAACATTTCGCAAATCGCGAATCAATGCCGTCACTTGATCGCGTCGCCACTGGTCCCAGCGATTTGCATTGCTCGAATCATCGCGGAAAGGCGCAGTCAAACCCGTTTCGGTCCGAAACTGCGCACGTGTCGCCTCGCCGTAACCAAAATCGAGCCCTACACCAAAACGTGATCCAGGAATAAAAGGCAAAACATCGGGATAGCGAATGTAATCAAAGTGCAGGCCGTCGAGTGCAGGATATCGCGAAACGAGTTCTGCAAAAGTTTTCACTAAATAGCTACGCACACCTGGAGCGCCAGGATCGAGATAAATTCCGGGGGTTCCCATCCGCGTATATTCACGATCCGGTGACGGTACCTCGAATGCAGGATATTCCAGCAGCGAGCGGCCTTTGCGATCGACGTGTACGGCTTGCGGGCCCAGCACGGCCAAAATCGGTGCGTTACGATTTTGCGCAAGTGAAAAAACATTGACCCAAGCGTGCACGCGAAAACCGGCAGCATGGGCTTCGTCGATCAACCTCTGCAATGGATCAAATCCATTTTGTGATCGCATCGACGTATAGGGTGATGCATCGGCGAAAGAAGAATCAAACCAAGCGCGTCCGCCACGATAGACTTGCACAAAAAGATCCGTCGCACCGAGCGCCTTGGCATCCGCAAAAAGAGCAGGGAAACGGTCGGGATTTTCGAGGACCCGCTGCGAGCCTTCGCAAAGAATCCAAAGTCCGACGGTCGGTGTAGGCCCAGCATCAATTTCGGCAGCGTGCTCTGAAGTCGCAGAATTGTTTTGTGCGCGGCCACAGCCTGCAAAAAAGAGGGCAATAAAAAGCGCGACAAAAGTCAATGTTCGTGAGAAGTTTTGCAAAGTACCGCCAGGCTAACCGAGGGAGTTTCGCGTCTCAATGAATTTCGCCACGAAGCCCACAGCACAAGCGTGGATACAACGCTCTTGGCGCGTGCTGCTGTGCATCGGCTGGCTTTGTTTTGCAACCAATGCATGCGCACAAGAACAACTCAGCCTCAACGAGCTCGACGAGGTCTTGCTTGCGCGCCCCGGATTAACTCTGCGCTTGGTGCTTGAAACACGGGGGCGCGCCGATCTGGTCCGCACCCGTTCACTCTTGCAAGCACTCGCCGCACAATATCCAGCGATCGCCGACTATGCCGATCTTCTGTACGCCCGCAATTTGGTAGCGACGGAGGATTGGAAAGGCGCGCGAGATTTTCTTGCTTCGGCCATTGCACGACATGCTGCCTCGCCATTGCGTTTTCGCCTCTATGAACTCTTGGCGAACGTACACCAAAAAGTTTCAAACTTCACCGAAGCACGCGATGCGTGGCAAGGCGCCTTCAATGCAGCGCCCGCAGAGGAACGAATTCAGGTTGCCTTGCTCTTGCAAGTCGCACAAGCTTTCGAAGCCACACAGGAAACGGCGCGCGCCATGCAAACTTATCGTGATCTCTGGGTTCAGTATCCGACGCAACCCGAAGCGAACACGGCAGCAAAGCGCTTGGATGCTCTCGAAATTCAACTCGGCGTGTCACGCTCTGCGCAAGATGAGCTTCGCCGGGCAGACAATCTTTATGCGCAGGGCTGGAGCGAAACGGCGCTCGCGGCCTATGACGCGGCACTCGCCAAAGGACTCTCCGACACTGAAAAGAGTCGGGGCGAGCGCCAGCGTGCGCAGTGTCTTTTTCAGCTTCGCCGCTATCCTGAGGCGCTTGCGAGCTTTGTTCAAAGGCGCGCCACCGACGAAAGCAGCGACTTCTGGTATACGCGTGCCTTGGCGCGTTCCGGAGATGTCGAGGAAGCCATGCGCAGCTTTGAAAACCTCAGTGCGCATGCAGCGAGTGCTTCGATCCGTTTGGAATCGCATTATCTCGTCGGCACCCTGTATGAAGGTCGAAATCGTGTCGAAGAAGCAACGCGCCATTACCAAGCCGTTGCAGAGGCCAGCGAAGATTCGAAATATCGCACCGATGCACGCTGGAAACTGGGTTGGATGGCCTATCGTGCCGGCCATGGAACCGAGGCGCGCAAACACTTTGCGCTTCTTGCCGCGATCGCATCACCGACGGAACGCTTGCAAGCGCGCTACTGGACCGCGCGCTCGATGGAAGTCGAAGACAACTTCTGGGAAGCGCAGCGCATCTTCATTGAGATCGTGCGCGAGGCACCGCTTTCGTATTACGGTTGGCGCGCCGCAGAGCGCATCAAGAAAACCGCGCGCGTTGCTCCTGCAAAGCCACGACCAATTTCCGTCGGAGAAACGGGGTTGTCCGCGCAACGGATGGAACGCATTCGCATCTTACTCGAAGCTGGGCTCGACGAAGATCTACGCTTTGAACTCACGCAACTCAAACGCGATGCGCGCGGCCTGGAAGATCGCTTACGCCTTGCGAGTTTTTATAGCGAAATCGGCGACTACGCTTCAGCACAAAAAATGATCGTCGACAGTTACGAAAATTTGCTGCGCTACGGTGTGCAATCGGGTCAAGAAGAAGCATGGTGGTACGCCTGGCCCCAGGCCTATTCCAATTTCGTAGAAAACTCCATTCCGGAACGAGCACGCATCGACAGCTCTTTGGTGTATGCCATCATGCGCGAAGAAAGTGGCTATCGACCTCGCGTGGTGTCCTCGGCGGGGGCACGCGGCCTTTTGCAAATCATGCCGGAGACGGGCGCACGTCTCGCAAAAAAAATCGGGTATGCGAATTTTGAGGCAGACGATCTCTTTCTGCCCGAGGTCAACATCACACTTGGAGCATTTTATTTGAACGAGCTGACGCTGCGGTTTCAAGGCCGCGCTTCCGCGGCAATCGGTAGCTACAATGCAGGCCCCGAAGCAGTGGCTACGTGGATCAAAGATTACGCTGCAGCGGATGACGATGAATGGGTAGAGTTGATTCCCTACACACAAACGCAACAGTACGTCAAACGCGTACTGCGCAGTTTGCATTTGTATCGTACCTTGTACGAATAACACAAAAAAGAGACGGGGGAGAGCTCATGCGTTCGAATATGCAATCAAAGCAAACGGCGGGCAAAGAGTCTGCGGGGTTTCCTTTTGTCTTTTGCTTCATCGTCTTAGCGATCGTCGGTGGACTGCTCGGCTATAACTATCTTTTGAATGTTGAAGCAGAAAAGCAAACACAGCTCAATCGACCCTACGGAAGCTTCAAAACCGAAGATCTCATTATCATGATCGAAGGTTATGAAACGGAATTAAAGAATCTCGAAAAGCGCGAAGCCGAAATGAGAACAAGACATCGTGGTCCGCAAAACCATCCGGAACTCATGGAGAATGTCCAAGAGTTCGAAAAAATGACACAGCAATCGCTCGAAAAACGCGAAGTGTCACTCGGGATCGGCAAAGCCCAGGCAACGCTCAACGACTTGCGTGCAGAAAAAAAGATTCGTGATGCACAAGGCCTTGCAGCAGGCTGGTCTCTCCACGCGCGACGTTTGTTCAGCTTTGGGCAGTTACTTCAAAAAATTCAAAGCTCGTCATCTTCTTCAACGACTTCATCCTCACCCATGTCGTCAAGGAATTCATCTTCGAAGCCAAGATCATCGCTTTTGACGCTTGCATCGACCTCATCAGCAGCCACTTCATCATCATCGTAGAAGGTGCTCATCGCGCGCGGCTTTTTCTCAACGGGTTTCTTCGGAATCTTGATTTCTTCTTTCGGCATCAAGTTCTGATCTGCACCACATTTAGGACAAATCGGATCCGGCCGATTGAGGTCATAGAACTTCGCCTGGCACGCAAAGCAGATGTACTTGTTCCCAAATTGTGTCGTTTGAATCGGTGTCGCAGCGCGCACATTGGTCGGCTTCTTGCGCGATGCCGCTTTTTCCGCCTTCGCAGTTTTTTTCACCTCTGCAGATTTTTCGGGTTTTGCAGCCTTTTCGATTTTCTCTTTGGCATGCAGCGTTTTTTTCTTCTCTGCCGCTTTGTCCACGACCGGTTTCGTCGGTGTCGTTTTTATACTTTTGGTGAGCGCCGCAACGCCTTTTTTGACGGTCTCTTTCGCGCGATCGAGCGCACCTTTTTTCGACTTTGCCTTGGCAACGGGCTTCTTCGGCTCCGCCTTGGCTTTCGCGGCGACCGCTTTCTTCTTCTCCGCCTTTGGTTTGGTCTCCGCGCGTTTCTTCTTCGTCGGTGTGGCGGACGGTTTCGCAGTTTGCTTCTTGGTCGCCGCTTCTTTCGTCGAGCGACTCTTTGCCTTCTTCTTTGCAGGACTCATCGTCTCAAGCTCCCCGTTCTTTGACGAATCGCATCGCCTGCCTCGGCAATGCTTCGTAAACTTCGTTTGTGTATCGCATCCGGTCCATCGAAAACGGTTTCATCAATTTCGATGACACCGTCGATCTCAATTTCATTCTTTGCAAGCCAGCGCAGGTAGAGTGCACTCAAATCGCTGCGAGCCGACTCGGGCGAATCCTCACCCGACGCATTCTTGACCGGCGAAAAGGCATCACGCCGCAGCGCTTCAACCACGACAACGCGCTTGGCAATCGGTAACGCATCGAAAAAGAATCGCTCGAACTTAAATCCGTTTGGATCTTTGGGCTCCACATTATTCCCATCTTCATCGACGAAGGGAATACGTTTTTTTGAAGCATGAAAGGGCAACGAATGTTCGACATCGTCAGCGATTCGCTCGACAAATTCACGTTGCAATGTATGCACTGCAATATTGCCTGCCCAAAACACGAGATTCCCTTGCGCATCGACCGCTTCGCGATTGCGATCATCGATTTCGGTGTATTCCACAATCGCTACGCTTCCGTCGATCTCGGCAACCACTCCCATTTTTTCCGCCGCATCGCGCTTCGCTACGACGAGGCAAGAAATTTCTGCTGCAGCTTTTTGATGAAAGCCAAGGAGGGCAGGGTTTGCAATGGATACGAGTGGGTTGTCGACTTGATAGTAAAAAATCACATCGATGCCACGCTGACGCATATCGTTGAGCGCTCCCGAGCGTGCAAGCGCAATCAAAGAACCACCATGTCCGTCAGGATTCTCAAAGACGCGATCCGGAGCTTCGAGCAGAATTTTTCCAGCAAAATCCACTGACGCGATGCTGCCTTGGCAAAAGAAAAAAACGTCCTCGCGCGGCAAGCCGAAGAATGCGTGGTCTTCAAAAAACCTACGCGTTTCTGTGTCGGTGGCGCGACTCGTCATGATGTACCAGGGCAGGGGCTCGCCATAACGTGCGCGCAGTGCACGAATCCGCTGCGCCTGCAGTTCAAACAAGCTGCGCTCGGAAACGGGACCTATCGGAAATAGGCCCTTGGGTCCCGAAAAACCGAGTCGCGTACCCTGGCCGCCCGCTACGACCAAAATTGCAACGCGCCCAGCGCGCAAGCTTTCTTCGCCAAGAGCATGCGCTTTGGCCCACGCATCGAGGTCGCCTTGGTGTTCGGGGTGAGCAATCACTGTCGCCGGCGTGATTTTGGATGCGACCGCTTTCGTGCCGTTAGAAGGAGATGCCTCCTTCGCTTCGCGAAAGGCACGTGCGAGGACTTCACAATCAATCGTCTCAAGTTGTGCCGCCAAACGCTCACGCTGCGCAAAAGTAAGTTGGTCCCAGAAACGGAACACATGCCCTTGTCCTGCAGCTTCAAATTTTTTGTATAAGGCTTCGAAGTGTCGCTCACGGGTCAACGCGGTGGGCCTCATCGTTTTCGAATTCAACACTCAAAGAGACAGATTTGAATTACGCGAGCGAGCAAAGTAACACAAAGTCAATCGGGCCTCTTTGAAAAACGCTCACTCGTCTCGTGCGAAAAACTAGTATTCACTGCATGAGTCAGGATACGCTGGCGCGCGCCGTGCAAGGCCAAGTAAAAATGTAGACCCTTCGTTCCGAGGGAAGACGCGCTCGATACCCGCGGAAAGCAGAATGAGCCGAGAGCCAAAAATCAAAAACAGAAACGAAAAGCAAGAGCGCAAAAAAGGTTGAAGTGTCCATGCCGAGAAGAACCCGCCCCAAACTCTCCGCTCGATCCAAGGAGCAAGGCAGCAGTAGCTTTCGTTCGATCATCGTTTTCTTGCTTTCTTTCACCGTAGTTTATGGAGGCGTGATTCAGCTTTTTCCAAGCGATGCAGCGATCGTCGCAGACAAGCAAAGCGGGCTTGTTCCCTATCTGACTGCTTACGGAGTCTGGATTTTTGCAGGCTGGGCCCCTTGTGCGACACTCGCATTCCTTGTGCAGGAAGCGGTCGGCACGCTCGGCGGTTTTGGCCATGAGTGGCAAAGTGTTGCAGCGCGACACTTCAAGGCTTTTCTCATCTGCGTTTTCCTCTTTTTGATCCTTCCCGTCGGCGGCGCAATCGGCTTCAAACTCACAAAGACCTATCGAAGCAAGAATGGGCCGCAGCGCGAGTACTACAGCGACGGCTCCCTGCGCACACTAAAGACTTTGAAAAACGGAATACCGCATGGAATCGAGACCGCTTGGGACACAAAAGGCAATAAAACCCTCGAACTTTTTTATGCGAACGGAAAGCTCGATGGAATCGAGACACGCTGGGATGACTCGCAGATGGTGCTACGCGGCACATGGAAAGAAGGCTTGCGCAGCGGCATCTGGGAAGAATGGCATCTCAATGGCAAGCCAAAGTCGCACGGTGAATATGCCGTCGACACGGATTCGAATGTTTCGAATCGAAACGGACGCTGGACGACTTGGGCCGACAATGGACAAAAAACCAGCGAAGGCGATTACGTCATGGGCGCGCGGAGCGGACCGTGGGCTGAGTGGTATGCCTCTGGCCAAAAGAAGCTGCAAGGCCAATACGGTACAGAGAAGCTAAGCGATGGAAGCGAGGCCGTTGATCGACGGATTGGGATTTGGACGGAGTGGCACGAGAACGGCCAGCCAAAGTCGAAAGGAGAGTGGGCGAACGGCGCGGAGCAAGGCGAATGGCAAGAATGGTTTGATGACGGACAAAAGCACTTCGAGGGTATGCGCGTCGATGGACGCGGAGTGAGCGGAACGAGCTGGAATCGCAATGGCGAAATTGCTCGCACGTTCAAAGCTGAAAAAGATGCAAACGGAGAAACCATCACAAAAATAAAGGTTTACCATCCAAATGGGAAGTTACGGGCGACATTCGCTGCCAAACTTGACGGAAAATCACACGGTCCATTCGAGGCCTGGTCAAGCCAAGGTGCAAAGCAAGTGGCTGGATCTTTCTTGGATGGAGAAAAAAATGGAGTGTGGACATACTGGGACGCAAACGGAAAAGAGCTTGGTCAAGAAACTTGGGATAAAGGCAAGCTAAAAACACCGGCAATTGCAAAGTCGCAGGCCGCGAAACAAGCGCAACAACGCCGCACGTTGCTACGCCGACGGCAAGCACTAGCTCGCGCAAACGCCTCCAAAGTCAATGATGCAGCTGCCGCAGCGAAAGAAGGAGAATCGGAGCAATCTCCGAATCAGGGCGATTCAAATGCGCTAGACATCGAGGATTTTCAAATAGAAAACAAGTAATTGCGACACCGATCTGCTATTTGACATAATATACATTATCGGACGTCAATTGGATGGCCTTGGAGCTTGTGCAGCTACTCAACAATCCGTGCCGGCAAGATCACCATCGTGGCCCCCGCCCAAGACAATCGCTTTTGGATCGCAAAGGCGGTTTCGTTGTGCAAAAACCGCTGATACCACTGTTCGCGTTGAAAAACGATCTTCCCCGCAAAAAAGACCGAAAACGGGAAATCGTTTCGGGTGTCGAGACAAAGATTCCCGCCTTCCTCAATGGCATCCGTGCCAATGCGATATCGATATGTGGCCGGAATCCCTAAACCGTGAGCAAAGCGTACATACCGTTCGAGATCTCGAATCGTCTGCGCGCGAAGATCCTCGATTTCGTCCTCGCCCTTGAAGCTGCCTGAGTCAATGACACCAACTGATACGAAAACCAAGTTCTGAAAATGCTTTGGAAATGCCCGGAAGATATTGAGAACCGTATGAATCCCAAGTCCGCCCCAATGCCCAACTAACACCACCGCAGTCGGTTTCGAGGCATCGATTTCCTGTGGCGCCACTGCCGAAGCCTTCTCCGGCAGATTGCCAAGCTGGCTGTAGAGCAGCTCAAGCTTTTTACCAACCGTCCGGTAGTGCGCGCGCACCGTAAAACAAAGCGCCACGAGCGCCCCGGTCACAACCAAAGTGACCCATCCGCCATGCGTGAATTTTTCGAAAATTGTGACGGTGAGAATCGTCGCGCAAAGAACAAAAGAGCTGGCAAAAAGTGCAAAACGGCGACGCCAATGCTGCCGACCACGATGCGACGACTTCGGACGCCACCACTCTCGCGCCATTCCAAACATGGCAAGCGAAAACGTCAAAAACACATTGATGCTGTACATCACCACGATATGGCGCACGTTGCCGTAGGTATAGAGCAAGGCCGCAAGCGAAACGCCACCCATCAAGAAGATGCCGTTTTGCGTCGTGAGTCGATCCGACAAAGCGGCAAAGCGGTGCGGCATCCACGAATCGACCGCCATATTGGCGAGCACGCGCGGCCCGCCCATAAAGCCCGCTTGCGCAGCGACGATGAGCAGCACACCCTCCGACACGAGAGATGCCGTGACGAAAGCCCACCCCCCCGGCCAACCCGCAGCCAGTCGCTCGATTAACACCGCATTCATGGTTTTTCCGGGCACCGGTTCGATCTTCAAAAACAAGTAACAAAGCAAAAGTCCTGCTGCCGTGAATGCGAGCGAAGTGGCCATATACACCATTGTGCGTTGAGCATTGGCCACGCGGGGCTCGCGAATTAACGAAAGACTGTTCGACACAGCTTCAATACCGGTGTAAGTGCCGCCTCCCAGTGAATAAGCGTGCACGAACAGCAGCAATACCCCGCCCAATCCAAGCGACGTCATTCCGTGTCGCGATGTTTCAGCTACTTGTCCAATCGTTGCAGGAATAGTTGGCGCCGCATTGAATACGCTCGTAAAAATCAAGACAGCGTGTGTGATGAGAAAGAGAAAAAACATCGGCGCCAATACAAGCACTGATTCCTTGACGCCTCGAATGTTGAGCGTCGTTAGGCCGATGATCAGAAAAATTTCGATCGGCAATTTCCAAGCTTGCCAATGCATCGGCAGCAAACTAAACAATGCATCGCCCGCCGCAGCGAGCGACATCGTAATCGTTAGTGCATAGTCGATAACAAGAGCACAGCCGGAAACAGCACCCGCCCGGGCACCCAGCAGCTTGGTGGCAACCATGTAGCCACCGCCACCATACGGAAATTGTTCGATGATTCGGTTATACGCTGCAGAGATCAAAATCACCGTCACTGCCATCGTGATCGCAAGCGCAATGGCAAGGTAAGTGTGCTCGCCCAGCGTCTGAAACGCCTCTTGTGGACCATAGGACGACGAAGACAATCCATCGGCACCAAGCCCAATCCACGCAAGAAATGGAATCAGGGCCAAGCGATGAAACAATTTTTTGTCACTTAGATCGCGCGGCGCACCAAGCACAAAACGTCGAACGCGCATCCAAAGAGACAGCGCCTCTTCGCTCTGCAACGCGGCGGTTGCGTGCATTGTCGACGGTGGCGAGCACGGTTCCTTGGATGCGGATTGCGAAGAAGACAGCGGAGGCTTTGATGAGTCCGACATGAATGAGACCCGACCTTAAAAAATGAAGACGCTACCAATCGGCGCGGCTCGCATTGCAAGCCGACTTTGGAGTACCCGGCGCGAGCTAGCTGTACTCCTCGCGTTTCCTGCTGACAAGCTGAAAAACAGAATTTTCGGTTGATCAATTTGCGGAAACAAATCTTCCCTGTTTTTTTCGCGCACAACTTCTCCGTTGGCGGTTAGAATCCCTCGCGATGAAAACCATCGATTCTTCTGATCGCGCTTGGCTGATTTCAATTTTCCTCATTGGTGTTCTTGTGCGACTGGCTTTCGTCGCAGCGCCTTTGGGAACAAGCTACGTTGACACCGAGCGTGAAGCCGCCTACGCCCAAATTGCGCAGAACTTTGCACAAGAAGACTTCAATATTCTTCATCCGCGCCGAAGCGAAGTTGGCGGCGAAAGCCGTAGTCGCACAAGTAACCTCGTCGAAACGGAATTTCCATTCTTGCCCTGGCTCGCTGCCGTTCTTGATCGAAGCCTCGGCGAACATGCAGCCAACTATCGTGTGCTCTCTGCGCTCTGCAGCATCGCCTCACTCTTCGCCTTCTTTCAGGTCGCGCGACGCATCCTTGAACGGCCCGGTGCTCTCGCGGCGAGTGCGCTTTTTGCAATCAATCCCGTGCTCATGGAACTCTCGGGAAGTCTATTGCCCGACGGACTGATGCTACTTTTGGGACTGCTTGCTCTCGACCGACTCTTTGCCTGGGAAGTCAATGAGCGGGCCACTACGCTTTTCGCTGCGAGCACCTGGCTGGCCTTCGCGATCCTGGCCACGACATCCGCTTTGCATCTTGTCTTTTTCTTCGCGTTCATCGTGCTGCGCAAACTGCGGTCGCGCACTCTGTATTCTCCACAATTTTATGTGTCAGCATGTATTGCGCTTCTGCCTGCGCTCGTTTGGTACGGCTACGCATACAAGATAGGTCACTCAAGCGGACTCTCACTCTTTACACAAGGTGGTACGCACTTTTCGCGTAGCGAAGCCTGGCTTGCTCCGTGGACGCTTCTCACCCATAGCCTCGCCATTGAATCGCGGTACGTCTTCAACGGCCCAGGCCTTGTGCTGCTGGGCATGACGCTCTTGCAACCCGTACACAAAGCTTTGACATTCGTTGTATGGTACGCGTCTGCTTTCTTCTTTCATTGCATCATGCTCGAAACACCCGACGGTGGAGCCTACTTTCATCATGCCATCAGTGTTGCCCCGGCGTGCATTCTACTGGGTGCGGGCGTAATGACCTTCTTAGATCCCGAAAATGTCTATCGCATTGCAACACGCACAACAAATCGTGCCGCGCGAATCGCAGCACT
>CAYRID010000026.1:0-27224 GCA_964424225.1 uncultured Geobacter sp.
CCGCGCCCGCGCAAGAACGCCCATGAATTTGTGAATGACTTCATCCGACGGTGGGCGATAGGCCGAGCCCAAATGCGGGTTCACGGGAATCACGTTGATCTTTGCCGGGATTCCGCGCAGAAGATGCAGAAGCTCACGTGCATCGGCTTCGGAATCGTTCACTCCAGCAAGCAGCGTGTATTCGAAAAAAACGGGATGTCGCTTTGACACCAAACCATGTCGATCGAGAGACCGCAACTCTCCAATAAGCACCGCGAGTGGAAAGCGGCGATTCAACGGCACCAGCACGTCGCGCACAGCGTCTCGCGTTGCATGCAGCGAAACAGCAAGGTTAACGGGAACAGCGTCGAGAAGCTCACGAATCTTGGGCACAACACCCGAGGTTGACACTGTAATGCGTCGAGGACCATACCCAAAGCCCTTCGGATCCAGCAAAATGCGTATGGCTTCGATCACGTTGGGCAGATTCAGCAGAGGCTCACCCATTCCCATGAAAACGAGATTTGTAATTTGTCTCTCGTCGGCGAGTAGTGCACTCATTCGAAACACCTGATCGATAATCTCCGCAGTCGTGAGATTTCTCAAAAATCCCATCTTGCCTGTCGCACAAAAATCACATTCGAGAGGACAACCAACTTGCGTCGAAACGCAAAGCGTGGTGCGCTCTGATTCGGGAATCAACACCGCCTCGATACGCGCGCCGTCTTGCGCCTGCAAGACCGCCTTGATCGTTCCATCGTCAGAGCGAAGCACTTCCTTGCAAGCAAGCGCCTCCGTCGTAAAGGCCTCGGCCAACTGTCCACGTAGATCGACACCAAGATCGGTCATCTCTTCAAATCGCTCAACGCCACGTCGATACAACCACGAAAAAACCTGGTCGGCGCGATAACGCGAAAGCTCCATGCTCACAAACTTTGCACGAAGTGACTCGAGAGAAAAATTTTTAATATTTGAGCAAATCGTCATGATCCATCACTTTTTTGCGTAGGACCAAAAACGCAACTTTCGACCCTCTGCACGCCACAAAAGTTCATACGCCGTCGGCTTACGTCCTGGCACATCCATCAAAAACGCCCGAGGCGCAAAACGATTTTCAAGTAAGATTTCGGCATGCAAAGCTGCGTCGATGCCAAGCGCATACTCTTCGTTATCCGTCGCAATTTCGAGTCGTCCGCCGCGTACCAAGCGCAGAGCAAGGCCATGAAGAAAGTCGGCATTCAACATCCGTCGCGATTCATGGCGGCGCTTGGGCCACGGATCGGGAAAGTTAATCCAAAACACATCCACGCACGGCATCTCCGGCAAAGCCGCGAGCAAGGCTTGACCCGTACCATGCACAACACGCACGTTGGTGATGCCACTGCGCACCAGGCGATGCGCCATCTTGAGTGCGCGCTTGTGATTCACATCGACGCCAAGAAAGCCTGCTTCGGGATCGTTTTGCGCAAGATCGAGCAAGAATTCGCCGCGCCCAAAACCGATTTCAATCACGAAGCGCTTGGGTGAAAACTCCGCACCAAACAAGGCAGACAAACTACGCACTTCGAGCTTCGCAATTTCTTCGACGGAAACTCGATAATCCACACCTTCGATTTCAGCTTTCGGAAAACGTCCCACAACGTCCTCTCTGCATCCTGTATTCCCTATATTCTCTACGCGGAATCAGTACATCGTCTGTCGCTATCTACACTACACACCGGCGCCCTGTGCGCACACTCGATTTGCGCCAATCTGCACACATATCACCATGTCTCTTTTATGTGTCACCTGTCAGAAGTCGAATTCGACGTTGGATGATTTCAAGTCGCCCTCCGTCTTCATCCCGCAAATTTTCAGGCAAGTTGCGTGCATTAATCAAAAGCCGCGCCTCATCCCGACGCGAATCTGGCGACGGATGACTCGACAAAAAGGTCGGCACACCCGGGCCACCCTCTGTCGCGAGCGTTTCAAAGAATGTCACCATGCCTTCGGGGTTAATGCCAATCTTCGGCAAAACCTCAATCGCAAAAGCATCGGCTGCAGCTTCGTTCTCGCGACTATACGTATTGAGATAAGCCATGCCCGCCAGCCCACCACCGAGATTGGCTGCGCCGGCCGCATACGAACCACCAAAAATCGCCGCCAAAAAAACCAACGTCTGGTGCGCAATACCTGTATTACGCTGACGGTTGTAACTCTCCGCAGTGTGACGCAGCGCAACGTGTCCAATCTCATGGGCAATGACGCCGGCCAGCTCACTCGAATTACGCGCCTTGAGAATCGTGCCCGTATGAACATAAACATAGCCGGCAGGCAACGCGAAGGCGTTAATCTCGTCGTTCTCGACGACATAGAAGCGATACTCGTAAGGTTGCGGTTCGACTTGCGCCACGATCCGCCGTCCAATTTGCTCGATGTAGCCGGCGACGATTGGGTCGCGCAGAAAATCGAGTTCTTTGCGTAGCTCACGTTCCGTCTTTCGACCAAGCTTGCGCTCGTCGGGCACCGACAAGGTCGCGCAATGCAAAAGCGCTGGCGTGATGGCCAACAAGACAAGTCCGATCAGTGGTTTTCGCATTGCTTTATAACAGCGCATCAGTATCGTCCGGAAAACTCTCGCCGAGCGTATCGAGAATGTTGCGCAAAATGGAAATTACCGAACGATCAAACAATTTATTGTGTACGATCGGCACGTCGTATTGATCGGCCATCTGCAGCAAATGATCTTGAATTTTTAAAATCGCATCCAAATTTTCGATGTAATGATGTGGTTTGCGCAGCACCTGATCTTTACCGCGATTTTCAAAACGGCTTCGAATCGCTTCCTCGTCGAGCGCTGCAATCATAATAAAGATGATATGAGCCGAGTCGCGATAGGTATGGAGATCGAGGATGCCCGGCACAATTGAAACTCCGTCGAGCACCATGCTCGTTCGCTCCGACACCGCACGCTCAATCAAAGCCTTCACTCCGACGGAGACAACGGCCGCCTGCTGCTTAAAACCCTCAATCACCGGATCCACCGACGGAGGCGGAGGAAAAATGAGATGGCGATATGCATCATAAGATGACGCATGAATTTGCGGCATCAGCTCTGGCGAAAGCATGATGCGCATGACTTGTCGAATCGAATCTGTCGAAAGCACGCGATAGATACCGAGTCGATGCGCCACTTCAACCGCGAGTGCTGTCTTGCCCACGCCCGAGGAACCACCGAGGAGCACAATCACCGGTTTTTCTGGATCTTGAAACTTACGCCAAATCAAAAAGCGTCGCGCCGCCTCTTCACCAACTCGACGCTTTACTGTGTCATGGGTAAGGCGTCGCAATTCGTACCGCGGAACTTCACTCACGCGCGAACGCAGCAACGTAAATTCAATTTCGGCCGCCACATTGAATGCTTCGGACGGATCAATGGCCGCCGCCAACAACGACTGCGAGAGGAACCCCTTCGAGAACGGCAATCGACCCTTGCCCGTAATCATGATTCGCGTCGGCGCTTCCAGCGGACTTACCACCTCTTCCGGTGGCAACATGCCAAGCAGCTCACGCAAATGCGACGCAAGCTCGGCGCATGTCACTTCCGACTTTTTGCGAATCCGCTCGAACACACGCTCCGTGGTTTGCACGGCCTTTTCGTGCGCAATTCCACGTTCCATCAGCGAATGAATCATGATCCCGCGCATAAACAGGCGTTTTCCACCTGCTGGATGCAGAATTTGCGGTGCGTCACTTTTCGCGACACTCCTCTTTTGCTCTGAATTCGCCTCCGCGGCTTTGGGAGCAGAGGAAGGTGCAGATTCGAGTGTTTTCTTCTGCGGCTTTTCTTGCGTCACGCCTTTTGCTCGACTTTCTTTTTGTGCGCTGTGGTTCTCTCGCGTCCATCGTCAACGAGCGCCTAGCACTGCGCGACGCCCCCCCCTGAATCTCGCTTCGTTGCGTCGCGCGACTTTGCCTTACGCTTCGGAAGTGCAAGTCTGCAGCAAATCTACGAAAACATCCAATTTTCGTTTGACTGGATACCGAAAGAAGATTTAGGATTTGCACTTCGTGCCATGGCGGGTTTTAGGGGATTTCGCATGCAAAACCAATCTTACAATAGTGTGTATCGAAGCCGAGAAGTCGTCCAAATTTTAGGCGTTTCACGGCGCCAACTGCAGTACTGGGCGCAAACCGACTTGGTCAAACCCTCGGTACAAACGCAAGGCGGGCATCACCGCTACACCTTCCAGGATTTGGTTGCGCTCAAAGCCACCAAGCGCCTGATGGATGCCGGCGTATCGCTGCAACGGATTCGCAAAAGCATCAAGGGCCTACAAAGTATTTTGCCAAACGTACAAAGCCCTCTCGAAGAACTTGTACTGATCGCCACCGACGATGTCGTGCTCGTTTTTCACGGCAATACGGCTTTCGAAGCTGTGAGCGGACAAGAGTGGATTTTGGAAATTGCTCAGTTCGAACGCGAGATTCATGATTGGCGCCAAAACGGTCTCCCGAAAGCCAAAGTCCGCCCGCTCCGCGCAGCACCCCAAGTCCATACGATTCAAACTGCGTAAACCCTATTTTCGGTCTAGGACTACCGACGAGCGGTTTGTGCTGTGCACGGGCAACAATCTGAGGTCGAGTTCTCCCAACACTATTCACTTGCGTATACTCCAGGCCGCAACTCTGTGACGTGGCCCCATTGACCTTGTTGTAATCCCTGAAAAACACCGGGAGAAAAAATGATCGAAAAGCCTCTTCAAAATACTTTGTTCCTGATCTGTGTAGGTCTCGTGCTCGCAGGATGCACAACCACTGCACCGTCCAGACGTCTCTCGGCCACTGACAAAACCTCCGTCGCAACCGTCGATGGAAAAACGATTTCTCTGCAGGATCTCAACGAATGGATCAAGAGCGCTCTCTTTGAGGAGCGGATGCAAGGTCTAAACCAATTCGAGTTATACGATGCGCGCCGCGAATTTTTGGACAATCTGATTGAGGAACGACTCCTCGACGACGCGGCAAAGAAAGCTGGCGTTTCGACGAAAGAATATGTGCTCGGCAAAAACGGTGCCGTCGTCTCGGAGCAAGAAATCGCCGACTTCTATGCCAAGAACGAAGCGGCTCTGGGTGGCACTCTTGATCAATGGCGGGAGCGCATCCAAGAGCATCTCGAAGTGGAACTCTACGACCAACGCAAAAGTGCGTTAGCGGAGAAACTCAAAGCAGAACGCGAAGTGCGTATTTTACTCGAAGCGCCGCGCATCACGGTCGCAGCGCGCGGCGCCTCACGCGGGCCCGCCAATGCACCGGTAACGATCATCGAATTCAGTGATTACCAATGTCCGTTCTGCCAAAAGGTGCATCCAACCCTCAACGCAGTACTCGCGAAATATCCCGAGCAAGTGCGCTTGGTGTATCGCCACTTCGCAATCGCCAGTCACACCCGCGCAAAGCCCGCAGCGCATGCAGCGGAGTGCGCAGGCGAACAAGGCAAGTTCTGGGAATACCACGATCTCATCTTCGCGAATACGTCGGCACTCACCGACGCAGATCTTGAAAAATTCGCCAAGACCGCCGGACTCAATCTAAAAGAGTACCGTCGCTGCACGAAGGAAAATCGATTCGCAAAGAAAATCGATCAAGATTTGGCCGACGCCGAAGCAGCTGGCGTGCGAGGTACACCCACGTTTGTCATCAACGGCCGCATCCTCACGGGCGCAAAGCCATATTCAGAATTCGAGCGAATCATCGAGGAAGAACTCGCAGCACAGCACTAAAACCTAGCGTCACCCAATACTCGAATCCGAGCCAAAAGTGCATCACGCTTTTCTTGCATCGCCGCCTGCGTACCGGCTTCGAGATTTAGCCGCAACACAGGCTCGGTATTCGAAGCGCGCAAATTGAACCACCAATCCGGGTATTCAACGAGCAAGCCATCCAGATGCGAAATTTTGGCTTTGGCGCGATGTTCCTCTTCAATCGTCTTCAATACCAAATCGATGTCACGCACTCGAGTGTTGATCTCACCGCTTGCGCTATAGCGACGCAATGGCGCTACGAGCTGAGAGATCGGTCTTTTTTCGCGCGCCAGCACCGCACAGAGCGAAACAAAAGCGGCGATTCCATCATCAGCAATCAGGTTTTCTGAAAATCGAAAATAAAAATGTCCCGAGAGCTCGCCAGCAAAAATCGCTCCCGACTCACGCATTTGAGCCTTGATGAACGAATGCCCAACTCGACACATTTCTGCGACACCTCCGGCCTCACAAATGGCCTCGGCCGTCGCACGGCTCGAACGCAAATCGTAAAGTACACGGCCTCCGGGAGATGCAACGAGTCGCGGCTTCGCCAAAAGTGCCGTCATCAGATCGGAACTAATGGGTTCGCCCGTTTCATCGACAAAAACTGCCCGATCCGCATCCCCGTCAAAAGCGACACCAAAATTTGTCTGGTGCTGTTTTACGGCTTGTACAAGATCTTGCAAATTTTCCTGCTTGAGCGGATCGGCCTCGTGGTTTGGGAAAGTTCCATCGGGTTCGAAATACAAAAGCTCGGTTTTGAGGGGTAGCTGCGCGAGAATCGAGCGCAGCCCCGCCGCCGCCATACCGTTGCCCGCATCGATGGCCACGTGCAGCGACGGACGCTCTGGTGTAAGCGCCAAGATATGTGCCGTATATCCGTCGGTGATGTTGCGCGTTTCCACGCTGCCACGTCGCGGCGCCACAGGATCGCTCGCACAAGTCGCTGCAATCGCCTCGATTTCGCGAAGCCCCGAAGCGCCGCTCACGGGAATGGCGTGCTCGCGGCAGATTTTGAATCCATTGTACTGCGCGGGATTGTGCGAAGCCGTCACCATGATGCCGCCGTCAACGCCAAGACTGTCCACTGCAAAGTAGAGCATCGGTGATGCAATCGTTCCAAGATCGACGACATCGATGCCTTCATCCTGCAAGCCGCGAATCAGTTGCGCTTTGAGTTCCGGTGAACTGCGGCGCACGTCGGCACCAATCGCCATTTTCTTTGCGTCAAGAAAACGACCTGCAGCGCGTGCAATCCGATAAGCATCTTCACTTCGTAACTCATCCGGCACGACGCCACGAATGTCATAAGCTTTAAAAATTCCCATCTCGATCTCGCGCCTCCTCAATCTCATTCACACTTTCGTTCGGTATGCAGAAGTCACCCCGCGCTCCGAGCTTCTCTCATTGCATTCAAAACGCGGAGGCCACGTTGCACTGCTTCGATCTGCCGCAGGAACGGATTCCTGCGCGCCTTGACCAACGATGTCATCGGCGGCAATCTTAGGTCGCGCATCGTCTCAGATGCCACGAGAGTTTTTGCGAAAATTCTCGACTCGTCGAAACGACTGTAAGAGGAGTGCTTGCCATGGGCTCAATCGGAGCAACAGAAATTTTTGTCGTCTTACTCTTGATCGCCGTCATCTTCGGCGCAAAACGCTTGCCCGAACTTGGGTCCGGCCTTGGTAAGGCAATCAACAACTTCAAGCAAGGCATGTCGGGTAACGATGCGATCGACGTGACTCCGCGCAAAGAAGAAATCGCAGAGAAGCAAGAAACACAACGCGAAAAAACAACGGTCTAGGCCACCTCGCTCAATTGCCGCGCTCTCGGTTTTGCACCGTCAACTCCTTTTTCAATCAAGGTTGAACTCGCATACGCGGGTTCAACCGTTTTGCACAATTCTCTCCACAATCGCCCGACACCAATATCAGTAACACCAAGACGAATCCTCATTGACGTGCGCACAGCGAGCGTGGCAACCAAATCGCACTTTTTCCAAACACCATAAAAACGCAGATTTGATCCTAAGGCGCAGGCGACTCAGCGGGCGGATCTTGCTCCGGAGTCGAGGCAGAGGCCGAATCCGAATGCGCGGCCGACGCATCTTGCTCCGTCGGTGTTTCGACACTTTCGGATGATGGTTGCTGCGCGTTCGAACCATCCCCACTCGGAAGTTCCAGCGCAGCAGGCGAAGCCTCACTCGTGTCTTCGGTGACACTTTCGTGTGATTCATTTGCTGCAGCGCTCCCAGGCGATTCAGCATTGATCCGCGGCTTGGCGACATCTACGGTTTCAATTCGAAATCCAACAGCATCGCTCGGCATCGACGCAAACAGCGCATCGAATTGGAGTGTCTCTTTCGAAGCGAGCTTGGTCCATGCAAGCTGTGCCGAACTCGTTTCGAGTCGATTTTGCAACTCGTCGGCCTTTTCTTCTCGAAGCTGGTAATCGGGCAGCGCAAAGCCCGCCATCGCAGCCGCCATATTTGCGATCGCATTGCCGCGCTCGTCGATCAAAACCACACGAAGTGCGGTGCCCGCCGCAGCAGGTACATTCGAATCATTGCGAAGCTGCCCCGACACGACGTAGACCATTCCGCTCACAGCATTTTCAATCATCCGGCCACGCACACCGTCGGCTGCAAGCGCACCGATTTTCAACGCGCCTTCTTTCGGAGCTACGAAAGTCTCCGCCGGCGTCATACTCTCAAATGCGATCACCAGGATCATGATCGCCACAACGCTCCAACCGGCGATGGTACTTGCAAAATCAAACCACGGCGGCAGCGGCGGTGGCGCTTTTTTGATTGGAGCAACAACAACGGGAGCCGCATTCGGCAGCGGTGGTTTTTGATCAGCCGTCCCCAGCGAATCAAAAAAATCCTCGGTACCCGCAGGCGGCACGACCGATGACGTATCCTTGGCTTTGCCTTCACCAAAAAAATCCCAATCATCAAAATTACCAAGGCCATCCGAGGAGGCCTGCTCTGGTTTGGCACTCGCAGCGGGCGTTTGGTCTTCCGAATTTGCAGAAAAGAGATCGGAAAAATCACCTCCAGGCTCTTCCTCGGCTGTGAAAGATTGCTCCCTTTCCTCACTCGAAAGCTCACTCGAAAGGCTCGATTCGCCCGAATTTTCAAACGGCGAAGTCTCTTCCTGCGGTGTTGGCGCACGACTCAGATCGGGGCTTGGCTCCTCAAAAAGATTGGCTTCGGCAAACGCTTTCGCCTTCCCAAACGAACCCGACTTCGCTTTGACGTCTTCGTTAAATCCCCAATCGCCAACCTCATCCTCGCGACCCGAGTTCGCCGTCGAAGTGGATTGCGCAATCGAAGGCGTAGCGAGTGGCGATTTTTGCGCCGCAGGCTGAGCGGGAGTTGTCGGTGCGGCAGGCTGTCCGGCTGTCGAACGACTCGCATCTTCCGACGGTGCTGGCGCGCTACTGCCGGGGTGCGCCACGAAGAAAGCGTGTTTGCACTTGGAGCAGCGAACGCGTGCGCCTTTGGCCGGAATGCGTTCGTCCGGCAATTGAAACTGCGCTTGGCATTGTTCACAAGTAATGATCACGAAAACGAACCTCTGTACGTCGGTAAAACACCGCCACGATCGAAACTTCATCGAACTGTTGAACATTTCGGAAACGCAACGACTGCGCTTAAGTCATCTTCGTTCTTCTTTTGTGCTCGCAGCGAGATTCTCGAAAATTGCTGCAAAACATGGCGTTCCAAAGTACGGTGCCTTGCCATGCACGCAAGGCCTGCGGAACACTCCTTCGCGCAACAAGCGCTGGCTTGCACTTCCATCTTCCTCGGAGACATTGTGTCGATCTCGCCCGCCAATCCTTTGCTCGATCGAAGACTAATCGTCGTCACCGGCAAAGGAGGAACCGGAAAAACAACCGTCGTCACAAGCCTCGCTCTCGCCGCTGCCCAGCGCGGGAAACGAGTTCTGGTTATCGAAACAGGCGCCGACGAGCACCTCCCACGTTTGCTTGCGCCCCACTCGGGCATGGTGGGATACGCGGGCAAAACTCTTTTGCCGGGCATTGATGCGATGCGCATTGATCCATACGACGCCCTTGCCGAGTATCTCGGCATGAAAATGGGTGTGCATGCCCCACTTCAATTTGTGATTCACAATCCGAGCTTTCGTCAATTCATGGATGCCACGCCGGGTTGGCGCGAACTCATCACGCTCGGAAAAATCTGGCAGCTCGAAAAACTTCGCGACACACAAGAGCGTCCCCTCTATGACCTGCTACTCGTTGATGCGCCCGCAACGGGGCATGGGCTTATTTTTCTCGAGGTCCCGCACGTCGTCACCACAGCAGTACGCGCCGGTCCTCTACACCGAAATGCGGAATCGGTCGCAACGCTACTCAAAGATGAAAAACGCAGCCTTTTGCTGCCCGTTGCATTGGCCGAAGAATTGCCCGCGCGTGAGACGATCGATCTCGTAACGCGTGTACGCAAAAAAGTGGGCATGCCACTCACTTGCGTCGTGGTCAATTCCGTCATGCCTGCTCCGTTTCCGCCCGGCCTCGAAAAACTCGACGCATTGCTTGATCGCCTACCTCAAGAGCAACAAATCGCAGGGCTTCCGTCGCTAGCCACGATGACACATTGCGCAAAGCATTTGCGAGCGCGCTTTGAACTCAACACTCATTACGTTGATATGATTCGCACAGAAACTCAATTGTCCGTCGTAACCTTGCCGCAGATACAACACGGAATAGTGTCGATCGCTGACTTGCGTAACCTGGCAGCCGTGCTCGGGCGCAGCCCGCAGGTAACCGCACAATGACGCTGCTCACGCCGGAACACTTGATTCAAGAAAAACGCATTTTAGTCACCGTCGGTTGTGGTGGCGTCGGAAAAACTACGATCGCCTCGGCTCTTGCACTCGCCGCAGCGCGGCGCGGACGTCGCGTCGTCGTGATCACGATTGATCCCGCTCGACGACTTGCCGATGCACTCGGCGTCGGCTCCCTCGGCAATGAACCGAGCGCCGTGCCGCGAAGCGCCCTCGATGCACTGGGCGTACCGACGGACGGAGCGCTGTTCGCAATGATGCTCGACATGAAACGCACCTTCGATGATCTCGTAACACGCTTCGCTCGCGACGGCGCAACACGCGATCGCATTCTCGCCAATCGCATTTATCACCATGTCTCTGATGCTCTAGCCGGCAGCGTCGAATATTCCGCGATGGAAAAAGTATTTGAACTTTCTGAGCGAAGCGATTTCGATTTGGTCGTGGTCGACACACCTCCGAGTCAGCATGCACTCGACTTTCTCGAAGCGCCTGAGCGCATGATTGCCTTTCTCGACAGCCGTCTCGTGCAACTCATCGTTCATCCCGCGATGCAAGCCGGGCGCTTTGGCTTTCGTATTTTCCAGCGCAGCGCTTACAAGGCCCTTGAATTAATCGAACGCGTTACGGGCGTGGGCTTTCTCGAAGACATCTCGGAGTTCTTGCTCGCATTCGAAAGTCTTTCTGCAGGATTTCGCGAGCGTGCACATCAAGTGCAAAAGCGACTTCGCAGCCAACAAGCTGCATTTCTTCTGACGACAGCACCCGCCAGCGAATCCGTAAAGCAGGCCATTCTTTTCTTAAATCGTCTGGAAGCGCTACAAGTTCCACTCGCCGGCATCATCATCAACCGCATGCGGCATTGGCCCGACGGAGAGCCGCCTCTCGCAGTGCCTCAACCAGAACATGCAGCGACGGCACTGGCCGCATTAACACAAGCCTTTGCAGCGCTGCACGCAAGTGATTTCTCCGCAGCCGAAGCGGCGCAAGCGGCAATTCAAGCGACAGATCGTTATGCTGCGCTCGTTCGTCGCGACCTCGATACGACAAGTGAACTCGTTGCGCGCGCGCAAGGAGCGAACGCTTTCCTGCGCAGGGTGCCGGAGCTTTCCGGAGACGTGCACGATCTTGTAGGATTAGGACACGTCGCCAACCACCTTTTCGCCAAAGATCACACCGTTAAAAAGGAAGACACGCGGTGAGCACAGAGCAACCCGATAACGAACAACATTTTAAAGTGTATGACTCGGAGACGGCACAGAGTGACTCTGCGCGCAAGACCGATGCGCGTAGCGCACACACAGATGAAGATCCCTCTGCGCAAGCTGGCTTCGAAACGCAAGACCAAACGGACTGGACACAAACACAGCGGCGCAGCGGGGGAAGCGCCACGCCCGAAGAAGCACTGGCCAAAGCAATGCAGCATGCCCGCAGTGCCGTTAGTGAAATTTTGCAAGCGATCGGGCATTTGATCGATGCCACAGCGCTCGCCTCGACCAACCCGGGTTCTAGCACACGCGAATGGCTCGATATGGCGCAGCGCGCACTCGGCAGTCTGGGCAACGCCCTCGACGAGCGACCCAAGTCGAACGACGCGCATGCTGTCGATGCCGTGCTCGATGCGCTCGACCAAGAAATCCAGCGCTGGCAAACGCAAGCCGAAAGCAGCCCCGAAGCGCGCGCTGTACTGCGCGCCTATCTTGGCTTGCGTGAAATACTCTGGGAATTCGGCTTTCGGCGCTCGGCCCCAAAAGCACAAACGCAACAATCGACACAAAAAAGAGACAACTCTACAAAAGTAGGCACAGACCACCAACGCAAGACCCAAACCGCAACGCGTCCGAAGCGTGGTCGCGTACAACGTATTCCTGTCGAAGAATGAGGCTGATGCCATGGCTGTTTTAATCAAGCGGTATGCGAATCGTAAACTCTATAACACAGAAACGAGTCGCTACATCACACTCAAGGGAATCTCTGACCTCATCGAAGAAGGCGAAGAAGTGCACGTCGTCGACAACGAAACCGGCGAAGACATCACCTCAATTGCACTCTCGCAAATCCTCGTGGACCGCGAACGTAGTCGCACGCTATCGAGCGCTGCGCTCAGCGACCTCATGCAGCGCAGCAGCGGTGCGATTGCGTCGGCATTTCGCAAACACGTCGGCGAAGCCTCCGAGGGTTTCGAGGGATTGCAAAAAAACATGCGCCGTTTCCTCGAAGTAAGCGGCGGCAAAGAAAATCGCGACATGCTGCGCATCACCGAGTGGATCGCTGCGGCTTCGCCGGAACTCGAAAAAATTTTACAACGCGGTATTGAGCGTGTTGTGAATGCACTCGATTTGCCAAGCCGCACGGAAATCGATGCCATCCATCAAAAGCTCGAGTCCATCCTCGAAAAGCTCGAGCAAGTCACTGCACAAAATGAAACTCGCACCTCGGTATCGTCAGCCGAAAAGCCTCAACACAAAAAAGATGAAGCTGCACCGTGATCTCATACAATGCATTGTTCAACTTTGCTGTGCTCGCCATCGCACTGACCTGACAGAAGCAAAATTTTCAAAATCGCGTCTCGCGAAAGATCGCTCGTAGGAATTGGTGATCCGAAATCAAGCGACCAATGAACGGGAAGTGCAAAAACTCCAAGTTCGCGCAAAATCGTCAACAGCGCGGGATCCTGCGCCGAAACCGTCTTCTCTGGCGCAACTACGCCGAGGGGCCTAGGCGATCGCACCGCGAAAGGCGCACGCAACTCGACCGGAATGATGGGTGCACCCGACTCGATTGCTGCTTCGATTGCTGTAGAGCAATCGCGGCTACACACCACACGGTGTCCTCGATTTAGCAAACGTTGCACATTGGCAAAATTTGCTGAAAGTCCGCCGAGCCGTATTGAAAAAGCTTGAACGAAAGGCAGAGCCGCCCACTGCGAAGGCATCAAAAAGCGAACCCAATTCTCAACATTTCGAACCTTCGAAGCCTCAAGCCGTCGCGATGCACCATCTACGCCCAAGCAAGAGGAACGATACACAGCAAAAGCAACCATCAAGACATCGACGGGAAGCGTCGTAAAACTCGTCGTGACAAAGAGTGCTGGCCCCGTCGAAGGAATCGACTCGACACCATAAAGTGTCGTGCGCCAGTATCGCCTTAGCAAGAAATCAAGAGCGGGTAAAGTTCCGCGAACAGCCAGCGCATCCATGCCGAACTCATCGACTTCCGTCGAGCGTTCAATCATGCCAAGGGCATTGAAACGTCGGCGCAGCACTTCCACGATTTCGAGCCACTCCGTCTCGGGAATCGCTGTGTCATGGCACGCAGCTACTTCGACGCGGTGACGAATATCACGACGCAATGCTTCGAGTGCATCTGCGATAGCAAGTTCTTGTGTCTCCATTCCGCCTCCAGCTCGCTAGCAAATCTTGAATGCCTTCTGCGTCAGTTGAATTCCATACACAAGTTCATGTTAAGTACCCTTAGCGCATACCCACAAAGCCGTATGCACGCAAACGCTGCGCAGAAACAAATGCGCTCCAGGCCTCGCGCGTGGTGTAAGTCGGCACACCAAATTCTGCCCAGCCACGTTCTCCATCGGCAATCCAAGGAAATTGCAAATACACATAAAATCCGCTTGGCGGATCTCCGGTTTGAGTTTGCGTCGGAAAAAAAGGAAGGCGCTTGAGAATTGCGGGCGGCAGCGACAAGCGCCGCTTCCCCGCAAGGCGTAGCAATGTTGAAAGCGGCAAGACATCCGTCGGCACAATATTGAAGCAACCGGGATGGGATTCGCACAGCGCCTTCCAAAGTACGCGTATACAATCGTCCTCGTGCAACAGCTGCAGCAATGGATCGAAACCAAAGAGTGTCGGGACCATCGAGCGTGAAAAAAAGCGTGTCACGGCATCCCGGTAACTCGAACCGAAGATCCATGGAAAACGCAAGACCGTCGCATTCAAACTCGGCTTTGTTTTTTGCGCAGCATCCAGCAGCGCTTCAACCTCAATCCGATCCGCGACGGAGTGCAAATCAACACCTCCTCGCAGCGGTGCTGTTTCCAATAAATGGCTCGGGTGCGTGAAGTGCGCACCATAGAGCATGGTGCTCGACGGAAGAACAAGGCGCTTGACACTTGACTGCGTTACTGCTGCAATCAAATGCCGACTTCCTTCGACATCAAGTGCATGGTCACGCTCGCGCTCGGATGGCATGCGACGAAACGCTGCATGAAGGACAGCATCTATTTTTTCAGTTTCGAGAATTTCAGCGAGCTGAGCGGTAACTCCAGCTCGTGTCAGATCCACCTCGACAAAACGCGTCATTGGGGCAGCCACGCGCGGCGGTGTACGATCCAAAACCACAACGGACACCGGCGACCCGGATTGCTGTAGAATTTCCAACATCCGCCGCCCTGCAAAAGTTCGAATGCCCGTGATTGCAATCTTCAAAACCTACGCCGTCTCCTCTTTGGGATATGCATCGTCCGCATCGCAATTCTTAAGAGCTAATTTTCGATAGTGCCTGCGCTGCCAGCGACCACCGACCTTACTCGGCGCCCTCAGATCCTCCAGTCATTTTTCACGAATTCACCGCAGACCGTCGAATCAACCGTGCATCGGCTTGAAGACAAAGATCATCTTCAAAACGACTTCGCCCGTCCCGGAGGGGTCTTGTGAAAACAAAGCCGTCCACTCGTCTATGACCGTAATTTGGAGTTCATCCACCGCATCACCCTCACTTTCCATCAACGAGCGAAAAACAATTCGGTAATCCCCATGGGGCGATAACAAGTTGCAAATAATTTGGGCTCAAGGTGGGATAAAGTGGTACCGAGTGGTATGATGTGCCCATTAATTCTCCCGAAGTGGAGGAGAGGACCATCAATGTTTCGCGGCCGGTTCGTTCATACGATCGATGCAAAAGGACGAATGAGTCTGCCGTCCGGCTTTCGCAGTGAGATGCAAACGCGCAGCGACAAGCCTCCGATTTTGACCAACCTGCTGAATTGTCTTGCGCTGTATCCGCACGAGGCGTGGATTGAAGTCGAAAATCGCTTGGCGCAAGCCTCGCAGCTACGCCCCGAAGTACAATCGATCCAACGCTTTTTGGTGTCAGGCGCAACCGAGTGTCCAATCGACGGACAAGGGCGCATTTCGATTCCTCAGTATTTGCGCGAATACGCCGCGCTAGAGCGCGAAGTCACGATTGCCGGCGTTGGGCCACGCATCGAATTTTGGGATAAAGCACGCTTCGATCAAGACCTTGCTGCGACACAAAATCGTTATCACGAAATCAGCTCGGTGGTGGCAAGCCTGGGGTTGTAGACAAGTGTGGGAGTGCGCGTGCAAAAATACGAAGTGAATAACCTTCGTGGGGTGACGCAAAAAAGAGTCAATGATAGTCAACGAGTGCAATGGGGTGTTCCCGAGGTGCGTTGGATAAGTGTGGGAAAGCAAGTGGTTACTGGGGGGTACGACGGCTTTCTCGATTCACGCACCTCGGGGCAACCCGATGTTCTCGATGTTTTTCTCCGGGTCAAATGGAGGGACCCGCGCGATCATGCGTTCTGTGTTTCAACATCGACCCGTATTGCTCGACGAGTGCATCGAACTGCTCGCGTTGAAGCCGGGTTCGCTTATTCTTGATGGCACCGTCGGTGGCGGAGGTCACGCTGCCGCAATTCTCGAACGCACCGCACCCGACGGAAAACTTCTTGGCCTCGACCGCGATCCAGCCGCACTGGCTGCCGCTGCCAAAACCCTCGAACGCTTCGGAGCGCGAGTTGAACTCATTCATGCCTCGTACCGCGACATCACGCATATCCTCACAGAGCGTAAACTGAAAAGTGTCGACGGCGTGCTCCTTGATCTCGGTGTGTCCTCGTATCAAATCGATACTCCCGAGCGCGGCTTTCGTTTTTCCGAAACGATCCAACGCGAAATCCCGCTCGACATGCGCATGGATCCTCACGCGCCACGGACTGCGGCGGATCTCTTGGCGCGCGCCTCGCAGCACGAACTCCAGGAGTACTTTCAAAATTACGGCGAGCTGCCGGGTGCACGACGATTGGCCGCTGCCATCGTCGAAGCGCGTCAGCACGCGCCGATCCGCACAACAAAGGATCTTTTGCAAATCATTCGCGAAGCACGAATTGGTGGTGGCCGTAAACACAATCCTGCGACGCTCGTTTTTCAAGCTTTACGCATCGCTGTCAACGATGAATTGCACACCCTCGAGCAAGGCCTCGAAGCTATTCTCAATGCGCTCGGACCGAAGGGCCGCGTAGCGATCATCGCCTATCACTCGCTCGAAGATCGCATTGTGAAAAATTGTTTTCGCAATGCCGCCAAGGGCTGCGTTTGTCCGCCAAAACTGCCCGTCTGCCAATGCGGCAAGCCACCGCGCCTGCGCTTGGTTACACGCAAAGCTGTTACTCCGACGGAAAGTGAGATCACGCACAATCCGCGTGCGCGTTCGGCGCGCTTGCGCGTCGCTGAAAAGCTTGCGGAGGTCGCATGAACCTACCGGCACCGCTTCAAGATTGGATGCAAGGCTTTCGGCGCACGAGCGCACCGCGCCGTCCCACCGTCGCACCGGTCGATTTCACGGGTATCGATTTTACAAGCAACGCTCCAGCACGCAAAGGTAGCCAACACCAACTTGTGTTGATTTTCATCGTTGTTTTTGGTGCAGCCTGGGTATTGCTCGCGCTGCGCGTCGCGATCCTTTCCTTGCGCTACGACCTCGCCGACGCGGTGCAATACGAACAAGCACTACTCGCAACCAAGCGCGAACAGATTGTTGCTGTGCGCAAACTGCGAGATCCGGCACGTTTGCGCCGCTTGGCCGAGGAGCGCGGACTCGCGTCGCCGGAGCAAATTATTTCCGCGTCGCGAATTCATCCCGTATCGCAGGAGCCCCCGCAATGAAAGCCTGCGACCCGCAAACAACCTCTCGACGACTTACGGTTGTGCGTCAACTTTTCTTAGCCACCCTCGTCATCCTCGCGCTGCGCGTCATACACTTGACGGTGATTTCAGATCGAGGAGCAGCCAAAGGCTCAGCGCAAGTTCTCACTTCATTCACACTCGCACCCGAGCGTGGCACGATCATCGATCGCACAGGCGCTGAACTCGCCGTAAGTGTTAAGTCTCCGTCGGTCTACGCCGTTGCGAGTGAAATCGAAGATCCCAAAGCGACGGCCAAACAGCTCGCGAAAATTCTCGATGTCCCACACGCCCAAATCGAAAATCGTCTCGCGCAACATCGCGGCTTTGCATTTTTGCAGCGCTGGATCACGCCAGAGCAAGCAAAAAAAATAGTTGATCTCGATTTACCGGGAATTGGCATCGTTTCAGAACCGCATCGTGTGTATCCCTATCGCGAACTTGCTGCACCCTTGATCGGCTTTGCGAACATCGACGGACGAGGCGTACGCGGTATCGAAGAATCTCAAGAAAACTGGCTGCATGGAAACGAGCGCAAAATCCCCGTCGAACGCGATGCACGGGGTCGCCTTCTTGCGCTGCCAGGCACGAATCCACGCGACGCTGTGGGTGGAGACATCATGCTTACGCTTCATGCCGCGATGCAAGCCGATGCGGAAGCCGCACTCGACGCTGCATTGAAAAAAACGGGTGCGCGAAGCGGGATCGTCATCGCAATGGATCCCTACACAGGCGATTTGCTTGCAGTCGCCGAGCGCCCTGTTTTTGATCCCAACCGTTTTCGCGAAACTCCTTTTGCACAAACACGCTCGCGCGCCTTTTTAGATGCTTACGAACCGGGCTCGACGATGAAGGCATTTCTCGTCGCTGCGGCACTCGATCGAAACGCCATCCGCACCGACGAACTCTTCCATTGTGAAAATGGCAGCTATCGCGTTCCCGGAAAAACGATTCGCGACCACGATCCACATGGCCTTCTCGACGCGCGCAGCATCTTACAAGTATCGAGCAACATCGGTTCCATCAAAATCGCCGAACGTCTCGGTGCCAAAAACTACTACGACACGCTGCAAAAATTCGGCTTCGGCCGCACGACCGGCAGTGGGTTTCCGCATGAATCGGCAGGAATGCTCCGCCACTGGCTCAAGTGGCGCCCAGTCGATCACGCCAACGCGGCCTTCGGGCAAGGCATGAACGTCACACCGCTACAGCTCGCCGTTGCAGCATCCACTCTTGCCAACGGCGGCCTACACGTCGAGCCGCGCTTAATTGCTGCAACGCGACGCAATGTTTCCGACAAAAGCGCGCAGACGAGCAATGAACAGGCCTGGCAATCGCAACCCATTTCGACACAAAAACGTGTCATCCAAGAATCGACAGCAAAAAGTGTTGTGTCGATGCTCGAGTCTGTGGTCACATCAGAGGGCACGGCGCGCAAGGCTGCTTTGCGCAATGTGCGTGTTGCGGGCAAAACGGGCACTGCGCAAATCCTCAATGCTGCCGCCGGCACATACTTCCAAGATCGTTATTCCGCTTGGTTTTTTGGCATTGTTCCCGCCGACGCGCCAAAACTCGTAATCGTCGTGCAACTCACGGAACCACAAGGAATTCAACACACCGGCGGAGATGTGGCGGCACCTCTTTTTGCGGAAGTCGCCGCAGCACACTTGGCGAAATTCGACATTTTGACACGCCCCGAGGCGAAGCCGAAGATCTGGCAGAACCTCGCAAAACAACCCATCACGCCAGCTCCGGCTTCGACCTTTCATGCAACGGAAACCGATGCAGCTGCAAATCGCACACAACAAAGCGAACATCACAATTCAGTGTATACACCGATCCAGGAGAAAAGCTAATGCGACTTTCGGCATTGCTCAGCGCCATTCCGGAAGAATTCCAGCCGCGACTCATTGCAAGTCGCGACGGAGATAACGATCCCGCCCTACGCAGCATCGTCTATGACTCACGGTCCGTTACGCAAGGTGCGCTCTTCGTCGCTCTGCGCGGTAGCATCGTTGACGGGCATCGCTATCTAAAACAAGCAGTCGCCCTCGGAGCCGTGGCGTTACTCAGCGAAGAAATTCCACAAAACATCGACACCGTTCCCGTAATTTGCGTCTCGGATACACGACGAGCGCTGGCCTACTTGGCCAACGCCTTTTACGGTACGCCTTCAAAAGAATTAACTCTCATCGGTGTCACGGGAACAAATGGGAAGACGAGTACGACGTATCTCGTCGAATCGATCCTGAAAAGCGCCGGCAAAAAAACCGGCGTCATCGGAACAATCGAAATTCGCTACGCCGATCAGCGTCAGCGCACGCTCAACACCACACCCGAGAGTCTAGACTTGCAACGTACACTACGCAGCATGCGCGATCACAAAGTGCAAGCTGTCGCCATGGAAGTTTCTTCGCACGGCACACAAACTGGACGCGTGGACGGTTGCGTGTTTCAAGTCGCCGCACTCACAAACCTCACGCAAGACCACTTGGATTTTCACGGTACGATGCAAGAGTATTGTGCAAGCAAGCGTCTCCTCTTTTCGAAACATCTCGCAAAAGCCGGCACCGCCGTTATCAACATCGACGATCCCTCGGCGGATACGTTTCTTGCGGCCGCGCAAAAAGCCGGAGCGAAGATCGTGCGCGTATCGCGCGATGCGAAATCGTCCGCTGAAATTCGACTCGAATCCGCCAACGTAGAACTGCATAGAACACAAGCGCGTGTTGTAACACCGAAAGGCAGTCTTGAAATCGAGTTGCCTTTAATCGGCGACTTCAATCTCGAAAACATGCTCATTGCAGTCGGCATCGGCACCGCACTCGACATCGCACCCACTGCAATCGTGCAAGGAATACACGAATGTCCGCAAGTGCCTGGCCGCGTCGAGCACGTTTCTCTCGAAGGCGTATCGGCACCCACGGTACTCGTTGATTACGCGCACACGCCCGATGCACTCGACAAACTTTTGCGTACAGTACGTCCACTTACCGCAGGCAAACTCATCACCATCTTTGGCTGCGGTGGCGATCGTGACCGCAGCAAGCGTCCACTCATGGCCAAAGCCGTCGCACGATCGAGCGATTTCGCCATCCTCACCAACGATAACCCGCGCACCGAGGATCCAAATCAAATCTTCGCCGATATTGTTCCGGGTATGGAAGGCATGCAACAGGTCACGACGGAACTGTTCGCAGAACACAATAAAGAGTATGTTCTACTTCCGGATCGTCGTAGTGCAATTCAGTTCGCTATCGCTTCTGCAAATCCACAGGACACGGTTCTCATCGCGGGGAAAGGTCATGAGGACTATCAAATCATCGGCCATGAGCGCCTCCCCTTCGACGACCGACGAGAAGCGTCGCGTGCGCTGCGCTTGCGGAGCACAAAATGAGTGTCGAATTTTCCGTCGCCGATGCATGCGCATGGACTGGCGCAACGCTTCTCCAAGGCGACGACAAACTTTTGCTTCATGGAGTTTCGACGGATACACGCACACTCCGTGCAGGAATGCTTTTCATTGCGATTCGTGGCGAGAGACACGATGCGCACCAGTTTCTTACAACTGCCATCAAGCGCGGTGCGAATGGACTTTTGATCGAACGCGGCCGTGGGAACAACATCCAAGTTCCTGCACAAATTGCAGTGCTCGAAGTCGACGACACCACGCAAGCACTTGGCGCACTGGCCGCAGGGCATCGCGCTCTCTTTCCTGGCCCTGTCATTGCAATTACGGGCAGCAACGGAAAGACGAGCACCAAAGAAATGTGTGCAGAAATTCTAACGACGACGGCACCTTGTTTGAAGAACGAAGGCAACCTCAACAATCAGTTCGGACTTCCACTTACCCTGCTGCAACGTTGTCGTGAGCATCAATGCCTCGTCGTCGAAATTGGAATGAACCACGTCGGCGAAATTGCGCCTCTTGCTGCGATCGCGCGTCCAACAATCGCCGTCATCACAAACGTGGGCAGCGCGCATATCGGACAAATGGGTTCACGCGAAATCATTGCCAACGAAAAAGGCGAACTCATCGCTGCGCTATCTTCCGACGGAATAGCGATCCTCAACGCCGACGATCCACTCGTCATGGCGCAAGCGTCGCGCACGCATGCACGCATCATCACCTTTGGCCGCACAACCTCAAACGCAGACTTTCGTGCGCAAGGCATCACTTTTGAGCCAACAGGACACTTTCGCTTCGACCTCGTGACGCCACACGATCAACGCCAGGTACGCGTTGCCGGACTCGACGAAATCTGCGTCTCCAATGCGCTGGCTGCTGCGGCAGCGGCCGTGAGCGCTGGCGCAACGCTCGACTCCATCGAGCGCGGCCTTGCCAACTATCGCCCTGCCCACGGGCGCATGGAAGTGCTGCGACGAAGCGATGGCGTAACACTCATCGACGACACCTACAATGCAAATCCGCAATCTATGGAAGCAGCACTACGAAGTGTAGCTCGACACAAGGGCACAAATCGCGCCATTGCGGTCCTCGGCGACATGGGCGAGCTCGGCACCAATGCCACCGCGGCGCACCAATCGCTCGGACAACTCGCCGCCACACTGCACATCGACTTTTTGGTCGCACTCGGCGAATACGCATCCTCGCTCATCGACGCGGCCAAAGCGGCGGGATTCCCTTCCAATCAAATGCGTGTCGCGCACAATCACGAAGACGCGGCAACGTACGTTCAATCTATTTTGCGTGCGGGAGATTGGGTTTTGGTCAAGGGCTCGCGATCCATGTCGATGGAGCGTGTTGTCGAAGCACTCAGCGAGGGAGCAAAGTAGATGCTTTATTATCTACACCAATTTGCGTCAGACTTCAGCGCCTTCAACGTGTTCCGTTACATCACGTTTCGTACCGGTGCCGCGACGCTCACGGCCATCTTTATCTCTTTCGTGCTCGGGCCGTGGTTGATCCGTATGTTGGCCAATCTGCGCGTTGGGCAACCCATCCGCGAGATTGGTCCTGCACATCAGGCGAAAGCCGGCACGCCGACGATGGGCGGCCTCTTAATCTTGCTGGCCTTGATGGTTTCTGTGCTGCTTTGGACCGACCTCACGAATCGCTTGGTCTGGATGGTGGTAGGGCTCACGCTCGGTTATGGCGTGCTTGGCTTTATCGATGATTATAAAAAAGTGACCAAGCGACATAGCGATGGCATCCGTGCGCGCACAAAATTACTTTGGCAATTCTTGATGGCATTTACCGTGGCCACCGCGCTCTATTACAACCCGAGTTTCGATCAAGAGCTCTCCGTACCCTTCATCAAAGGCTTCACGCCGCACATTGGAATTTTTTATATTCCACTCGCCGCACTGATTATCGTCGGTGCAAGCAATGCTGTGAATCTTACGGACGGGCTTGATGGTCTTGCAATCGGTCCCATCATGATCACGGCCGGCACTTTTCTTGTGCTCTCGTATGCAGCCGGTCACGCCCGCATCGCCGATTATCTCGCGATCAAATCCGTTACCGGCAGCGGTGAACTTGCAATTTTCTGTGGTGCGCTAATCGGCGGTGGACTCGGCTTTCTTTGGTACAACACCTCTCCTGCGCAAGTTTTCATGGGAGATGTCGGATCTCTCGCCCTCGGTGGCGCACTCGGCACCATTGCAATCATGATTCGTCAAGAAATTTTGCTTGCGCTCGTCGGTGGAGTTTTCGTCATCGAAGCGCTCTCGGTGATGATCCAAGTATTTTGGTTCAAGCTCACGGGCAAGCGCGTGTTCTTGATGGCACCTATCCACCATCATTTCGAAAAGAAAGGCTGGGCAGAGCAACAGATCGTCGTTCGTTTCTGGATTGTCTCGGTCATCCTTGCCCTGCTCGCACTTTCCTCATTGAAGATTCGCTGATGGAAACACTACACAAAAAACGCGTCCTTGTTCTTGGTCTTGGCCTCAGTGGTCAAAGCGCTGCGGCTTTTTGCCACCAACACGGCGCACTCGTCACCGCTTGCGACGAACGCAAAGCTAGCGAATTATCGGGGATCGACACTTTTTCAAGTTACACTGAATTGCGTCTTGGTGAACCATTCCCCGACCCGATGGCCTTCGACCTAATCGTACCGAGCCCCGGCATTGCGGCAGTGCGCTATGCCGGCAGCAAGGCACCCGTGTGGGGCGATCTCGAACTTTTCTATCGCGCGTGCTCCGTACCCATCGTAGCCATTACCGGCACCAACGGAAAATCTACAGTGACGATGCTTACGAACGCGATGCTGCAAGCTGCAGGGTTACGCAGTGAGGCTGCGGGCAATATTGGTAAGCCCGCCATTGATCTGCTTGATATGAAACTGGATGCGGCTGTACTCGAAGTTTCTTCGTTCCAACTCGACACAACAGAAAAATTTGCGCCACACGTCGCCGTACTCTTGAACATCACTCCCGATCATTTGGATCGACACGGATCCTTCGCCGAATACATCGATTCGAAAGCACGAATTTTGAAAAATCTTTCCGCCAAGGATTTTGCCGTACTGAATTTTGACGACGAGAATGTACGCGCACTCGCCAAAACGACTCGCGCCAAAATTCTCGGCTTTCGCCTGAAGCAAGAGCTGTCCGATGGAGCCTGGTGGGACGGCAAGCACATCGTGCTACAAACGCCAACTGGACTGCTGCGCTTTTCGCTCGATGGTGTACAGCTAAGTGGCCTACACAATATTGAGAATATTCTCGCCTCTCTTCTTGCAGCTTTTGCCCTGGGTGCCGATCCACAGCGTGCCTGGCGAGCTCTGGCCAATTTTTCGGGCTTGCCGCATCGCACGCAATTCGTTGCTGAGATTCGCGGCGCCACGTTCATCAATGATTCCAAAGCCACCAATGTCGGTGCAGCCGCGCGCGCGCTAGCCGGATATACGCATCCTGTTGTATGGATTGCAGGTGGAAAAGATAAGGATCTCGATTTCACGGAACTCGCACCGATCGCAAAAACGCATGCACGAGCTGCCATCTTAATCGGACAAGCCGCGCAGAAAATTGAAAAAGCGTTGAACGGCGTCGTGCCCGTGTATCACGCTTCCAATATCGACACGGCCGTGCGTCAGGCTGCGCAGCTCGCGCAACCGGGCGACATCGTCCTCCTTTCACCAGCCTGTGCAAGCTTTGATCAGTTCAAAAATTTCGAAGATCGTGGTGAACAATTTTGCGCCGCCGTCAAGCGCTTACAAAGCAAGGAGAGCGCATGACGAGCATGACGAAACAACACGGAAAAATGTCGAGCTTCACATCACAAAGCACAATTCGTCGCCAAATCAGTACGCACTCGCTCGACGGCATGCTGTTCATCGCGACCGCGTCCCTGCTCGGCATTGGCTTGCTCATGATCTACAGCGCTTCTTCGCCGTTGAGTCCAAACCGTTTTTTGCCTGAATATTTTGTCAAGCACTTATCTGCCGTCTTCATGGGCGTTCTCACTGCTTTCGTGGCAACCAAATTGCCGATGCGGTTCTGGGAAAAAAGCGTGCCGTGGATTTGGGGCATAGCGATCGTCTGTTTGGCGATCACGCTTTTCGCCGGCACAACCGTAAACGGCGCAAAACGCTGGCTCACGATTCCAGGCATTCACTTTCGCTTTCAGCCCGGTGAAATCGCAAAATTCGCAACGCTTTTGTTTGTCGCGCATGTTCTCGCGCACCAAAAAGGAGCACGGCCCACAGGATTACGCCACCTCCTGACACCGACACTGCTTACGGTCATTCCGGCAGGTCTTCTACTCGCACAACCCGACTTTGGCAACACAGCTCTTCTCCTCGCCATGGTGGCCTTACTACTCTTTGTTGCAGGCACACCCATACGCTTTTTTGTGATTCCTTCTGTCGTGGCCGTAGCAGGCATTGCGGTGTATAGTCTCATCAATCCCTATGCTTCGAAACGCTGGGTGGGATTTCTCGACCCTTGGGCCAAATCCCAAGCCGAAGGCTTTCAATTGGTGCAATCCTTCGTCGCTTTCGGACAAGGTGGTTTTTTCGGCGTCGGTCTTGGAAACGGTCGCCAAAAGCTTTTCTATCTTCCGGAGGCGCACACCGACTTCATTCTCTCGATTGTCGCCGAAGAAGTCGGGCTCGTCGGTGTGCTGATTGTACTCGCTTGCTTTGTAACACTACTCGTCGCCGGAACACGCATTGCTCGGCGTGCAACGGCCCGCTTCGATGCGCTCTGCGCGTTTGTGCTCACCATCTTTCTTACCTTGCCGGCCATCATGAACGTCGCCGTCGTAACCGGAATGATGCCGACCAAGGGTCTCACACTGCCCTTCCTCTCCTATGGGCGCACGTCACTCATCGTTTGTTGCTGCGCACTCGGCATTTTGCTTCGACTGGCGCGTCAAAGTAACGGCCAAACCGCAAGCGACGCTTCCCGGCGTGGAGTTTTCGGAACATGAACAACACAAAAATGCGTTGGATCATTGCAGGCGGCGGAACAGGCGGACACGTGACACCGGCACTCGCACTCGGAGAACTCATCGCCGAGCGTGGCGAGGAAGTACTTTTTCTTGGTGCCGAGCGCGGCCTCGAAACGCGCCTCGTGCCCGCCGCAGGCTTCCAACTCGCCACGCTACCAAGCCCGCAATTCATGGGCCAACACGGGCTTGGAAAAATTCGTGCCTTGTGGGGTCTCCTTTGTGCGGCGCGCAGCGCTGTGCCGCTCTTGCGCAAATTCAAACCCGACATCGTAATTTCCGTCGGTGGATATGCCGCTGTGCCTGCCGTGATCGCCGCCAAACTACAAGGCATTCCGCTCATGCTCGTCGAACCCAATGCAAAGCCGGGACGCACGAATCGGATCAGCAAATGGTTCGCCAAGCGCATCTTCGTCGGTTTTGAAGCGGCCATAGCCAGCATGAAACGTTTTGGATTCTCGAAACATATTTGTGTATTTGGCATTCCCTTGCGCAAAAATCTTGTTGAATCGTTTCAGGAACATTCCGCTGCAGCACGCCGGGATCCCGAAGCGCCGTATCGCTTGATCGTCTTTGGCGGCAGTCAAGGTTCGCGCCAAATTAACGAACTCTTGATGGACGCCATGGAATCGCTTAGCGAATTGCCGCTCGAAATTTTTCACCAAACCGGTGGCAACGACTTTGATCGTGTCAAAAAAGTGTATGCCAATGCCAATATCACCACGCATATCGTTCCCTTCGAAACGAACATGCCCGAGCGCTATCAGTGGGCCGACCTCGCAGTCTGTCGCGCTGGAGCACTCACGGTCGCCGAGCTGAGTTTGGCCGGGCTGCCTGCGATCTTTATTCCCTACCCGCATGCTGCGGACGATCACCAAACCGCGAATGCACAAGAGCTCGTCGCGGCCGGCGCGGCGCGCTGCTTGGATGCCGCAAAAGTAACGGGGAGCATGTTGGCGCAAACCATCAGCGAGCTGCTGACCAATCGTGAAACGCTACGTGCGATGAACAAGAATGCCGCACTGCGCGGTCGCCCCAACGCGGCACGCGAAATTATTGAGGAATGCGTGCGCGCAGTGCGCCCGCAATAGTTTTTTCACGCATTCTATGCGTGTGACACAAAATAGAGACGGATGGATTTCCGTCGTACAAAAAGTGCAGCAAGACAAGCGCAAAAGGACAGCCAAGTGTTTCGACGTATTCAGCGTATTCATTTCGTCGGTATCGGCGGTATCGGCATGTGCGGCCTCTCCGAACTTTTGCACAATCAAGGCTATCGCATCAGCGGTTC
>CAYRID010000027.1:0-27096 GCA_964424225.1 uncultured Geobacter sp.
GTTGAGGCGCTTTCCGAGGGTGTGGTGGCTACGCCCATCTCAAAATATTTCAGTTTGAATCTTCGCGTTTGTCGACCGCATGGTTTAACTCCTGAGCATCTCGATATCGTTTTGAACGATGCGATTGGTGCGATTGGTTGGGAATACGACGTCATGAATGTGCTCGATCTCGCGCGGTATTTTTTGCCAAGCTTGCTTTTGCCCGAGCGGTTTCGTCCGAAAGGTGCGCGTTTTGGTAGTGGTGTGCGCACGGAAGTCATGTGTTCGAGTTTGCTCGGGCATCTTTTTCAGAAGGTGCGTTTCCCGGTTTTGCCACTTGTGAGTTTCCCAAATGGTTTCGTGCCGCCGCGAACGCGCGTGCGTGGCCTTACCCCGCTTTTCCGTCGCAAAGAGCCGGAGGCGTGGCCCATGCCACGCTACAAGCAGCGGCATCCGACTCTACTTACGCCGCGCGATTTCGACCTCTCGCCGTATTTTACGATCGTGAAGTACAACGTGCTTGCGGCAGCAGGATTTGATTATCGCGAAATCGAATGGGAGGAAGAAACTCCTTCGCTGACGCCAATTCCATCAACACTTGAAAGTGTTGGTTCCATCGACGAGCTGACATGACTGTTGCTAGTCCTGTCGTTTGTATGCGGTATCGCCTTGCTTTGTGCGAGCTTGTTCAGCATCGGCAAAATCGCTGTGGCATGACGCTTTGTTTCCGTCGGAAGCGCCAACTTGAGTGCGCGTCTTCGTGGCCAAACGATGGATTTCTTCGGGCGAAAGCACGCCGCGTTTTTCAAGGATTTCGCGCTGTTCGGGCGTGAGCGCTGCACTGAGTTTGGCCTGCGTCCACGCGTAATCTTTTCCGCTTGCAAAACTTTGGATTTCCTTGCTGATGCGCACTGCGCACCAATCGTGTCCGCACATGGCGCAGAAGTCCGTATCGACGTCGAGATCCTCGTCGTGATAAGCACGCGCTGTATCGGAATCGAATGCGAGTTCGAAATGTTTTTCCCAGTTGAGTGCAGCGCGTGCTTTCGTGAGTTCGTCATCGTGGTCGCGCGCGCCGGGGATACCGAGTGCGACATCGGCCGCGTGGGCAGCAATTCTGTAAGCGACACAACCTTGTTTCACGTCATCTTTTTTCGGGAGTCCGAGATGTTCTTTGGGTGTGACATAGCAGAGCATGGCCGCACCGTGATATGCCGCCGCCGTCGCGCCGATACTGCTCGTGATGTGGTCGTAGCCTGGGAAAATGTCGGTCACGAGCGGACCGAGCACGTAGAACGGTGCACCGTGGCAAAGTTGGCGCTGTAATTTCATGTTGTATTCGATTTGGTCGAAGGAAACGTGACCTGGTCCTTCGACCATAACTTGGCAACCATGGCGCCAAGCACGCTCGGTGAGCTCGCCCAGCGTGCGCAATTCGGCGAATTGTGCTGCGTCGCTGGCATCGGCTAGACCGCCGGGCCGTAAACCATCACCGACGGAAAACGTGATGTCGTAACGGCGTACTAGCTCGCAGATTGAGTCCCAAATCTCGTACATTAGATTTTCACGTTTGTGTGTCAGCATCCACTTTGCGAGCAGTGAACCGCCGCGACTAACGATGCCGATTAAACGCTTTTCGACGAGCGGAAGATGAGCGCGCAAAAGTCCCGCGTGAATCGTAAAGTAGTCGACACCTTGCTGCGCTTGGTGTTCGAGTCCATCGAGAACGGTTTGCGCATCGAGATCTTCGATCTTGCGTCCGAGAATCATCGAGTAGATCGGCACCGTGCCGATGGGCACTGTCGCATTTTTGATGATGGCTTCACGCGTGCGATCAAGGTCTCCGCCCGTCGAGAGATCCATCACTGTGTCGGCGCCCCAGTGTTCGGCCCATTTGAGTTTTTCGATTTCTTCGTGCGTGCCACTCGATACAGGCGATGCGCCCATGTTGGCGTTGATCTTGGTACGACAAGCGCGCCCAATTCCGATGGGGTTGAGTTGGTGTTTCAGATGCACTTTGTTTGCGGGGATCACCATTCGCCCGGCGGCGACTTCATCGCGCACTTGCTCGGGCGTGAGATGAGATTCGCGTTTGGCGACGCGCGCCATTTCGGGCGTGACGATGCCAAGCCGCGCATACTCAAGTTGCGTAGAGGGTTGAAAACCGGCCGGAGGTACCCAGCGTCCGTCGGTGAATTGCCAATCGGACGGCATGAAATCCCAGGCTGTTTTTTTGGAGGGCTGCGGCATGCCAGGTGTGTCGGGCGAACTAAAACTCCAAGCGGTTCCGATTCGCGGTGGGTTGGCGAAGCTTCCAGGCGAAGTGCCTTGCTTCGTGGAAGACGGGTTGTTGCCGAGCGCGGGAAGCTCAAAAAAATTCTTGCTCGACATGGCTCGTCCTCCGGAAGTATTTAGGATTGCGATCGGGCAGTCTGAAGTCGCGTCGATGCGTCGTGAAGCTATCACGCGAAGTTGAGCGAAACAACGCGAAGCCTGCGCTAGTCTCTTGCACCATGCAGACTCAAATTCTTTTTCTCCTCGTACTTTGTTTTGCTTTGTCTTGTGATCGCAAGACGGAACCTTTCGCTGCGATGGAGCGCCCACGTCAGCCAGACTTGGCAAAGATTTTTCCGCCCGAGCCACGAGAAACGACCGACTTCGCGCAAGCGCAAGCAGTGCCGAGCGACACGCGTCCGCTGCGCGGCGAAATTCAAATTTCAGAAGATTTGAAATCGCGAATTCCGCCGCATTCCGTTTTGTTTTTGGTTGCACGTTTGGATGAGGCGAGTCCCCCGCTTGCGGTGAAACGTGTGCCGGACCCTCAGTTTCCGCTTGAGTTTGAACTTGGACCGGCAGATCGCATGATTGAATCCATGCCGTTTGTGGGACCGCTTAAACTCTCCGTGCGCGTTGATTCCGACGGAAATGTGTCGACCCGCGAAGTGGGAGATCTTTTTGGGGAAGCACAGGGCACTTACCAGCCGGGCGATGTAGGGATTGTGCTGCGCATTGATCGCACACTCTAGATATCACTTCGCGGACTTTTCCTTCAGTACCTCAAAGATGCGCTCTTGTGCAATCTCGATCAATTTCGGATCAGGTCCAAGTGGGCGCGTGACGCTAATTTGTGTCGATGGATAGCGTGCAGTCGCATTTTCGACAATTTGGGTGAGATCTTTTTTGACGTGTGCGCCGGCACCGAGAAAAAACGGTTGTACGATGATTTCGCAACAACCGTTTTCGACAAGTGACTCAATTGCGTGGAGCAGCGGTGGCTCGACGAGTTCAAGGTAGGCGTGCGCAACGGTGCTCTCGGGAAACAGTGCACCGAGTGACCGGGCTGCTTCGATGACGAGCTGATTACGTTCCGCATCGCGGCTGCCGTGATCGAAAAGTATGATTCCGCGGCGCATCGGACTTGGATTACTTTGGTAGTTTGGGAAGTTTGGCGAGCGCTTGTGCTAAGTCGTTGCACAAATCATCAATGTGCTCGATACCGATGGAAAGACGCACGATGTTGCGTCCAATCCCCTTGCGGAGCTTCTCTTCCGCCGGAAATCCGCCGTGGCTCATAAGCCATGGATAACCGATCAGCGATTCAATTCCGCCGAGACTTTCAGCGAGAGAAAACACTTCCGTGTGTTTGCACAATTCGCGTGCAGCGGATTCCCCTCCCTTCAATTCAATCGTGACCATTCCACCAAATCCGCGCATTTGACGGATGGCAATTTCATGACCTGGGTGATCGGGAAAGCCGGGATAGTGGACTTTCGCAATTTGCGGTTGCTCGCGCAAAAATTTTGCAATGGCAAACGCGTTCTCTTGATGTTGTTTCATGCGCACAGCGAGTGTTTTAACACCGCGAAGTGTTAGCCAAGCATCCCAGGGGCCGGGTACAGCACCGGTCGCATTCTGTGTTGCGCGAAGTGTGCGATAGGTTTCCTCGTCGTTGACGATGGCCGCGCCGCCGATGACGTCGGAGTGACCACCGATGTACTTCGTCGTCGAGTGCACGATGATCGTTGCGCCGAGTTCAAGCGGGTTTTGTAGGTACGGTGTTGCGAAGGTGTTGTCGACGACGAGCGGAATTTTTGCCTGCTTAGCAATCTTTGCGCAGCCGGCGATATCCACCAGGCGCAGCATCGGGTTGGTCGGGCTTTCGATCCAAAGCATCTTGGTTTCGGGCCGGATGGCCTTGGCAACAGTGTCCAAGTTCGTGGCATCGACAAAGCTGAACGTAACACCGTAGCGCGGCAAGATTTTGGTGAATTGACGGTATGTACCGCCGTAGAGATCGTCGGCGACAACGACATGATCGCCAGCATTGACGAGTTGCATTACGCCTGCAATTGCTGCCATTCCGGACGCGTATGCCACACCAAAGCGCGCATTTTCGAGCGATGCCAAACATTCTTCGAGAGCTGTGCGCGTGGGATTGCTGCAACGCGAATACTCATACCCAAGGTGTTCGCCGATTGCCTGCTGCGTGAATGTCGAGGTTTGATACACGGGCACGATCGTGGCGCCCGCTCCGCGATCTGGCTTTTGTCCTGCATGGATGGCTCGCGTTTCAAATTTTGCTGTCATGAGATTTGCTTTCTGGATTTGAGTTTGATGTTGTGGTGACGCGGCGCTTCGTGCGTCTGCATCTTATCGCAATTTGCGTAAGTTGGATGCTTGACGCATCGCCTTACCGATCGAGAACGATCGAGAAGATTGACCCTTGTCGCCACTCTCGGATACTCTGCTTTTATGCCGAGCGCAGGAATTCTTATCATTGGCAACGAGATTTTATCCGGGAAAGTTGCGGATTTGAACTCGACTTTTCTTTGCCGCGAACTGCGTGCGCTGGGAGTTGATGTGGGCCACATCAGCGTGATTCCCGATCGCGTTGATGCGATTGCCAGCGAAGTGCGAATGCTCAGCCAGCGCTTTGATTACGTTTTTACAACAGGCGGTGTTGGTCCGACACACGATGATGTTACGATGGAAGGCATTGCCCGCGCCTTTAATGTGAGCCTCGAAGTGCATTCCGCTTTTCAAGCGTATTTTGAAAAATTACTTGCCTCGACGGGCGAAAGTTATAACGAGAGTTATCGCAAGATGTCGATGGTGCCGGTTGGGAGCGAGTTAATCGACACGGAGGACTTGCTTTTCCCGTTGGTGAGTAAGGCGAATGTATTTATTTTCCCGGGCATTCCCAAGTTGCTTTACAAGAAGTTCGACGCTGTACGCGAGCGTGTTCGTGGTATTCCGATTTTACTGCGACGCGTATACCTCACGCGCTACGAGAGCGAGATTGCGCACTATTTAAACGAATTACTCGAGAAATTTCCTGAACTTGAGCTTGGTTCTTATCCGCGCACAGAAAACGAAGCGCACAAAGTGCTTGTGACGCTTGAATCGCGCGATGCGGATTATTTGCAACGCGCACTCGAAATGCTGCTCGCACGACTTCCACCCGATTTTGTGCTCCGTACAGAGTGACACAAATTCGAGATAGTCTTAAAAAGGAGAGTTGCAATGCAGGAATTACCCGGCTGGCTCGCTTATGGACATCCGCTCGTGATGCTTGCGACACTCGGAATTGCGGCATTGGCACTGCGACTTGGATTGAAGCTTCGCAAGGCACGACAAGGGCAAGGCCGGCGTACTGCATCGGATCGAGCGCGGCACCTGCTTTTCGGAAAAATTGCAGTGTCGTTAATTTGTGTCGGAGCTATTGGTGGACTTCTGACGATGCAGTTTGTGCGCGGCGAAAAAGTTTTCCAGTCTTTTCATGCTTGGATCAGCGTGCTTGTGGTGCTTTTGTTTCTTGCTACAGCCATCGTCGGCAGAAAACTTGAGAACGGCGAGGGCAATGTACGTGAAATTCATGCAAAGTTCGGAATGCTCGCTTTCTTGGCTGTTGCCGTCGCTGCTGTGGCGGGCTTCATTTTATTGCCGTGAAATTTTACACGACGTCGGTTGCTGCGCTCGCAATGAGCATTGTCGCGTTTGATTCCGGTTAAATTTTCGGCAGTACGTCGAGGCTTCGTTGGCGGAGCCAGTGATCGGCGAGTGCGAGGCAAGCCATGGCTTCGACGATCGGCACGGCTCGCGGTAACACGCACGGGTCGTGTCGACCTTGAGCTTCGAGTTCAACGGCATTGCCTCCGCGATCAACACTTTTTTGTTTCTGTCGGATCGTTGCAGTGGGTTTGAAAGCAACGCGAAGTGTAATGGGTTCACCGTTGCTGATGCCGCCTTGGACGCCGCCCGAGTAGTTGGTTGTCGTATGCGGCTTTCCGTTGGTGCCGGGCACGAACGGATCGTTGTGCGCACTGCCTTTCATGGATGCGCACGCAAAGCCGCTTCCAATCTCGAATCCCTTCGAAGCGGGAATCGAAAGCATGGCATGTGCGAGCGTTGCTTCGAGTTTGTCAAAGACCGGATCGCCGAGCCCGGGTGGTACATTGCGTGCGACGCATTCGACGACGCCACCTAGCGAATCACCGTCTTCGCGTGCGCGGTCGATACGCTCAATCATTTTTTGTGAAGATTCGCGATTTGGGCAGCGCACGAGGCTCGCTTCGATTTCATCAACACTCACTTGTGTTGGATCGACATTGGCTTGAACATCCTGCACTTGGCTGACCCACGCGATAACTTCAATGCCGACGAGATCTCGCAAAAGTTTGCGTGCGATCGCTCCCGCCGCAACGCGACCAATGGTTTCGCGTGCGCTTGCGCGGCCACCACCTTGCCAGTTGCGGATTCCGTATTTTGCTTCGGTAGTGTAATCCGCATGTGAGGGGCGAAAAATATCTTTGAAGTCGGCGTAAGCTGCTGAACGCGCATCGGTGTTACGCACTAAAATGGCGATACTGCTTCCCAGTGTGTGCCCCTCGAAAACGCCAGAGAGAATTTCCGCGTGATCGGCTTCTTGGCGTGGCGTGGTAAGGCGGCTTTGCCCGGGGCGCCGTCGATCAAGTTCATGCTGGATTTCTTCGACGGAAATTGCGAGGCGCGGCGGGCAGCCATCGATCACGACACCAACACCTCCGCCATGCGATTCACCAAAAGTCGTGATGCGAAACGAATGACCAAAACTGTTTGACACACGCGCCTCCTTGCAATGCAGCGAGCACGGATCGTGATGTTCTCGCACATCCGTTGATCGTGAAGTGCCTCCAGAATAGGACGTGCTTGCGCGACTGCCTAGCAGAGATTCGACATTGCTTGGATTTGGATTTTACTTTGATGTTTTTGCACGGAGATCGCTGCGCGCAAGAAGAGCCGCAGCTTTTACTCGCGCTTGTGTTTGAATAAAATCAGCGTGGCTCCGCCGCGGGATACCGTCGCAAAAGCAAGAATCGCCTTTTTGACTTTGAAAAATGCGGGGTCGGCCTCAAGCCAATTCAAGAGACCTTCTTTGAGGATCGGTCCGTTTGGCGAGTGAAGCCCGCGCCCATGCACGATGGACACACAGCGCAGCCTGTCGTTGAGCGCCGCGTGCAAGAATGCGAGTACGCGTGTGCGAGCGGCTTCTTCGGCGCAACCGTGCAAGTCGATTTCGCGTTCGCTTGAAATGTCGCCACGCCGCAACTGCACCAAAGTTTTCTGAGCAAGACCCGTGCGATGACCGTAGTGCTGCTCGCTGTCCCGATGCACTTCAAAGGGCGGGGTTTGCGTTTTGTGAGCACGCAGAGGAACAACTCTTTTTTGTGTTGGGTTATGCACTGCGGGGATGCTGAATTTTTTGGGTGAGTTGAGAGGTGTTACGCCCTGCATTGCATCACGAAATTCTCCGTCGGTGTTTTTGGTTGCTGATGTCTTTGTCGCCGTTTCGTTCGCGATTTGTGACGGCTCGGAAGTTTTACTTCGAGATCCTGATTTCTTCGACATTATTTCTCCGCAAGCAGTGTGCAGGTGTGGAGCACTTTGCGAAACAAACGACTTTGCGCGAGATCCACGAGTTCGCGGCGCGTAGCCCAACGATGCTCGACGTAGCCGTAGCGCCGAACCCATCCACTTGCGATTTTCGCACGAAAGACGTGCAAGGTGAGGTCGCGATGCGAGAAGAGATGTTTGACAGTGCCAAGCGAAGCGAGATCACGAATTTCGAGCCCAAGACTTCGTGCGATGGATTCTTGCAATATGACTTGGATAGCCGACGCTGTCGTTTTTGATGCAGTGAGCAAGGAGCCTGGAAATTCCCAAAGCCCGCCGAGCAATCCCGTGGCCTCGCGCCGCACAATCAGATATTTGCCGCTTCGCTCGAGCAAAACGGCAGCGGCGCAGAGTGGCGTTGTGGTGTTGCGTTTGCTTTTCACGGGGAAGGTTTCGGGATTGCCAGTTTGAAAGGCCACGCAGGTTTTTTGCAGAGGGCAAGTTTTGCAGTGCGGCGCGCGGGGCGTGCAGACGAGAGAACCAAATTCCATCAAGGCTTGATTGAGGTCGCCCGGCGTTTCTCCGCGAACGAGTTCGGATGCTACACTCCAAAGTTTCTGCGTTGTAGCACGTGAGGAAAGTTCTTCGCGAATAGCGAGATAGCGCGTAAGGACGCGCGCTACGTTCCCATCGACGAGAGGTTCGGGACGATCAAAAGCGATTGAAGCAATTGCGCCTGCGGTGTAGGGGCCGATTCCAGGTAGCGTACGCAGCGTGTCGGCTCGATCGGGAAGTTCGCCACCAAATTGTGTCGCAATGCATTTCGCTGCATTGTGTAAATTGCGTGCGCGAGTGTAGTAACCAAGCCCGCTCCAAAGTTCGAGTACGGTGTCGATCTTGGCATCGGCGAGCGCATAGACATTCGGGAAGGCAGCGAGAAAGCGCTCGTAATACGGGATCACGGTCTCGACGCGTGTTTGTTGCAGCATCGTTTCAGAAATCCAGATTGCATACGGATCGCGTGCACGGCGCCATGGCAGATCGCGCCGATGCTTGCGATACCAACGAAGCAAGATACCGCGTTCGCGTTTCACTTCACTGTGTAGCTTCTGTGGATTCTGCGTTGCTGGCGGGAGGAGTGATTAGATTTGTGACGTGCTCCTCGACCCACTTCGGATCCCACCATTCTTTTGGATCGACGTAGGTTTGACCGACGAGAATTGCGAAGTGAAGATGGTCTCCGCCGGCGAGACCGGTAGCGCCCGTGCGACCAATCGTGACACCACTATCGACTTTCTCGCCGACTTTGGCATCGATTTGCGAGAGATGGCCATAGAGCGAATACACGCCAATTCCGTGATCGATGATGACGCATTGACCATAGATGCCGAGATCGTCGGCGTAGATGATGACGCCGGAGTTCGCCGCGGTGACGTAGGCATTGGCGGTGGAAGCGAGATCGTAACCATAATGTGTCGCTTGCGAAATTTCCTGTTCGCCAATGAAGTAGGTGCGGCGTTCGGCAAAGTTGCTCTTGACGGCAGAATTGAGCATTTGACGAAACGGTCCGCGCCAGTGTTGAAATTCGACAGATTTACCGATGACTTCACGGATTTTAGCCTCGTTCGCCGCACGCACTTCGGTGTTGATCTTTTGAAAGGTGGCGACCGGATCGCTTGCATCAAGTTGTAGAGTTTGCGCAAGGTTGGGTACGGCATTTTGCAAGAATTTCTCGTTGAGCTCGATGCGCTCGGCTTTTTGTTCCATGGGAAGAATCTGGATTTGCCACGAGTTGCTCGCAGAATTTCCGGCACGATCTTCAACGACGACGGAGATTGGCGGAGCGTCCGGTCCTTCGGCAGGAATCGCAAAGATCGCAATGCGCCGCTTGACACTGGACTTTGTATCTTTTGTTGGTTGGTTGGTTTGGGGCACCGCGCTTTGAACTTCTTCACGCAGTGGAAAGCCACGGTAGAAGGTGGAGCCGACCAAGACGCCGTCGCGTGCGGTTGGTTCATACACAGTGTAGACCGCTGCCGCAGAGCCGCCTTTCCGAATGTAGGTCAAACCATTTTCAATACTCAGTCGTGGAGCTTTTAGATCCACGATGATGGGGAGCGTAAAAACGGTTTCATTGCCTTTGAAAAAATGATTCCATGACCAATCGCGTGCAGTGACGACGAGAGCCGCTTCGCCTTCCTTGAGGCCGAGTTCTTTGGCATTGATTGAAAGCGCAAAGGCGTGTCCGTCGGTGCCTTCTTTGCCGCCGCGATAGATGTCACCTGCAAAATTTTCGTCGAGGAGCGTGGTAATGCTCTCGCCTTGTTCGAGCGTGACCGCGAGCGAACGCAAGCCGGACTCGAAATCGGAAGCATCGAATTGAAGTTCGCGCGGAGTGATGCCAAGCGACATGGCATCAAAAAAGAGCGGTGGCGGTGTAATGAGCGGTGGGCTGCTTTCGCCGCGTTGTAGCCAGGCCGCTGCAGCACCAGCAATCACGACTACGAGCATGATCCAAAGAATGAGTCGACGCAGATTCATGGAAAATTCCTTTTTGTTTGTCGGGAGGAAAGCAGGAAGCAGTGTATCAGATCGCCTGCGCACTCTGCATTGACGACGACGGTTTCCTTAACGATCCTTTGGCGCGCTCGAAGTTTTGAATGATCTGTTGAGTGCTGCGTGCACGTAGCTCTTGCAGGTCCAGGCATTCCATCTTCACATTCACATTGGGACATCTCGTTTGGTGGAGTGAGTCACGAGCGACTGAAAAACTTTTGCATCATAGAGTAAAGAATTGGAGATCAAAAAATGCGCCGAATCGTGCTCGTTCGACATGGAGAGACCGCTGGAGAATCAAAGATTCGCTTTCATGGCAGTATGGATGTTGAGTTATCCGAGGAAGGTAAGGCACAGATGCGTGCTGCGCGCGCGAAGCTCGATGGCGAGCGCTTTGACCTCGTGGTGGCGAGCCCGCTCAAGCGTGCGTGGTGTGGCGCGTGGGTGCTCGGCGCGGGAGCGCCGGTGCAACTCGAATCGGACTTTCGCGAGATTCACTTTGGGCGCTGGGAAGGATTAACGCGCGAAGAAATCAAAGCGACGGATCCGATTCTTTTTGAGGACTGGGAAAAGCGTGCTGCGGGATTCGAATATCCAAACGGAGAAAAGCGCGCTGTCTTCGATGCGCGTATCGAAGCGGCGCTACAGCGTTTGATCGCGCGGCCGGAAAATTCAGCACTCGTTGTTATACACAAAGGTGTGATAAGGACCATTGCCGAGAAACTTACGGGTTGCACGCTTGAAGCCGAGAGACCGGAGTTGGGAGGCATTGTTGAAATTACACGCGGCGCCGATGGCAAATGGTTTTTGGGTAAAAATTCGAGCAATCCGAAGCTTCTCGATAACGTCGCGGCGTAAGAGCGCGGGTGACTGTGTTGTAGGCCGTAGTGGCATTTGCTGCGGTGAGGCAATGAACGAGCCAAACGCAAAATTGCGTCTGGCTCGTTTTGTTTTTGCAAAGCGAATTACTCTTCTTCGCGCAGTTTGGCGAGCACGCTGTAATCTTCGAGGGTCGTGGTGTCACCGACGATTTCTTTGTGGCACGCGATGTCACGTAGCAAGCGGCGCATGATTTTTCCCGAGCGCGTTTTTGGCAAGGCATCCGTAAAGCGAATCTCGGCTGGACGCGCGATGGCGCCGATGCTTTTCGTTACTTGTTTGTTGATTTTTTCACGCAGTCCGTCGTCGGCCACGGTGCCTCGCTTGGGTGTGACGAAAGCCACGATTGCTGTGCCCGTAATCGCATCGGGACGCCCGACGACCGCTGCTTCCGCAACGTGCGGCTCAGCGACGATAGCGCTCTCGACTTCCATCGTTCCAATGCGATGGCCTGAAATGTTCATCACGTCATCGACGCGCCCAACGATCCAGTAATAGCCTTGCTTATCTTTGTGCGCACCGTCGCCAGCGAGATACACATCTTTCAACTTGCTCCAATATGTCTCTTGGTAGCGCTTATGATCACCCCAAATTCCGCGCAGCATTCCGGGCCACGGTTTTTTGATGACGAGCAATCCGCCACGGGGAGGTTTTACTTCCTTACCTTCTTCGGTGTAGATTGCAGCATCGATGCCCGGAAAAGGTTGGGTTGCAGAACCTGGCTTAGTGGATGTGACACCAGGAAGTGGCGCAATCAGGATGCCTCCTGTCTCGGTTTGCCACCAAGTATCAACGATGGGACAGCGCTCTTGGCCGATGACTTTGTGGTACCAGATCCAGGCTTCCGGATTGATCGGTTCTCCGACGGAGCCGATTAATCGCAGGGATGAAATATCGTGCTTTTTGACGTGCGCATCACCCCAGCGAATGAAGGTTCGGATCGCAGTTGGCGCTGTGTAGAAAATGGTCACGCGATATTTTTCGATAATCGACCAGAATCGATCTTCCGCCGGCGTGTTGGGCGTGCCCTCGTACATGACTGTGGTTGTTCCGTTAGCGAGAATACCGTAGATGACGTACGAATGGCCGGTCACCCATCCAATATCTGCCGTACACCAGTATGTGTCTTCTTCCTGTAGATCGAAAATAATTTTTGCAGTTGCTGCAACGTGTACGAGGTAGCCGCCCGTCGTGTGCAAAATGCCTTTTGGTTTGCCAGTCGTACCGCTCGTATACAAAACGAAGAGAGGATGTTCAGCATCAAGTTTGGCAGGCGGGCAGTCTGCACTGGCGTTCGCCATGAGATCGTGCCACCAAAGGTCACGTCCTTTCTTCATTTCGATTGCTTCGCCGGTGCGCGCGACGACGATGACTTTTTCGACATTCGGTGTTTCAGCGAGCGCTTTGTCAACGGCGGGTTTGAGCGGTAACGGTTTTCCTCGACGAAATCCGCCGTCGGCGGTGACGACAAGCTTTGCTCCTACGTCATGGATACGGTCGCGCAAGGAATCTGCAGAAAATCCACCAAACACGATTGTGTGTGTAGCGCCGATGCGCGTACACGCCAGCATGGCGATGGCAAGTTCTGGAATCATGGGCATATAGAGCGCGACGCGATCGCCGGTTCGGACGCCCTGGCACTTGAGCACATTTGCGAATTTACACACTTCTCGGTGTAGATCTCCGAAGGTGAGTACGCGTGAATCACCGGGCTCGCCTTCCCAGATGATCGCGGCCTTGTTGCGGCGCCAGGAGTTTTTGCCTTCGAGGTGCCGATCGAGGCAGTTGTAGGAGACATTGAGTTTTCCGCCCACGAACCACTGCGCGAAGGGACGCTTCCAGACGAGTGTCTTCTTCCAAGGTTGAAACCAGCTGATGTGTTCTTTGGCCATCTTGGCCCAGAAGCGTTCGGGATTTTTTTCGCCAAGCTTACGCATTTCTGTGGCGGTCTTGGGATTCCATACGGCTTGGCGCGAGAACTCGGTTTTGGGTTTGAAGCGCCGTGATTCTTCGAGTAGCGACTCGATATCGTTCATGCTTTTCCTTTCGGTGACCAGGGTCAGTTGTCTCGCATCCAGGCTTCGACATCGGTGATTTTTTTTGGAATCGCTGCGGTCAAAATCTCGTATCCATCGTCGGTGATATGCAAATTGTCTTCAATACGCACGCCGATGCCGCAGAAGTTTTTCTGATGGATTTTTGCGTCGGCAGCGATGTAAAGACCCGGTTCTACCGTGAATACCATTCCAGGTGCGAGCTTTCGTGTCTCACGCGAAACGGTGTAGGCCCCGACATCATGCACATCGAGTCCAAGCCAGTGACTTGTGCTGTGCATGTAATAAGGTTCATAGGCTCTGGCTGCAATGAGTTCGCTGATATTGCCTTGCAGAATGTCGAGGTTTACGAGCCCTTCGGTGATTTTTTGCACAACGACTTCGTGAATTTGCTTGAGTGTTGCACCGGGCTTAGCAACTTCGATGCCCGCATGTTCTGCAGCCAAAACGACTTCGTAGAGTGCGCGCTTTTCACCTTGATAACGACCACCGACGGGATATGTACGCGTGACATCCGATGCGTAGCCTTGCCATTCGCAGCCTGCATCGATCAACACGAGTTCGCCGTCGCGAAGCTTTGCCGCGTTGGTGATGTAGTGCAGCACCGTGGCATTGACGCCACCACCGACGATCGTGGTATAAGCCGGACCGATAGCACCATGACGCCGAAAAGTGTAATCGATCATTGCTTCAATCTCGTATTCGAAGCGTCCGGGTTGCGCCAGCTTCGCCGCTGCTTGATGAGCGATGTATGTAATTTCAGCAGCCTTGCGCATCTTTGCGATTTCATCTGCGGTTTTTAAAAGACGCATTTCATGCACGAGCGTACGCAAGTCGATGATTTGTGTTGGAACGCTCACGCCTTTCCGTGATTGGCTGCGCAGCGTTTCGATACTTTCGATGATTTTACGATCCACATCGGCGTCGCGACCCAAGACGTGATACACGCAATCAACATTTTGAAGTGTCTCATGAAGTTGAACTAAAAAATCATTGATCGGATAAGCCTTGTCGGCCGCGTACTCGGCCAGTGCACCCTCGACGCCGGGTCGATAGCCGGTCCAGATTTCGCGTTCGCGCATTCGCGGTTCGACAAAGAGTGAATACTGGGGCGGGTCGGTGTTGCGCAGAAGCGCCGCAGCATTTGGATGGTCAAATCCGGTGAGATACAAGAAGTCGCTGTTTTGTCGAAAGCGATATTCGGTGTCCCCCGAACGCGAAACGGGTTTTGCACCGAGGAGAACCGCTACGGAATTCGGTTGCATGGATTCGAGTAGACGTTGTCGACGCGTTTTCGGCACGCGAGCAGTCTAACCCGCTATCGCATGGAAAGTCACGGCGCTTGCCGTGGGTGGCGAGGTGGCGAATTTACTTTTGTGGGAGTGGTGTGCAGGTGACGGCAATATCCGAACAATACGTTGCACAAAGATTTGGTCCGTGAATAACGCCGGTGTAATACAGGCCATTTTCGTCGCTGTTGGGTAATTGCATGCGTTGAAATTTTCCGCGTGAGTCGATGACATACACCTCTCCACTCCAACTCGTGAGCACGGCTTGGTTTGCGTGGAGCGTGATGTCTTGCACGAAGTCGTACGGGGAAAAATTTTCATCAAGGACGATGCGCACCCCAAGTTTTCGAAGTGCTGCGTCATCAAATTTCGCGTCCGGTGGCAATACGGTGTGGGTGGGAAGTATTTGCAGCTCAAGCCGGTTAGCATTGCGCAGTGCGAGATAGCCGGTGCCGCGTGCATCGAAACGCACAAAGAAAACTTCTGGCATCTCGACCGTGTGAAGCTCGCGACCTTGGAGATCCAAGACGCGAGCGTCGTAGCGAACCTTGGCGGGCGGCCCGGATCCGGTTGGCGATGAGGATGGTGTTGATTTTGGAATCAAGTCGGAGACGACCCAAATTTTCTGTGTCGAGGCGTCGTAAGCAACGGTTTTTGGAGAAGTCAGATAACCAAGAGGTGCGCTCAGAGAAAATTCTTTTTCAATTTCACCTTCTTCGCTGAGCAAAACGACGGACCCGCCTTGGCCGGTTTCTTCGGCGGCATAGCGCGAAGCGAGGATTTTTTTGTCAGGTCCAAGCGCAAGTTCGTTGAGCCCAAGTCCGGCTTTGTGGAAGCGTTTTACTTCGCCCGAATGAGGATCGACGAAACCGGAAAAATCAAAGAGGCTCGAAAAATAAATTCGGCCGTTTGGATGTGCGAGTACATCCCATGAGCCCGTCGGAGCACCCTCGGCGGCCACCGTAAGCGGTGGCAGGAACTTCAGTTGCGCTAGATCGTAGCGGCCAATCCAAAGAGGACCGTTTTGTTTGAGATCGGCGAGTGGATCGCTGCCGTCGCGCCAGTATTCGTTCCAGAAAGCGGACACGCCGAAATACAAAACTCCTTTGCGCGTGTCGCCGAACCAGGCACAAAACTTTTCGCTGGTCGAACTGCCTTTGTTCGGAAAGAGAGCGCGATCAATGCGTGGCTCGCGAAGCCGAGGCGCCGAGAAGGGAGAAAGGGTCGTAGTGCAGGCGCTAAGCAGAAAAGCGAACAAGGCCGCATTGATTACGATCCAGCATTGTCGCGGAACAGCAATTTTTTGAAGGATTTGGGCCGTTTTTTGAGTCACGGTGGGCTGCTCCGTCATAAAATTCACAGATTGAAGTGCATTAAAAGTATGCAGACAGCATCATTTTAATGCACGTAGAAAATTTTTACGTTTTAACCAATTTATTGATTTTCCTTATAGGATTTTGCGATTTTGAGCGTGGGCGTCGCTTTTCGCAACAACCTAGCTGGGCAGGATGCAACAAATCATGGCATTCTGAATTCTGTAAAAGGAACGCAAAATATTTCAGATGGAGAAAACAGTAGAGTTTTCAATGGCTTAATACTTTTTTAAAAAATTATTTTGAGTTGGCACGAGTCCTGCTATGGGCTTCTCGCGTAAAGATCTGAAACAAAATTCTGAGGACCCAGCCTACAACGCAAGGCGCTTTCCCCCAAGAACGGCACCCCGCCCAAACTGGGGCCCAGAATCAGATCAAATAGAGCCCCCCGGCATTCTGCGCTGCCGGGGGGCTTCTCATTTCAAGCAACTACGTTGGGATCTTCCTGGATTTCCGTTGTGGTCTGCTGGAGAGATTTTGCCTTGTCCTTGTGTCCCGCTTCGAGCACGTCGAGAATGTGCTCGCCAAACTCGCTGACAAACCACTGTTTGAGTTCAGGCAGTTCGCTCAAATCCTGTTTTTGCTTTGGGTTGCGGATGGCGATTGCTTCGAGCGCTGCATTGGGGCAGAGCACGCCGGGATCAAGTTGGACTCGTCCGGCGCAGCCGGTACGCCATCGTTTGAGTTCTTCGAAGCGTCGCTCGGCTTGACGATCCATTCGTTTTCGGTGAGGCGTCGAGTTGTTGATTTTCGGGATGGGACCGTGCGGTTTGTGCAATCCGACTTCGATTGCTTCCAAGATAGAGTCGCCGCTGCGCCGCAAGATGAACTCGGTAATGCCTTTGATTTTTCGAAGAGCGTCGAGTGAGCGTGGTTTTGATTCGACAATTTCGAGCATAGTGCGATTCCCGAGCACTTTGAACGATGGGCGATCAATTTCTCTCGCCTTCTTGTCGCGCATCAAAAACAGCTCGCGCAATATGGCGAGTGCCGTCGGATCTAGGGTTCGCGCACCTTTGATCTTGAGATAACCAAGTTTGTCGAATTGCCGCTCGGGCCATTCGCGCTGGGTGAGAAGTTCAAATTCTTCCTGCGCCCATTCGAGGCGGTTTGCGTGTTTGAGCGCATCAGTGAGGATTTCGGCCAGCTCAATCAAGTGGATTACATCGGCGGCGGCGTAATCAAGTTGTTGGATGCGTAGCGGGCGCTGCGACCAGTCGGAGCGCTGTTCATCTTTTGGTAGTTCAATGTTGAAGTGGCGCTTTACCAATGCAGCCAGTCCGAGCCCCGGGTAGCCAAGAAGCTGTGCGGAAATCATCGTGTCAAAAAGATTTTTGAACTTGAAGTCGAACTCCCGCTTCAAGACGAAGATGTCGTACTCCGCCGCATGAAAAACTTTTTGCACTTTTGGAGCGCGCAAGACTTTGCCGAGCGGCGCAAGTTTCTCGGGGCCTTCGATGGTGAGTGGATCAATGAGCCAGACGTTCTTTCGCGTCGCGACTTGGACCAAACAAGTCTTGTCGAAATAATGATAAAAACTGTCCGCCTCGGTATCGAATGCGACCACCGGCTCGGACAGCAATGACTTGGCGAGCGCCTCGAGGTCTTTTCGACTCTCGATGATCTCGTAGTCCGCCACGGAAATCCTCGATTGCTTCTCGTTGTGAAAAAATTGCGCCATGGTGGGGGGATGCCGGACGCAGGTCTTGCGCCCAGCCTAACCGAGTGGAAAGCGCGCGTGAAGTAGGAAGCGCAACGAAAGAAAAGAAAACTGTCGCTTTTGGAAAAACGTCGAGATGAGCCCAGTCGTGAAACCAACTCGAAACCCAGCGGCTGGTCAGTTAGCCTTCGGCGCGATCGAAAATTCCCCAAGATATTGAAAACAGGAGAAGAACTTTGCGCTGGTCCAATGCCTTTTTCCCGACGCTGCGAGACGATCCCGCGGATGCCGAGGCCGTCAGTCACCGCTTGCTTATTCGCGCGGGCTATGTGCGTCAGCTGATGGCCGGCGCGTATTCGCTTTTGCCGCTTGCGCAGCGGGTTCGCCAGAAGATCATCGGAATCATTCGCAAGGAAATGAATGCGATTGGTGCACAGGAGTTTGTGTTGCCGGCTCTACATCCGGCGGAAATTTGGCAGCGAAGCGGGCGCTGGGAAGTCATGGGCGACGAAATGTTCCGCTTGAAAGATCGCCGCGGCGCAGACCTGAGCTTGGGGATGACGCACGAAGAAATTTTTACGGATATCGCCCGTGAGCTACGCACATATAAGTACCTGCCGCAGATCTGGTATCAGTTTCAAACCAAGTTTCGCGATGAGCCGCGCCCGAAGGCCGGCATTTTGCGCGTTCGCGAATTTACGATGAAAGATTCCTATTCGTTCGATCTCGACGTGGCAGGACTCGATCATTCCTTTCAACAACACTTTGAAGCGTATAGAAAGATTTTTTCGCGGATGGGGCTTGAAACGCTCGCCGTTGAAGCGTCGTCCGGTTCGATGGGCGGTGCGGAATCGATCGAGTTCATGGTTGCAAGCGATGCCGGAGAAGATTTCGTAGTTTCGTGTGCGCAGTGCGGCTATGCGGCGAATCTCGAAAAAGCGACTTCCACTTTGCCGTCGATCGACGATGGAGCGCGCGGTGCTGCGATCGAAAAATTTGCTACGCCGGGCATTAAGACCATCGAAGCACTTGCAAAATTTGCATCGGATGCTCCGGCCGAGCGCCAGATCAAAACGCTCGTCTACTGCGTCGATGAAAAACAGGTCTTGGTCTTACTTCGCGGTGATCACACACTTTGTGAGCAAAAACTGAAAGACGGCTTTGGCGCGATTCAATTGCGACCGGCCCACGATGAGGAGATTCGGACGCTGCTTGGTGCCTCGCCAGGAAGTTTAGGTGCCGTCGGTGTCGTTGCCGGGCAAACTATTGTTGCCGATATGGCCTTGCAAGATCGACACAATATGGTGACGGGCGCGAATGAAGATGGTTTCCATTTGCGCGGTGTCGATGTTGCGCGCGATTTACCGTCGGTGCAGTGGGCCGATCTGCGTGAAGTGAAAGCGGGCGAAGCGTGTCCCCAGTGCAGTGGCGTGCTTGGTGTCGCAAAAACGATCGAGGTCGGCCATATCTTTAAGCTCGGTACGCGTTACAGCGAAGCGCTCGGTGCGTCGGTGCTTGATGCCGAGAGCAACAACGTTCCGATTGTGATGGGATCTTACGGTATTGGCGTAGAGCGCTTGATTGCGGCGGTGGTTGAGCAATCGCACGATGCAAACGGCATCATTTGGCCGGTTACGGTGGCACCGTTTGAAGTCGTTGTGAGCGTGATCAATCCCAAAGAAGTGCAAGTTGCCGAAGCGGGTACGCGGGTGTACGAGGCGCTGCGTGCGCAAGGGGTCGACGTTTTGCTCGACGATCGCGACGAACGCCCAGGTGTAAAATTCAAAGATGCGGATTTGATCGGCTTTCCGTATCGCATCACGATTGGTCCAAAGGGTTTGCAAGAAAATCAAGTCGAGTTGGTGCGCCGACGTGACTCAGAAAAGCGTAGCATTGCAATCGACCATGTGGCGGATGTCGTTGCAGAGATTATTGCCGAGGAACGCCGATGAGCGAGCATGCTGCACTGACGGCTTTGTCCGAGGAAGAGCAGCTCTTTAAGAATTCGGTGCGCAATTTTTCTGAGCGTATGATTCGTCCGCGCGTACAAGAAATGGATCGTGCGGCGCATATCTTTCCAGAAATCATTCAAGCGTTGTTCGACATGGATTTGATGGCCATCGAAGTGCCGGAGGAATTGGGCGGAGCGGGATCGCGCTTCTTTATGTCGATTCTTGCCATTGAAGAAATTGCTCGCATTGATCCGGCGGTGGCGGTGGTCGTCGATGTGCAAAATACGCTCGTCGAGATTCCGTTGCTGCGCTGGGCAACGCCTACACAGCAACATCGCTACTTACCTAAAATTGCGTCGGGCAGTATTGCCTCGTTTGCGCTCTCGGAGGCCGGTTCGGGTAGTGATGCTTTTGCGTTGCGCTGTGAGGCGCGTGCCGACGGAGATGGCTTTCGCCTGACGGGTCGCAAACTCTGGATCACCAACGCCGGAGAAGCCGAGATCTTTATCGTTTTTGCGACGGTCGATCCCAAAGCAGGGCACCGTGGTGTGACGGCCTTTCTTGTGGAAAAAGGTATGCCGGGTTTTTCGCTTGGGCGTAAAGAAGACAAACTCGGAATTCGTGCCTCTTCGACTTGTGAGCTGGTTTTAGACAATGTTTATGTTACGCAAGATCAAGTGCTTGGCGAAGTAGGAAAGGGCTACAAGGTTGCCATTGAAACTTTGAACGAAGGCCGCATTGGTATTGGCGCGCAGATGGTGGGCCTTGCACAAGGCGCACTCGAAGGCGCACTCGCTTATGCCAAGGAGCGAATGCAATTTGGGAAAAAAATTTCCGAGTTTCAAGCGATTCAACATCAGCTCGCACGCTGCGCGATTGAACTCGAGGCGTCACGCCTTTTGGTGTACAACGCAGCACGTTTGAAAGAACAGAAGCGTTCATTTGTGCGTGAAGCAGCGATGGCGAAGTATTATGCAAGTCAAATGGCTGAACGCGTAGCGAGCGAGACTCTAGAAATTTATGGAGGACTTGGCTTTACCGTGGATTGCCCCGCGGAAAAATATTTTCGTGACTCGAAGATCGGAAAAATTTACGAAGGCACTTCGTTCATTCAGCTTGATACGATTGCAAAATCACTTCTTACCGAGGGAACTTCGTGAAGCGTAGCCGTCCGCTCGTGCATCTCGTGGATGGTCATGTCTATATTTTTCGTGCTTATTTCTCGCTGCCGCCAATGACCGGCGATGACGGCACGCCTTGTAACGCGGCGTACGGCTTTGCAAATACCTTGATTGGTTATCTTGCGCAAAGGCGACCGACACATTTTGCGGTAGCCTTTGATCACGGGCTTGAAACTTTTCGGCAAGAACTTGATCCGACATACAAGTCGAATCGACCACCGGCTCCCGAGGATCTCGCACCGCAATTTGAACTCTGTGTGCAAGTGGCGAAAGCGCTCGGGGCTGCGGTGTATCGGCGTGCAGGATTTGAAGCGGATGACTTGCTGGCTGCGCTCGCAAAGCAACTCGTGAAGAAAGGCGCTGACGTTGTCATCGTGACGGCGGATAAAGATCTTTCGCAGCTCGTGCGCGAAGATGGACGCATCAAACTTTACGATCTCGCGCGGGCGCGAAGTATTGATGCCAATGCAGTGCGAGAACAATTTGGTGTGTCGCCGCATCAGATTCCCGATTATTTTGGACTCGTCGGTGATGCGGTCGATTGTATTTCTGGCGTGCCGGGAATTGGCGCAAAAAGTGCAGCGGCTTTGCTGCAAGCCTTTGGCTCACTCGATAAAATTCCGAATTCCATTGAAGACTGGGGCGGCGTTTCACTGCGCGGGGCAGCGCGCGTGGCGACTTTGCTCGCCAAGCATCGCGAGCAAGCCGAGCTTTCGCGAAAGCTCGCGACGGTCTGTGGCGAAATTCATGAGTTTTCAGTGCGCGCGAGTGATTTATTATACACTGGTGCGTGTAGTGAACACTTTGGAGAATTGAGTTCAAGGCTTGGCTGGTACGGTCTTGCGAAACGTGTTGAGCGGTGGCGTGACGGATATCCTGCTTGGCTCGAATGAGCGGCGCGCATTGTATGCGCTACGCGATCGATGCTGCGCACCTGCGTCGGCGATTCGGTGTTACGGCGCAAGCGTCGTTGTACTTTCTGGCGCATCGGTTTCGTGTCGTTGATACACTTGGATCAATGCGATCAACGAAATCAAGATGCACCACACGGCCGTCGAGAGCATTGCTATACGCATTCCTGCATAGTCTCCGAGGAGACCTGTCCACCAGGGAATGGCCGTGCCCCCGATGGAGCCGATGGCGATGACGCTGCCGATGTTGCGCGCGCGGGCTTCGGGAAATGCACCTCCGACGAGTGAAAGCACCAACGGATACACGGCTCCGACGGAAAATCCCAAAATTCCCATGAACCATTCGATTTCGGGGCGAAGTGTGAAGGTGAAGAAAATGACCGTCGCGGTGCCCAGTGCGCCGGCAAAGAACAAGAGCCCGTTTTGGGGCAGACGGCTCATTGATGAACCAAGCAGGCGCGCAAGAAAAATTCCAAGCCAGTATGTGCTGATGGCCCATTGTCCGTGCTTTGCGGTCAGTCCAAGTACGTCGGAGGCGTAGGGCACGGCGAAGCCCATAACGGCCGCTTCGAGACCGATGTAGGCAAATCCGATTCCTGCCAGCAGCAAGAGAGGCATTGTTTTTTTCCAGGGCAACACGGTTAGCGACGGTTCGGGCGTGACGTGTGGTGGCGGTGAAAATTTCAAGCTCAACACGACGAGCGCGAGCAAAAGATGCGCGACGCCCACCAAGCGAAACGTCAGTGTCCAATGCCCAAACGGTTCGATTTGCGTAATAAATTGCACCCAAAGCGGGCCCAAGGCGGCACCAATTGTCACCGAACTGTGTAGGGTCATGAGTGCGCGGGCAGGGCATACGGATTTTCGCTCGGAAAATACGGTGTTGAGGGCAGTTGAATACATACCTGCCGCAAAGCCGCTGACGGCAATCTGTGTAAAGATGTGCGCAAAGCTCATTTGAGCGTCGATCGTGAGCAACGCGAACGCCATGAGTAGGAAGGCAAAGCAGAAGATCGGTTTGCGCACGCCGCGATCGATGAATCGTCCTGCACTGGGCGCTCCCAATACAACACCCAAGCCGAGTGCGGCGAGTAGCATTCCGGTTTGTGAGAGACTTAAGCCAAGGTCGCGCGCAAGATCGGCTTGGTTAGCACCGACCAGCGTCAGCGCCACACCGAAAATCAAGAAAGTAATGATTCCGAAAATTTGCAAGCAGGCGAATTACATTCCGAGTGTGAGCTTTGCGGCTTCGGACATTCGCTCGGGTGTCCACGGTGGATCCCAAACGAGATCAATCCGTGTGCTCTTTACGCCATGCACGTAGGAAACCTTGAACTCGACTTCCGCGAGCAAGCTGCCTGCGACGGGGCAGCCCGGTGAAGTGAGTGTCATTTGAATTTGCACGTCACCGTCTTCGCTGACATCAATGTTATAGATCAAGCCAAGCTCATAAATATCGACAGGAATTTCCGGGTCGTACACTGTTTTGAGTATGTAAACAATAGATTCGCGAATTCCTTCGGGCGTAGGCTGCATCGACTCGGGGAGCCATGCCGGCGATTCCTTTGGCGCTGTGGTTGTCATCATTTCATCAACTTTTTTATCGTCTGTTTGATCCATCACACTTTCCTCGTCGGCAAATTATTCTGTTTTCGCAGTTTCGCCGCTTCCGTGTACGGCATTGTGGAGTGTGTGCCAAGCGAGCGAGGCACACTTTACCCGGACTGGAAATTCGCGTACGCCGGAAAATACGCTGAGTTTGTTGAGCGATGTGGTGTCGATCGCCCGGCTCATTGGTGCTGTGACCATGGCATGAAATTTTTCAAAAATTGCATCGGCTTCGGCGAGCGTTTTGCCTTTCAAGGTTTCGGTCATGAGCGAAGCCGATGCCGTCGAGATCGCGCAGCCCGAACCTTCAAAGCGAATATCTTCGATGACGTCGCCGCGCACACGCAATTGCAGATGGATCTTATCGCCGCAAAGTGGGTTGAATCCATCACCAGAATGCGTAGCCGTATCGAGCTTGCCGAAATTGCGCGGCGCTTTGCTGTGGCCGAGAATGACTTCTTGATAGAGTTCGCGCAAATCCGACATCAGCAAAAAATCTCCACAGCTTTGTGTATGCCTGCAACGAGTTGATCGATGTCTTCGCGCGTGTTGTAAAACGCAAGCGAGGCCCGAGTTGTGGCGCTGATTCCAAAGAAGTCCATGACGGGCTGTGCGCAGTGATGACCGGCGCGGATCGCGACGCCCTCCATATCGAGCACGGTGCCGACGTCGTGCGGATGAACGCCATCGAGCACGAACGAAAGCACGCTTGTCTTTTCTTTGGCAGTGCCGATGAGACGCAGCTGTGGAATGGCAGAGAGTTGTTTTGTTGCGTATTCAAGAAGTTCAGATTCATAGGCGTGCAGTGCAACACTGTCAAGTGTTGAGAGGTAGTCGAGAGTCGCACCAAAGGCAATGACACCGGCTATGTCGGGCGTGCCCGCTTCAAATTTATGTGGAATTTCGTTGAAAATCGTCTTTTCAAACGAAACCGAAAGAATCATATCGCCACCGCCCTGATAAGGTGGCATGGCATTCAAGAGTTCTGTGCGCCCGTAGAGCACACCGATGCCGGAAGGTCCGAAAAGTTTGTGTGCAGAGAGTGCGTAAAAGTCGCAATTGAGATCTTGTACATCGACACGAAGATGTGACACCGCTTGCGCACCATCGACGAGTACAGGAATTCCACGGGAATGAGCGCGCGCAATGACTTCTTTGACGGGATTGATTGTGCCGAGTGCGTTGGAGACATGCACAATGCTCACAATCTTCGTTTTTGAAGAGAGCAAATTTTCAAACTCTTCGAGCAGGAGTTCGCCGTTCTGATTCATGGGAGCGACACGCAAAACAGCGCCAACTTGTTCGCAGAGGATTTGCCACGGCACGATATTCGAGTGGTGCTCCATGGCCGTAATTAAAATTTCATCTCCGGCCTGTAGCCTTGAGCGACCGTAACTTTGCGCTACGAGGTTGATCGCTTCCGTCGTTCCGCGTACGAAAATGATTTCGCGCGCACTCTTGGCATTCAAAAGATTTTTCACTTTTTCGCGAACGGCTTCGTATGCTTGCGTTGCATTTTGACTTAGCTCATACACTCCGCGATGTATGTTTGCGTACTCACTGCGATAAAACTGCGTAAATCGGTCAATCATGACTTGCGGTTTTTGTGTGCTCGCGGCGTTATCGAGATAAGCGAGTGGTTTGCCATGCGCCGTTTGTGAGAGAAGCGGAAAATCGCGCCGCAGACGTGCAATATCGAGAGGCTGCTTCATGGCTGCACCTCGCGGGTATCGCCCATCGACGGGGCATCCTGCGCAAAGTGCTCCAAAAAGTAATCGGCAAGCCAAGCATCGACGCGATCGCGTAGAATGGCGCTGGGAATCTGCTCCGTGATTTCTGCTGCGAATGCGCGCGTGAGCAAATTCTTGGCTTCGGATTTTGCGATGCCGCGTGAGCGCAAATAGAAGAGTGAATCTTCATTGAGTGTGCCGGTCGTAGAACCGTGCGAACATTTCACGTCGTCGGCATAGATAATCAATTCGGGCTTGCTATCAATCTCTGCACCGTCGGAAAGAAGCAGATTTTTGCTGGATTGCAGTGACGAAGTTTTCTGCGCATTGGGTTGTACAATCACGCGTCCGTTGAAAACACCGCGAGCGTGATCGGCGAGAATGCATTTGAAATAGCCTTGACTCGTGCAATGTGGCTTCTCGTGCGTAACCAGAGTGTGCTGATCGACGACGTTGCGTGCGTACGAAGTGAGGAGTCCACGCGCGCGGCACTCGGAACCTTCGGCGAGTAGTGTCGCCTGCAAGTTATGGCGCGTCAGTTTTCCGCCGAGTGCCACCGAGGTTGCAGAAAAAGAGCTTGACTCATCTTGGTGTATACTTGTTGTAGCGACATGAAAAGCCGTTGATGCTTCGCGCTGGATTCGCACCTGTTCGAGTTTTGCATTGCGACTCAAAACGATCTCCGTCGAGGCGGAGCAAAAAGAACGCGTTGTATCGAAGCTCACGAAAGATTCAAAGATCTTCGCTTGGCTGTTGGGTTCCAAAAGGTAGAGATTGCGCGGGAAACAAGCACGATCAGCTCCGCTCGCACCCGCGAAGTGCAAAATTTGAATCGGATGCTCAAAGGCGAGATTCTGCGCAAGATGCACGAAGGCGCCATCCTGAAACATGGCTGTGTTGAGTGCAGTAAAGCCGTCTGTTTCGCTCGCGAGGTGGGTTCCAAGATTTTCTTCAATCAAAAGTTGCCTGTCGCTTTGCAAAGCAGAACGCAGATTGCACAAAACAAGGCCCGTGGGGGCAGGATTCGTTACGGAAAGTTCAGGGCAAAAAATGCCATCGATAAAAACGAGCCGTAATCCGTCGGGCAAAATGTAAGTTGCAAGTTCTTCCGAGAGAGCGATTGCGGCGGAGTGAACCTCTTTTTGTGTAGGGAGTTCAAACGCAGCTTCTGCGATCTCGTGTATGTTCGTGTAACGCCAATCTTCAAGTTTTTGCGACGGAAAACCAAGGCGTTCGAAGTCGGCGAGTGCAGCTTCGCGTTTTGCGGCAAGCCAACGCGGATCGGCGCTGCGCGCTACGGCGCTACGCGTGAAGCGTTCGAGGTAATGTGCGTGCGAATCCACGGTGTTTCCTATGCTATGCGCGGGTTTGCTTTGCGACTTCGGCTTCGATCCAGCCGTAGCCTTTTTCTTCGAGTTCGAGAGCGAGTTCTTTGCCGCCCGATTTCACGATGCGTCCATGGAAGAGCACGTGCACATAGTCGGGAACGATGTAGTCGAGCAAGCGTTGATAGTGCGTAATCAACAAGAACGCTCGCTCCGGATGGCGCAAAGAATTGACGCCGTTTGCGACGATGCGCAGCGCATCAATGTCGAGACCCGAATCGGTTTCGTCGAGCAGCGCAAACTTCGGTTGCAAGAGCGCCATCTGGAAAATTTCGTTGCGCTTCTTCTCACCGCCGGAAAACCCCTCATTCACGGAGCGCTTCGCCAGCGTTTCATCGAGTTCGAGGAGTTTCATTTTTTCTTTGGCGAGTGTGAGAAAATCCAGCGCGTCGAGTTCGGGTTCGCCGCGATGTTTTCGAATTGCATTCAAGGCTGCGCGCAAGAAGTACATATTGCTCACACCAGGAATTTCGACGGGATATTGAAAGCCGAGGAAGAAGCCTTCGCGTGCGCGTTCCTCCGGCGAGAGGCTGAGGAGATCTTTGCCAAGGAATGTGACATTGCCCGAAACGACTTCGTATCCGGATCGACCTGAAAGTGTGTTGGCCAGAGTGCTTTTCCCGGAGCCGTTTGGTCCCATGATGGCGTGCACTTCGCCGGCTTTGAT
>CAYRID010000028.1:0-26926 GCA_964424225.1 uncultured Geobacter sp.
CGCGCATCATCGGTGTTGGGCCACAAACATAGAGCACGACATCCGTTTGCGAGGCCGCATCCTCAAGAAGCGTGTGCAGTGGTTCCGTCACGAGCCCGCGCACACCCGCACTGCCGTCCTCCGTCGCAAGCATGAGCTCGACATCCAGAGCGGCAAAATCACTCTGCGCCACCAAGTCGGCTTGCGTGCGTGCGCCGAGCAAAACCGTTACGCGTCCTTCGCCCGTCTCGCGTACACGCTCGGCCGCCGCACGCGCAAGGCCATACAGCGACGCAATCCCCGATCCTCCACCGACGAGAATCGAGCGCTCTCGCACCTTGGGTGCCGGAAAGCCGCGACCGAGCGGTCCGACGATGCCAAGCTTTGCCCCCGGCAAAACCCCAGTGAGAAGCGCCGTGCCACGCCCGACGACGCGATACAAAATCTCAATCTCGCACGCAGCGCCTTGCGCAAAGATCCGATAAATCGCCATCGGCCGCGCAAGCAACGGATCCGTACACTCCGTCGCTGGCCCCGCTTTGGGGGAGAGCATGACGAATTGTCCTGGCTGCACGCTGGGCCAGCCCGCAACGCGCAGTCGCAAGCGATACTGCTCGGCCGCTTCCTGCAAATTGGCCACGACTTCGGCTTGTGTACGCAGCGCAAGCGACGACGCTGCGCTCCAGCCCGACACCGCAACGCCTGGGCAAGCCGCTTTTCCGATCGACGCATTTCGTGCAGCCTCTTGATTCGGTGGACGTACACCTTCTCGTGTCATCAAAATCGCTGCCTCCCCATTGGAATAATAATGCGGTCGCCTGCCGACTCGCACAAAGCCATGCCGTACATAAAATTGTTTCGCTACTTCATTGCTTTCGCGCACCTCCAGATGCACGCGCACAACCTCGCGCCATTCTGGTGAAGCTTCCAGCGCCTTCCACAGCGCCGACGCCAACCCTTGCCGACGAAATTTTTCACTTACTGCAAGCGAAAGAATCTCACCTTCATCGTCGAGGCGGCGTGCAGCAAGATAACCGGCGGCGCGTCCATCGCACTCACAAATCCACCAAAGATCATTTCGTGGCGTACGCCAATGCGCTTCAAAACTGGCCTGCGACCACGCATCCGGCAAAACATCATGCGCAAGCGCAGCGATCGCAGCCAAATCCGACATGTTTGCGCGTTGCACGATCTTCACGCCTTGCGTTCGCGGACTGCGCGCATCCATGTTCATTCGCGCTGCGTCTCAATTTTGAGAGTGCGAAGTTTTCGCGAAAGACTTTCTCGCGCAAGCCCCACCGCCTCGGCGGTGCGTGAAATATTCCAATCGTGTTCTTGCAGCTTCTTCATCAGAAACTCACGTTCAAACGCCTTGCGTGCACCCTCGAGCGTGGCCTCTTCCGGCAAGTCCGCGCTCGGCGATGCAGCGCCAATCACCGTCTCGGGCAAATCATCGACTTCGATCTTTTTCGCCGGCGTCATCAACACGATGCGTTCGATATGATTGCGAAGTTCGCGCACATTTCCGGGCCAGGAATAATTTTGCAAGAGCTGCATCGCTTCGTCAGAAATCGTCTTCGTTTTTACACCGGTTTCTACACAGAATTCTGTCAGGAAATTTTCAATCAGTAACGGAATGTCGCTACGTCGATCGCGCAGCGGCGGCACGCGAAACGGAATCACATTCAGGCGATAGAACAAATCTTCGCGAAAACGTCCGGCCTCGATTTCCGCTTCGAGCGATTTGTTCGTCGCTGCAATCACGCGCACATCAACTTCGATCGTCTCGTTCCCGCCAACGCGTTCGAATTTTTGCTCTTGCAAAATTCGCAAGATTTTCGCTTGCGTCTTGAGGCTCATATCCGCAATTTCATCGAGGAAGATCGTGCCACCATTTGCGAGATCGAACTTGCCGCGCTTTTGCGCAATCGCACCCGTAAAAGCTCCCTTCTCGTGACCAAAAAGCTCCGACTCAATCAACTCTTCCGGAATCGCTGCACAGTTGACTTCGACAAAGGCCTTGTGTGCGCGCTTGCTTTGCATGTGAATTTGACGTGCCACGAGTTCTTTGCCCGTACCGTTCTCGCCCGTAATCAACACCCAACCGTTCGTCGGTGCGACAACGCGAAGTTGCTCTTTGAGTTTTTTGATCGGAGCGGATTCACCAATGATTTCGTGGGCACGAATTGCACTCGCACGAAGTTTGCGATTTTCACTGACGAGCTGCACCTGATCGAGTGCGTGACGAAGCGTAAGCAAAAGTTTTTCAAGAGAAAGCGGTTTCTCGACAAAATCGAAAGCGCCGAGTCGAGTCGCACGCACAGCCGTCTCGACCGTCCCGTGCCCGCTCATCATCACCACCGGCAACTCGGGCCAAAGCCTGCGAATCTCTTCGAGGATGTCGAGCCCGTCGCGGCCAGGCATCGCAATATCGAGTAACACAATATCCGGTAACTCTTTATTTTTTAATTCGGCGAGCGCCTTTTCGCCGTCGAGCGCCATAGTCGTGGCATAACCTTCATCCGAAAGAATCCCCGAAAGCGAGCGGCAAATACTGACTTCATCATCGACGATCAAAACACGATTCACATTTTTCTCCGTATCGAGTTTTTGTGTTACTCATTTTCGCACCGGCAATTCGATGATGAAGCGTGAGCCTTGCGGCGGATTGTCATGCACTCGGATATAGCCATTATGATCCGCAATAATTCGCGAAACGATAGCAAGGCCTAAACCCGTACCATGTTTCTTGGTTGAAAAGTACGGATCGAAAATTTCGCGACGCTGCCCCGGTACAATTCCAACACCGTTGTCCGCAACTTCCAAACGCACTGACTGCAAAGCAGCATCATAAATCGTCACGATTTCGACTTCGCCCGCACGCAGCGAGGCCACTTCTTTCACCGCCGAAAGTGCATTGTCGATTAGATTCGTCAGCACGCGACGCATTTGCTCTTTATCAAGCTCTACACTGGGAAGCGCTTCATCGAGTCGATCGCGCAAGGTCACACCTTCGGTACCGGCATAGCTTGCCAACACCTCGCGCACGATTTGATTGAGATCGCCAGGCTTGGGATTTGCCGTCGGTAAGCGCGCAAAATTTGAAAATTCATTCACGAGCAATTTCAAATCTTCCACCTGCGTCAAAATCGCATCGACGCTCTCATCGAAAATTTGCGCACTTTGTGAATTCGTCGCGATTTCATCGCGAAAGCGCTTGCGAATGCGCTGTGCCGAAAGTTGAATCGGCGTGAGCGGATTTTTAATTTCATGCGCAATGCGACGCGCCACCTCGCGCCACGCCACCATGCGCTGCACCTTCACAAGCTGCGAATAATCATCAATCACCATCACCGCACCGACGCGCTGTCCGTCGTCATCCTGCAAGACGGTGAGGTTGAGCAAGAGCGCAAGTGAATCTTCTCCGACGGGAATCTGCACTTCGCGACGAATACTTTCACGCGAACTCGCCTGCAATCGCTCCTCGAAATCTTCCAGAACTTCCGCTAGCGACGCCCCTTGCAGCAATTCGCGGATTGGACGGCCAACGAGTGGCACGCCCACCGGAAGCCGCAAAAGACGCAGCGCCGCAGGATTGATCGTGCTCACTCGGCCTTCGGCATCGATCGAGACCACGCCCGCACCGACGTTACGCAAGACGATTTCCATATAGCGTCGCCGTTGATCGAGCTCGGCATTCGACAACTCAAGGCCGCGGCGCGTATCGCGCAAGTCTTGGATCATCCGATTGAACGACTGCACGAGAAAGCCGATTTCATCGTCGGTGGTCGCGGCGACCGTCACGTCGAGATTACCCCGTGCGACTTCTGCCGTGCCTTCGGCCAATGCTCGAATTGGACCCGTCACGCCCTTGGCCAAGCGAAAACCCATCCACGTCGCAAGCAGCATCACGACCAAAAACGCAAGCAAAAGTTCGAGCTGATAGGCCGTGCTCACGCTTCCGACGGTGCCGATGTCGCGCCGTACACCCTCAAGCGCCGAACGAATATCGTACGCTTGACGAGCCACCGAAATCGGTACCAAGTAGTTTACGACGACGACACCGACGACTTGCACCGGTGGCTGCGACGAAAAAATGGGCACCGCGCCGCGCACCATATCGGCCGCACCGACTTCTTCGACGCGCGAATCTTCGCGCCCGGCGAGCGCCGAACGCACGAAATCGGCTTCCGGCCGCGTGAAGGTCGCCGTCGGAATCTCGGGGTTTACCACCGTCACGAGTTCTTCGCCGGTGGAACTAAACACCTCGACGACACCGAGATTGTATTCGCGCTGTTTCTGATTCACGAAGCGTTCGAGATCGGCAAGATTTTCTTCGCGTAGCAAACGCTGCTCGCTCACAAACTTCGCCATTTGGTTGCCATAAAACAGCGCGTTCTTCTCATACGCCTCGTAGTAAATATCGACGACGCGACTACTTTGATCGAGAGCACGATCCACTTCGAGGCTGAACCATTTGTCGATCGAGTGGCGAATGAAACCCGCCGAGATGATGAACAACACCGTCGTGGGTACGAGCGAAATCAAAATGAAAGCAAAAATGAATTTGAGATTGAGCCGCGAGCCGAGAATACCGCGCCGACGCTCAAGGAAGAGCTTGTAAAAATTCCGCGTAATCAAAAACACCAGCAGCGCAATCAAAATGACCGTAAAGCCGTTCAGAAATAGAAACAGAGCGCTGGCATCGACACCGCGTGCAAGGCGCGTCAGCGGTTGCACGAGCGCAATCGCCGCGATGACGGCAATGACGAGAAAGCTCAGATACAAATCGCGGCGACGGCGCTTCAAATCGCTCTGCGCCGCACGATCGAGATCTGCTTCGCTCGGCTCCGAGGTGACTTCCCGAAATTGCGCAAAGCGGTTGATCTCCGGCGCCGGTGCAGATCGCTCCTGCGGATCGGAGGGATCTTTGGCAGTCATGCAAGCATCCGTCCTTCTCGTTTGCGCTGCGGCTGCAGCACCATAAAAAATGTTGCTAAGAGATTTTTTTGCATGACACGCGGAGACTTTGCGACAGGTCCTGCTAAGCGCCTGAAAATCCTAATTAAATCTCTCTCGGCCTGCAATCAAAACCCTTCAAGCTCGCGACCAAAGAGGTCGATAGTCTCCGGTACTTTCCGGCAAAGCTTTCGGCGAAATACCTTTCAAAAAAGCAATGGAGTCAGCGCCAATGCTCGAACGTCAGCGCGAGCAATTCTTTGAAAATCCAAGCAACCGCGTCGCCTTTGCGGCACTTGAAGAAGCCGACTATGTGAGCGGGCGTTGGGAATCTTTGGTCGAACTTTATCAACGTCGCATCGAGGCTCCTGATCTCGAAAAAGATCCGACGGAAAAAGCGCGAATCCTTCTGCGTCTGGCGCAAGTCCTTGATGAACGCTGTGGCCGCAAAGACGAAGCCTTCGATCTCTACCAACAAATTTTGCAGGCGGCACCAAAGAATCGTGTGGTGCTGCAACGACTGCGCCAAATCCATGCCGAGCGCGGGCAATGGGAGCAGGTTTTGCAGATCGCAGAACTTGCGGAACAAGCCGATCTCACCGATATCGAACGCAGCTCTCTGCAAACCGAAATGGGTGAAATCTGGCTCGACAAACTGCACAACGCAGAGCAAGCCCGTGCGGTGTTCGAGCGAGCAAGCCAAGGTGTTGCAGCAAGCCCGCGCCTTCTCAAGGGACTTGCAAAAAGTCTACAAGCCCTACACCAAAATGCGGAATGCGAACAAGTCTTGCGGCGTCTCGTCGAACAAACAAAATCCGGTCCGGCCTGTGCCGAAGCGCTCGCCCTGCTGGCAACACTTTATGAAGAAATGCCCGAGCGTGCCGGCGAAGCAGCGGCACTCTATCAGCGCGCGCACGCCGAAGATCCGAAAAATCTCGACGCCATCGAAGCCCTAATCATTCTGGCGATGACGCAGAATCAATGGGATGTACTGAACGATTTGCAAGAGCGTCACTTTCAACTCGCCACCGGCGCCCGCATGCGCGCTGCCATTGCACTCGAAGCAGGCCTTTTGCAACTCGAACGCCTGGGCAATACGGCCCTCGCTCGGCACTGGCTCGAACGCGCACGCCAACTTGCACCGAGCGACCCCGAAGTGCATTTCGCCTTCGCCACACTTGAGCGCACCGACGACAATCCAATTGGACAAAAAGAATCCCTCGACCAACTCGTCAAAATTGCAGGCGTCAATGCACCGACGGAAATCATTCTTGAACATGCATCGCTTTGTGCCGCAGCCGGCGACGATCAAGAAGCCATGCGTGGGCTACGCACCGCATTGCAAGCATGGCCGGAAAGCCGAGCCGTCCTCGAAATGCTTTCCAACTTATACCGACGCAATGCGATGTATCCTGAACTTCTCGAAATACTCGAAAAGCGTGCGACGGTAAAAAGTTTTTCTCCGACGGAACACGCTGCGATTTTGGCCGAAATCGGCATGGTCCACGAAGAACTGCGCGGCGATCTCGAACAAGCTCTCGATGCCTATGAGCGCGCGTTCCTCGCCAACCCTTCGATCCTTGATGTCGTGCCTGCACTGGAGCGCCTGTATCGCCGCAGTGGCGCCTGGAATGATCTGCGCCGATTCCTGGAATCCGTCATTGCACAAAGTGAGGGTACACAGCGTGCCGAGTTGCTTTGCGCGTTTGGCGAACTCTTACAAGATCAATTTCAAGAGTCCGAGCGTGCAAAGCTCGCTTTTGAAGAAGCACTCGCCTTGCAACCGACTTCCTCGCGTGCGTGCAATGGCCTTGAGCGCCTTGCGCTCGGATCGGGCAACTCCGAAGAGCTTCTCGCAAGTTTTTTGCGTGAAGCGAACCAATGCACAGATCCGGCACGCCTCGAAGAATTGATCGAACGCATCGTTCCACAGCTTGAAAAGTTAGATCGACATTCTGAAGTGTTGTACTGGCTTGAGCGCGCTCTTGAGTTCTCTCCAGAACATCTCCCGACACTTGAACGCGTTGCAGAGCTTCAAGAAAAACTCAATTGCAAACGCGAGCTTTGCGTCACGCTTGCCAAATTAAGCGACAACTTGCTTGACGTAGAACTCGCCGACAATTTGCTGCGGCGTGCCAAGCTACACCTCGAGCTGGATCAGCCGGACATTGCGCGCGCACTCTTGCAAGCCTCACTGCAAGCAGCACCACACCATCCCAACAAACTTGAAATACTCGCCCTCCTCGAACCGCTTTTGCACCGCGACGAAGACATGCAGGCTCTTGCCGACGTACTCGAAAAACAGGTGGGGCTTTCCAGTGGACCATCCAAAGTCGCAAAACAGCGTCAGCTCGCAAAGTTGCTAGGCCTACACATTGGTGATACGTCGCGAGCCTTGGTCCTCTGCCGCACATTGCGTGACGCCGGCGACGAGGAGTGCATTCCGCTACTCGAAGACTTACTCGAACGCAGTCATGCCACCGACGAGCTCGTTGCGCACCTCGCATGGCGCAGTGCTCGCTTACAGCCCGATTCGAGCGAAGCCCTTGATCTCGACTTGCAACGCGCGGAATTGCTTCTAAACCCACTGGAGCGCACCAACGAGGCGATCGCGCTTTATCACAGCATTCAAGAACGCGACGCCAACGCGACAATCCGATCCGAAACGGCCACGCTCGGGCTCGAACGCGCCGCACGCATTGCCCAAGATTCACGCTTGCTCGCAACGACACTCGGTGAACGTGCAAAAAACGAAGACGATCCACGGCAAAAGGCCGCGCTCGAATTCGAACGCGCGACGTTGCTTGAGGATGCTTTGCAAGATTCCGAAACGGCGCGTACAATTTACACTGAATTGTGTCTGCAAAAACACGATCCGTATATCACCAGCGAAGCCGAAGTTCGCCTAGAACGAATTCTTGAAAGCGCGAAGGCCTGGGGAGAACTCGCTGCCCTCCTGAAAAGCAAACTCGGTCGAGGTGCAGCGAGCGAAGATTTTGCACTTCGCTCGCGCTTGCACACGCTTTTCAAAGATCGTTTGCAGCGCATGGATGCCGCCGCAGACAACTTGCGTCAAATGCTTGCTTTGCGCCCCGAACGGCGCGAACTCTGGCAAGAACTCGCAGCGCTTTTTTCGCCCGAAACACAAGCTCCCGAACTGCTGCGCATCTTGGAGGACGAGCTCGCATCCAGCAATGCCACCGCGCCCGACATCACGCGCCTCATCGCACTACACGGTCAAGCTGCAAAATTGTACGTACTACTTGAAAATTTCGAACGCGCCGAACAACACTATCAAGAGTTACTTATTCTTGAGCCTACACACATTGATGCCACTAATTTCTTAACGCAATGCTTCGAAGCACGCAGCGATTGGAACTCGCTCGCAAGCATGTTCGAAAACAAGATCGCTGCGCTTCGCATCAATCCAACACCGGAAAGCGTCGAGCGCTGCATGACACTGCAATTGCAAGCAGCGAAGCTGCTTACTGAAAAACTCAACGACGCGCCCGCTGCCATTCGTTTACTCGAAGAGGGTCTCGATGAAGCGACGAGTATCTTGCCATTGGCCGAAGCTCTCTCGACGCTGTATTCGCAGTGCGATGACGAACTTGCACTACTCAAGCTTTGCAACCGCGTACTCCATGAACACCGTGTCGCCGGAGATCTCACGGAATGGTATTTGCGTCAAGCGCAGATCCAGGCCAAACGCGGTGAATACCGCGAAGCCTCCATCGCCTTTCATCACGCACTAGCCGAACGGCCGGGTGACCCGACGATCGAAGCGCCGCTGCGCGAGATGTACCGCAAACTCGGCGAGGCAGCTCCGCTCGCACGAATGCTCGAAGCGCAACTCTCGAACCTGTCCGATTCGCAAAGTAACGACAGCGTCGCCACCCATCTCGAACTGGCCGATCTCTACCGCGCCGCACTTTCGCAACCGCAAAAAGCTCTGGCGCACTATCAGCATGTATTAAAAATTGATTCTCTACACCGAGATGCGTTAGACGGCGCGCTGGCACTCACAGAAGAACTCAACGATCGTGGTGCATTGCTCGATCTGCTGGCCATCGCCACCTCACACACCAACGATCCGCGCGAAAAAGCGACTTTGCTCGCACGGCGTGCTGCAGCACTCGCGCGTGAGCCCCAGCACGAAGGCGTTGCACTCGCAAGTTATCGTCAAGCCTTGGCGCTGGATCCCAAAAATCACGAAGCACGCGCAGCCCTGCGCGAACTCTTCGAGCATCAACAACGCTGGAGTGACGTACTCGATCTTTTGCTCTTCGATGCGCACGACGCCGAAACTACGGCGAAGCGCAGTAAAATTTATGAAACCGCAGCCGAAATCGCAGAGTGTCATCTCGCGGCCAGCGCGGCGCTGCCGTGGCTTGCACGTTTGCGCGTCGAACAACCCCATGACATCGCACTGCTGCGTCGAATCCAAGATTTGCATCGTCGTGAACGACACACTAATGCGTTGATATCTACACTGGAAGCCGAACTCGAACTCGCCATCGACACCGAACGGCGTCTTGAAATTCACCTCGAACGTGCGCAACTTTTCGAAACCGATCTCGCTGCGCCAGGCTGCGCCATCCGCGCTCTTGAAGAAGCGCGCAGAATCACGCCCACAAATTCGCGCTTGCTCCAAGAACTTGAGCGTTTGTATACACTCACGAAACAACCGCGCGCACGCGCTCAAATCCTCGAAGCTCGGCTTATCCAAGCCAATGGTGAAGAGGCCCGCGCTTTGCACCTCACACTCGCCAATCTCTACGAGGGCGTTCTACAAGAACCGCATTTGGCTGCACAACACTTTTTTGAGTCATTATGCGACGCTTCTGGCATACAACGCATCGAACTTTTGCAAGGATTGGGACGTACCTTAAAGCACACCGCCCAGTTTGCCGCCTGGGCGCAAGTGGCGGAAACAGAGCTCGCGTCGCTGGATCCCGCAGCATCCGTCTTTAGCGAGCGCCGCCGTGAACTGCATCGCGAGCTTGCGCAGTGTTATGAAGAAAAGCTCGGCCAGCCTCGAAAGGCAATCCAACACTACACAGCATTGATTGCCTCGATTTCCGTCGGTGATAATGTTGCGTCGCATGAATACGATATGGCAGAAATCCGTTTGCTCGCGCTGCTTCGCCAAGAAGGCAGCCATGCCGCCACCGCCTCGTACTTGCAAGCTCGCGTCGATCGCAACGGCGGCACGTTCGAGGAATGGCTCGAGCTCGCACGACTTCAGCATGAAAAAATGCTCACACCTGTTCGCGCCATGTCGGCATATCAAAAAGCCATCGACCAAAATCCCGAGTCGCTCGAAGCGCTGCGTGGATATCGCATCGTCGCAGAACAAATCGGGCGCTGGCCCGAACTCACGCAAAGTCTGCGGCGTGAAATCGAACTGGCGCAAGATCTTTCCGCCACGGATTGCGCCGCGCTTTGGCATCGACTCGGACAAGTGTCATGGCGCCACTTGGGTTCAACAACGACCGCATGTCAAGCCTTTACCGCGGCGATCGAATGCAACCCGTACGACCTCGAATCCATTCGTGCCCTCGAAGCACTTTTTGAATCCGTTGAAGATTGGCGCAGTGCGCACAATCTCTATCAAAGCGAACTCGATGTGCTTAGCTCACAAGAAGACGAGCGACGCTACGAGGTATGGATCCGCATTTCTGAACTCGCTGAAAATAATTTGAATGACTCCGAGCGTGCCATTTATGCCCTTGAATCCGCTCAACACATTAATGTGTTAGACATATCACAGCGCCTACGGCTCGCAAAACTTTATGAACAGCGTGGCGATCTCGTCAATTTTGCTACGACGTTTGCAAGCTGGTGCGACGATCCAGCGGCCAATGCAAGCTGCGAAAACCAATTGCAACTTGCGCGCGTACTTGAAAGTTTGGAGCGGCCCGAAGAAGCCCTTGCACACATCGAGCGCGCCATTGCGATCGATTCGCAAAATCCAGCCGCCTGGGATGCGGCCGCACTGCTACACCAAGAACGCGGCAATCTGGATGCAGCCGCTAGCGCCTATGAAAAAGCGGCTTCTTTACTCAAATCCGACGTTGCTGCAACGCACCTCATTCAAGCAGCCGATCTCGTTTTGACACAAGATGCTGAACGTGCCGCTGCATTACTCAAAAAAGCGACGGAGCGAGATTCAGCGAATGCTCTCGCCTACGCCAAACTTGCCCAGGCTGCAATGCAGCTTGGTCGCATCGAACAAAGCGAATTCTGCGCAGGCCGAGCGCTTGATCTTGCAACAGCTGAATTCAGCATGCCCAAGGAGCGACGTCTCGCGACAGCTTTCGTCGGTGCCAGCTGCGCGCGCCAACGCCAACGCTTTGAATCTGCGGTGCGCTTCTATGCCGCCGCATTGGCAATCGAGCCCAATCATGCTGAGGCTCTTGCTGCAAGCGCCGAAGCGTTGATCGAACTCGGAGACAACGTGGCCGCAAGCCACGCCCTCGAAAAGCGTCTTGCGCTACCTGGAGACAATCCAGCGCGCGCCCGACACCTGCAACTTCTTGGACAGACGCTCGAAGCGCAAAACGAAATGCAAGCCGCACTCACGCGCTATGAGGAATCGCTCGCTCTCGACCTTCAACTGCAAGAGAGTCATGCAGGCATCGTGCGCATCTTGGAAACAATGGACCATACACAAAATACAGTTGACGCACTTTTGCGTTGGGCTGAGCACAGCACGTCTAAGCTTGAACGCGCCACGCATTGGATACGCGCTGCGGAAATCGAAATTGCTACAAATTACGCGCCCGAAAAAGCCGAAGAGCACCTTCGCCTTGCCCAAGAAGAGGACCCACAAAATCCAAAAGCAGGCGTCATGCTCGCCGAACTCTTACTGCAAACCAAGCAACCTGCGCGCGCTCTCGAAGTGGCTACACAAGAGATTGAGCGTGCGAACGTCGACGCCGTGCTGCGAGCGCGATTGCAACTCGTTTGCGCGAAAGTCTTTGAAATTCAAGGGGATCGCAACGCGGCGGCCGAAGCGTATTGCCAAGCAGCGCGAGCCGATTGCCAGTGCACGCTTGCAGCACTCTCCGGTGCACGTTTGCTTCGCGTCATGGGCGAATGGCGCAACGCCGCCGCACTGCTGGAAACGTTTGCTCTCTCCTATTGCGGCGACGACAAACTCGCACTCGCAGAGGTCTATCACCAACTCGCACGCTTACAGGCCGGCCCCCTCGAAAACCTCGAGGCCGCCATCGCCTCGTATCGCAAGGCGCTGCAAAACCATCCCAACTTGCAAGCGGCACAAGAGTCACTGACCGAGCTGCTCTCGCAACGTCCAGGCGACTGGGATGAGGCCATCGCGCGACACAAAATTTTGATCGAACAAAATCCTGTACGCGTTGCGTCATTGCGCGCTTTGGTGCAAATCGCTCTGGGTCGACGCCACTTTCAGGCTGCTGAAAATGGACAAGCCATTTTGCGCGCCCTCGGCGCTCTCAGCGCGGACGATCGCGACGCTGCACCAACGCGCATCGTGCTTCCACTGCGCGACACTTTAAAGATGAAAAACGAACTCTGGGAAAATCTGCGCCAAGTGGCGATTCACACCCGCTCAGAAATCGCACAAGCCCGGGGCGCCTCGGAGGCATCCAACTTGCCTCCAGCCGCAGAAAATGATCCTCTCGCGCGTTTTCGCACCGAATTGCTTGCTGCCGAAGGGGAACTCGCTGCTCCGGCACTCGTACCTCTTTCCACGGCGGCGCTTGCAGACACTCTCACTTTGGTGTCACAGATCGCCTTCCAATCCGAGCAAGTCAGCGGCGATGGCCATCTCGTCAACTCACTGGCCTCAAGTCTCGGCATGCTGCGCCGACGCAAAATTCGAAAACTTCTCGGCGAAAGCTCTCCGACGGAAGTCATGCGCATCGACTTTGGCGCCTGGCGCACGGAACTGCGCCGCTTGGCCGTCGTCGCGGCACTCGCCGAAACCAACGGTGAACTTTATCCGGCATTCGCCGCACTCTTGCAAGATGCGACCGACGCCGAAGCAAGCGCAATCCGTCCCGATACCGATCTCACGTCGGTTGCAGCCTCCTGCCCTGAAGTGCTGGATCTTTTGCGCCGTATCTATGCCGTTTGGCTCGAAACGATCTGAGAGTGAAATGGAAGAAGATCAATTCAAAATCAAACGGCGCTACCGACGAAAAACAGTTCGCCTTCTCGTCGAATACGCAATCGATGGCACGATCTACAGCGACTATGCGACAACGCTTGGTGTCGGCGGGATGTTTCTCGAATCACCGCTACGCCTCAGCAAAGGCAAACTTCTCACCGTGAAATTTCGCTTGCCAAAGACAAATCGCACCTTCGAAATTCCAAGCCGTGTCGCGTGGAGCGACGAAACCTTGCAGGCGGTACAAACCGGAAAATCAAAAGGAATGGGACTCGAATTTCTTGACATCGTCGCCTGCACTGAACTCGCACGCGAACTCGATAAACTCTAACCACGCTCTTCTATTTTCGACACAAAAAAGAGTTGCGCACACTCAGCGCACTGCGCGCACGAAGCACCAAATCGGAACCTGTACGGGAAAAACAAAACGAAAGTTGGTGAAATAAAAACGATCAGGCCGTTGCGCGGACCAGAGCGCCAAACGGAATGACATCAAGCCCCAAGAAGTCTCCCGTCGCAGGCTCGACGATTTGCCACGCCGACGGATTTTCGAGAATGGCTACGATCAATTTTTGATGCATCGCATGCCCGCCGCGCTCGACGCAAACATGACCTTGAATAGGCATTCCGAGCACTGCCAGATCGCCAATCAAATCGAGGGCCTTGTGCCGCACGAACTCATCACTCCAGCGGAGTCCCTCGCGATTCACAACCGAGTGATCATCGAGCACCACGGTGTTCTCGAACGAACCGCCCCTCGCAAGCCCAGCTTTCCAAAGCGCTTCGACTTCATGCAAAAATCCAAAGGTGCGCGCATGCGCAATTTCATTTTCAAAACAGTCGCCATCGATCTTCCACTCGCGAATCTCTTGACGACCAATCATCGGATGCGTGAAATCGACGGCATACGAAATCTTAAACGAACGTGACGGCAGCAAACGGATGCGCTTCTCTCCGTCGCGCACCTCGATTGGACGACGAATCTTGAGCACGCGACGATTGCAATCTTGCTCGAAGGTGCCCGCAGCGCGCAGCAAATGCACAAAAGAAGCAGCGCTGCCGTCCATCACCGGCACTTCTGGACCATCAATCTCGATGCGTACATTATCAATGCCAAGTGCATAGAGAGCCGCAAGCACATGCTCGACCGTCGAAACCGTCGCATCACCGTGGCCAAGGGTCGTGGCAAGACGCGTCGCACAAATCGAATCGGGGCGTACAGGAATTTCAATGGGATACGAAAAATCAGTTCGGACAAAGACAATGCCGGAATCTGGGCGCGCGGGGTGCATCATCATCTGTACTGCTACACCCGTGTGTAGGCCAATTCCCGTACAGGCCACTTTCTCTGCGATCGTCTTCTGGTTCAACGCGTCCCCCTGCCTTTGATCCGCCGGCTCCGAGCCTCAAATATGAACTTTCGTGCATAACCCATTGAATTTGCTGCACTGTCAACCAGGCGTCCGTTAAAAAAGCAAGAGGCGTGCCATCTTTGATCTGTTCTGAATTATTCGAAGCAGAGTCAAAAAAAAGTTTTTCTTAAATCTTTCTAATGGGTTACACGGAGCGCTGCGCGTCTTGTCCATCGCAAACTCTGTGCGGGTAGAGTGCCAAGAAGAAAAAGAGTGATGTTTGGGTTACGGCCGTAACACAAACATCACGGGAGCAAACCGCAGGCCTTCGCAATCACTCCCCCGCTTGCCCGCGCAATTCAGTTTGCAACCTCACCGCGAGCCGTGGCGTTGCGCACTTCTTGCAAAATATCGCGCGTGGACTGGTAGCGTGTATTCGGATCCTTGCTCATGCAGCGCAAAATAATTTTCGCGAGCAAGGGTGGCAGGTCGGGCTTGATGTCGAGCGGGCTCGGCGGCGGCGTATGCACGTGGTGATACGGAACATTGCCCTCTTTGAACGGCAACGTGCCCGTCGCCAACTCAAAAATCGAAACACCGAGTGAGTAAATATCGGTGCGGTGATCGACACTCTTGCCCAAAGCTTGCTCCGGGCTCATGTAGTAAGGCGTGCCCGACACCACGGTCGTGTGATTGCGTACTTCTTCAATCAGCTTCGCGAGACCGAAGTCCATGATCTTCGCCTTCTTGTCGCGCGTCCACATCGTGTTCGCGGGTTTAATGTCGCGATGCGCAATTTTTTTGTCATGCGCATAAGCCAAGGCCTCGCACATTTGCACGAGTACATGCAGTACACCGTTTGGTGCAATCGCGCCGCGCTTTTTCACGATGTCTTTCAGTGTCGTACCTTCGACCAACTCCATGGCAATATAAAAATTTCCGTCTTGCTCGCCGGCATCATACACACAAACGATACCAGGATGATTGAGCGCAGCCGCAGCCTTGGCTTCCGCAAGAAAATTCTTGAGCGCTTGCGGATTTTCTTTGAGTTCGCTTGGCAAAACCTTGTAGGCCACTTCCCGATCAAGCGTAGTGTCCTTCGCGCGATACACGATGCCCATTCCGCCGCGGCCAAGTTCACCAAGAATTTCATAACGTCCATTCTGAGTCTTGTGCGTAGCGGCAGCGCGCGTCTTCTCGGCTTCTGCGTTTTTAAGTGCCGCACGCGCCTGCGCCAAATAATCCTCGACGTGATTGAAATGAAAATCGAAAGCCATCACTTTCTCGAAGATTTCGACCGCCTCGCTCCAGTTGCCCTCAGCACCACATGCTTGTGCGAGGGAAAAATAAGCCTGCACGTTCTCTGAGCTGACAGCATGATCTCCGACGGCTTGACGTAGTTTTTTGATCGCAAGCGGCAGCATATTGCGCTTGCGAAAAATCTCACCCAGCAAGCCGGAGGCCGCGCAAAACTCCGAACTCTCGGGCTCGACTTGTTGCAGAATTTTGATCGCCTCTTCTTCGCGGCCTGCTTCGTAATGCTTCTTGCCCGCCGCAAGAAATCGTCCGCCCTTTTCGAGAAGCGAAGCATTTTTGTCAACATCGCCCGTTTGCGCAAAACACTCTGCAGCCGCTTCGTAGGCACCGGCTTTCTCGAAACATTCGCCCGCGCGCTGCAAGTCGTTGCACGCGCGAAACATCTCGGCCGCCTGATAATAGTCCGTCGCTTTTTCGAGACAGTCTCCCGCCTTCTCAAACTGTTCGAGCCGACGGTAAATATCGCCCGCTTCACCAAACTCTTCTGACGCTTCAAAGTGTTGCGCTGCGCGAAGTTCATCGCCAAGATCGCGATAGTACGAGCCCAAAATTCGATCTGCGTCTTTGTCTTTGCCCGCTTTGCGTAGCGCCTCTGCAGCCTTTTGCGGATTGCGCGCGCGCTGAAAATAATCCGCAGCGTCTTCGTAGGCTTGCTCTTCGAAAGCCAATTCGGCGGCGGCCCCATAACAACCACCGCGTAGCAAAATCGCCTTCGCTTTGGCCTTGTCGCCACTCTGCGCCCAAAGTCGCGCCGTCTGCATCACGAGTTTGCGTAGCTCTTGTTCTTTCTGCGGATCCGAACCGCCACTGCTGAGCTTGCTTTTTTCTTCAATCGTCACCAGTTCGAGCGACTGCGCCGCCTTCGCCCACAGCTGCACCTTCACATAACACGAAGCTGCGTGACGATGATATTCCGCCGCTGCGTAACAATCGGCTGCTTTGGCAATTTTATTCGCCTTCTCATACATCTCCGCCGCTGCGCTGAGTTTGCCCATCTTTTCGTAGCATTCGGCAGAACGCAGCGGCTCGCCGTGCGCAGCATAAAGTGCGGCCGCCGAAGCGAGATTGCCGCCTTCAACATACAACTCGGCCGCCTCGCTGAAACGATTCTCGTCATGGCGAATACCGGCGGCATGGTCATACAACCCTGCCTGCAAGAAAAGTTCGACGGCCTTTTCATAATTTCCAAGATTCGCTTGCAGCTCGGCCGCATCCTTAAACTGCCCGGCCTTTTCGAGATGCTCTGCCTCTTTGAGGACTTTCTTCGCCGTCGATTTGTCGTATTGAATTTCTTGCCGCGGTTTTGCGGCCGTCTCCGTCGGTGGTTTTTGCTTCGATGCCGACTTGGCGCTCGCGTCACGCTTCGCATCTTTTTCGCTTGCAGCATTCGCCGTCTTGCCTCGCGCCGAAGTCGATTTCTGCGCAGCGGCCCTGGATGCAGCCGCCTGACTCGAAACTGTGTTGCCTCGCCAAAGCACTGCCACCGCAATGCAGGCGAGGCCCACACCGAGCAATCCATAATGCCCAGTCGAGCTTTTCAAAACGTTAAACAAATTTGCGTCAAGCCAAGGATCTTGAACCGTATCAATGAACTTTCCAACCAATCGATATTCGGGAGAATCCGCACCCGAATTCGCAAGTCTCCAGCCCAATGCGCCGATGACCGCGAGCGGAAGCCCGAGCAAAACGGCAAGCCCACGCACAAAATTACGCACCCAACTCAACCCCAACCCCGTTCTCCTGGTTGATCTCGACCCTTCGATCCATTCTGTCGATCGACCCGTTTATCGGCAGTGCGCGTCAATGTGTTGAGCCAGGAAGTTGCGCGAGCAAACTTTCGTTGCGGCTGCGCCCCGACACTCGCGTAACGCATCACGAGAAACTGCGCGCGCGACACGCACGTACGCACGCAAAATCGCTATTGAGCGATCCGGAAAACAACTCGAAATTTCGTGCAAATCCAGTCCACCATCGACGATCGACGAAGATGCGCACGACGAGAAAATCAAAAAAGTTCTGACTGCCCTCGGGTCGTACGCACGGAAGCACCAAGATGCTCGCGCGCGCGCTCCGTCGCAACACGGCCACGCGGCGTACGATCCAAGTAGCCGCCCTGAATCAAAAACGGCTCGACGAGATCTTCAAGCGTGCCTTTGTCTTCACCCAGTGCGGCCGCAAGCGTCTCAAGACCCACCGGACCGCCGCTAAATTTTTCAAGAAGCGCGCTAAGCAACGCGCGATCGAGTTTATCAAAACCGGCCACATCCACCTCGAGACGCTCGAGAGCAAAGCACACAGCATCGAGGCAAACTGCGCTGCCCCGGCCTTGTTCGACTTCCGCAAAGTCGCGCACCCGACGCAGCAAACGATTCGCAATTCGTGGCGTACCACGCGAGCGCCCCGCAAGTTCTCGCGCCGCATCCGCCGCAATTTCAATCCCGAGAATTCGCGCTGAACGCGCAACGATGCGCGCGAGCTCGTCGGTGGAGTAGTAATCAAGTCGCGCCACATATCCAAAGCGATCGCGCAAAGGTGAAGTGAGCATCCCTGCGCGCGTCGTCGCACCAATCACAGTAAAGCGCGGCAAATCGAGCTGAATCGACTGCGCGCTCGGCCCCTGCCCAATTAAAAGGTCGAGTTTGAAGTCCTCCATCGCCGGATACAAAATTTCTTCAACGACCGGACTCATGCGATGAATTTCGTCGATAAAAAGCACATTGCCCGCTTCGATGTTCGAAAGCAGTGCGGCAAGATCCCCCGCGCGCTCAAGCACAGGACCGCTCGTCACGCGAAGCTCTGCCCCCATCTCACAAGCCACGACATGCGCAAGCGCCGTTTTGCCAAGCCCCGGCGGACCGTAAAAAAGCAAGTGATCGACTGGCTCTCCGCGCTCACGTGCCGCGCGAATAAAAACACTCAAATTGGCACGCAAGCGCTCTTGTCCGACGAAATCCTCAAGCGTTCTGGGACGCAGCGTCTCATCATTGTGTCGATCATCCAAAAAAGCATCGGGAGCTACGCTTCTTAGTGTATGATCGCGATCTGGCGAAAAAATGCTCATTTCATGAGTCTCCGCAGGGCACCGCGCAAAACGGCCTCAAGGGTGCAACTCACCGCATCGAGATCTTTCGTCGTTTCGACGACCACGCGCTCGGCCACGGCACGGCTATACCCAAGATTGAGCAAAGCCGATACCGCTTGGCCCTCAAGCGAGGAACTTGCGCTGCGTGCAGAAGGCGGAGTTCTTGTACCCCCTTCGCTTGCGCGCTCAAGCAAAGCTGCTGCACTCTCGCGTAAATCCACGATGATGCGCTGAGCCGTCTTGGTGCCAACACCCGGAATCGCGCGCAAGATTTTCTCATCTCCCTCGCAAATCGCCGCAAGAATCGTCAGCGGAGGACCGCCGGACAAAATGGCCTGCGCAAGCTTGGGACCCACTCCGCTCGTGCGCAACAAAAGCTCGAAAAACTCACGCTCCAGTGGTGTCAAAAAGCCAAACAAGAGCAACGCATCTTCACGAACATGTGTATGCACACGCAATGCAATGGCTTGGCCCTCTGCAGGAAGGGCGTAGTAAGTCGAAATCGGAATCGCAAGCTCATACCCCACGCCCGACACATTGATGAGTACCTTCGTCGGCGTTTTTTCAATCAACACACCTTCGAGATATCCGATCATCGCGCACGCCTCACGACGAAGCGCGAGGTCGCACGCGAACGGGGTCGGGATCGCCGCGCCGCTACGCCCAACGCACGCAGTCTTCCGGCTTGCGCATGACAAATCGCAAGCGCAAGCGCATCTGCAGCATCCGTCGGTGGCAACGCATCGAGCGCGAGCAGGCGGCACACCATTTCTTGCACTTGCCTCTTCGCCGCATTGCCGACACCAACGACAGATTGTTTCACGGCACGCGGTGCATATTCACTCACCGCAATGCCACACGAAGCTGTCGCAGCCAAGACAGCGCCGCGCGCTTGTCCAAGCACGAGCGCCGAGCGCGGGTTCACGGCTACAAAGACTTGTTCCACAGCAATTTGACTAGGTTGATATTCTTCAATCACGCTACGAATCGCGTCATAGAGCAAAGCCAGACGCTCGTTCAACGCCCGCCCCTTCGGCAAACGCAACACACCGTGCGCAACCACTACAAGTCGCCCGTCGCTGCGTTCAATGACACCAAAACCTGTTGCGTTCGATCCTGGATCGATACCGAGAATGCGCATCTCTCTCCCACTGGCCGACGCCGAGCGCGACCACGGAACGCTTTTTAGGCGAAGCGATTCATCTCTTCTTCGGAAATATCGAAGTTCGCGTAGACATTTTGCACGTCGTCGAGGTCTTCGAGCGCATCCGAAAGCTTGAGCATCAATTCTGCATCTTTGCCGGCGAGCGTCACCGTCGTTGAAGGCTCCATCGTGATGCCCGCCGACGTCGGTGTAAAGCCTTTCTCGACCAACGCTCGGCGTACGGGTTCGAAATTGCTGAAACCCGTCACGACGGCAATCTCTTCTGCGCCATCAATCACATCGTCGGCACCGGCTTCGATCGCGGCTTCCATCAAGGAATCACCATCGACCTTGCTTGTTGCAAAACGAATCATGCCCTTTTTCTCAAAGAGATACGACACGCAACCCGTCGAACCGAGATTGCCAGAGTATTTCGATAACGCATGACGCACATCACCGGCGGTGCGATTGCGATTGTCGGTGAGCGCTTCAATCAAAAGCGCAGCGCCGCCCGGTCCATACCCTTCGTACGCCACCTCTTCAAATGCCTCACCCTCGCCGCCGCCCACACCTTTTTTGATCGCACGATCGATATTGTCTTTGGGCATGTTGGCATCGCGCGCTTTGTCGATCGCAAGCCGCAAACGCGGATTTCCGTCGGAGTCACCGCCGCCAAGCCGTGCAGCCGTTTGAATTTCGCGAATCAATTTGGTGAAAACTTTGCCGCGCTTTGCGTCGAGTGCGCCTTTTTTGCGTTTAATCGTGGCCCATTTTGAGTGTCCAGACATTTTTTGTCAGTCCTTCGTTTTTGCCCGCCCTTAAGTAGCACGCGCTCACATTCAGGGTCAATTCAATGCGTAGAAGAGCGAGGAAGTGGTCAAGCCTCATGTGTTTTCACCGATAGGCAAGGCGTGCGTCGCAAAACAGCTCTGCGCAGGAAACGCACCGCGTTTGCCCTGTGCACCGCGCCGCACAAATGCGTCAATCCAGTCACGAGTGAAGTGGACAGAAACGCAAACAAAGCAAATCACAAAGCGAAAAATAAAAATTGCAAATGCAAAGCAAAAAAGGAGGGATAGCGATGGCCGAATACGCCATTGGAATTGACCTCGGGACGAGCAATTCCTGCGTCGCTGTTCTGTGCGACGGAAAAATTCAAGTGTTGCCCAACGCATACGGTGATCACATCACGGCAAGCGTCGTCTCTTTCCTCGAAAATGGCGAGATTCTCGTCGGTAATGCCGCCAAAGCCAATGTCATCCACGATCCGAAACACACCGTTTCGTCGTCGAAACGCTTGATTGGGCGCTACTTCTTTTCCGACGAAGTCAAGAAAGCGCAAGCCATCTATTCCTATCGCATCGTCGAAGGCGAAAACCACGGCATTCGCATTCAAGTTCGTAACGAGCTTTATTCGCTGCCCGAAATTTCCGCGATGATTTTGCGCGAAATGAAAGCGATCGCCGAAGCGCATCTTGGGCAAGAAGTGCGCAAAGCAGTCATTACCGTGCCGGCTTACTTCAACGACAACCAACGCCAAGCCACGAAAGATGCAGGACGTATCGCCGGACTCGAAGTGCTGCGCATCTTGAACGAACCGACGGCGGCCGCGCTCGCGTACGGCTTCGGAAAAGGGCTTTCTCAAAAGCTTGCCATCTACGATCTCGGCGGCGGCACGTTCGATATGTCGATTCTCGAAATCGGCGACGATGTCTTCGAAGTGTTATCGACCTGTGGTGACACATTTTTGGGCGGAGACGATTTTGACGATCGCATCATCGATTTGCTCGCCGACGAGTTTCTCGCAGCCGAAGGCATCAACATTCGCAGCGATCGCTTCGCTTTCGAAAAGCTCAAACTCGCCGCTGAGAATGTGAAAAAAGCACTTTCCACGCAGCCATCGGCCGAAGTGCGAATTCCCGACATCATCGCTGGGGCCGACGGTGCGCCACGCTCGATCCAGCGCGTACTGACGCAAGAAATGTTTACAAGCCTCACGCAGGATCTCATCCAGCGCACATTCAAGGTCTGCGACGAAGCCTTGCAGCAAGCAAATCTCATCGCGCGCGAAATCGACGGCGTCATTTTGGTCGGAGGCCCAACGCGTCTACCCTTGATTCGCAACGCGGTCGCCGAATATTTTCAACAAACACCGAAGACCGACGTCGATCCCGACGAAGTCGTTGCCATGGGCGCCGCCATTCATGCAGCGTCGTTCGTAGCAGCGCAACCGGCACCGTCGAAGGCCAGTGCAACGACCACTGCGCAAGCAACCTCGCAGGTCGAAATGCCGGCTTCCGCCGCGTCGCCGGCCAACGCATTTTTGCTCGACGTCACACCGCTCTCGCTGCGCATTGGCGTTGCCGGCGGACTCGCGGAAACGATCATCGATCGCAATACGCCGGTGCCCATCGAACAATCGCGCAAGTTCGGCACGTTCCAAGACAACCAAGAATCCGTGAAGATCCGCGTCTATCAAGGCGAATCGCGACAAGCGGCTGAAAACGAGCCACTCGGCGAATTTGAGTTCTCCGGCTTCAAGCGTGCACGACGCGGTGAAGTCGAAATCGAAGTTAAATTCGAAATCGACAGCGACGGAATCGTGAATGTCAGTGCGAGCGAACCGGAAACCGGCAAAATCGCTTCTATGCAAATTCGCTTGTCGTCTGGCCTCTCCGACGATGAACTCAGCAATATCATCGCCGAAGATCGCACGAGTCGTGTCAAAACAACGCAGGCCGCAGCACCGGTGGTCGCCAAAACCGCACCGGCACCAACCACGGCGCAAGCCTACCCGGGCCACGCCGATGATTTGGATCTTGGCACCGACGATCTCGCACAAGAAATCGTGCTTCTCGATAGCGAACCCGATCTCGCTCTAGGATCGTCAAGCCGCAACGCTCTCGATATCATTGACGGCGACTTACCCTCCGATCTACCGGAGCTCGAACTTGAATCCGACACCGGTGCAGCGGACGGCGAAGACGATCTCTTCGCGCCGGCTGGGACCGATCTCTCGAAAGAGTGATCGAAACGATCGTGTGTACGTCTGCAGCATATAACAAAGCACCACGCAGCCCAAAGGAACGAAAGCACTATGGCAGCGATTGCAGTCAGCGAAATCAAAGCACTCGCAAAAATCATCGGCGATCTCAATTACTACGAGATTCTCGGCGTAACACCGTCGGCAAGTTCTGACGACATCAAAAACGCCTACTACGAAGCCTCACGCAAGTATCGACCGATCTCGTACCCTGGCGCCGAGGAAACAACACGACTCGCTCTCGAAGAAATTTCAAAACGCGTTACCGAGTCTTACACTGTTTTGCGTAATGGGCGCCGCAGAGAAGCATATGACGAAATGCTGAAAAGCGGCGATCGAGTGAGAATGCAACTCGTCGACGCTCAAGCCGCTGCAGGGAAAAAAGCTTCGGAAGAACGCGAAGGCAAAACTCCAAACGGCAAGCGCTACTACGCGCTGTGCAAAGCCGACCTGCAACGGCAGGACTACGCCGCAGCGCTGCGCAATCTCAAAACTGCGCTCACATTCGAACCCGCGAACGAATCCTTCAAAGAGCAAATTGAAGAGCTCAAGAAAAAAGTCGCCGCCACGGCACCTAAATCGCACGGTTACGAAATTCGCTGAAGCGCTTTCGCACGCTCGACTCAGCTCAACATGCGGCGTCACACGACAGCGACCCGCCTTGGAGCGAACGCTTTCCTCGCCTCGCTATGCCCGCCCGGTTTGTCCTCGCTCAATCTCTCTTTCGTACAAATTTCTTCTCTACGTCAAAATGGTTGCCGAGCCCAAGCGGCGGCTTTATTCTGCGGCGAATGTCGTATCAAAAACTCTCGCTTCTCGTTGCGCTACTCGTTCTTTGCACTGCATGCCCAACTGGCAAAAAAGATGCAGGCGCCCAAAATGTCGCAGCCAACACTGCGTCAACTCCGACGGAAAACTTTGTCGAAGTTCCAAAGCTTCCCGCCCCAAAGCGACCCGAGCGTCCGCTACCTTCCTTCGCAGGCACGACACTGCGTGGCGAACCTTTTACTGCTGCACAACTCGTCGGCAAGCGCCATCTCATTTTTGCCTTTAAACCAGGAACCCCCGAAGCCACCATCGCAGCCGAAGCGCTAAGCGATGCCGCAACCTTCCAGGCTTCGGATAACTTTGGCATCGTCGGTGTTGCAATCGGCAGCGACACCGCACTCGCGCAAGAATTCGTCTCCAAGCACCACTTCGATTTTCCCGTCATTGCCGACACAACGCTCGCCATTGCCAATAAATTTGAGCTACGCGAAGCAGTGTTATTTCTCGTAGTCGACGCCGATGGCTATGTCGTTTCAGGGATCGGCTACATTCCAACAGGCGACGATGCCGTCGCAAACGTCACGAAAGAATTGCGCAGCATCTTGCGCTTGCCTCCTCCCGCAGGCAGCGAAAAATCCGCGCTCTACACCGCAGCTCCCAACTTCGTCGCAACGCCGCTCACCGAAGGCAAACGCTTCGAACTCGCCGCTCTGCACGGCAAGCCTGTGATTTTGATTTTCTTCTTGCATACTTGCCCGCATTGCCATCACGCACTCAAAAACTTGCAGACTTCCCTCAAAGCACTACCTGAAGCCAAACGTCCACAGCTCGTTGGCATTTCGGTGTATAGTCGCGATCTCAAAGCAATCCGCGATTCCTTGCACAGCGAAGGCATTGAAGACTTCGCGCCCATTCTGAGCGATCCCGACGGAACGATTGGAAAGAAATTCGGTACTCGTGGAGGAGTGCCACAAATCTTTTTCATCGATCGCAGCGGCCTCATCCAATATCACATTTCCGGTTGGGAAGACGATCGACACCCGGCGCTCGCAAAAATGGCGCTGATGAAAATCGCCGGCGAACCGGTCCCCGTCATCCTGCGCTCGACTGGATATAGCGGCAATGAGTTCTGCATGATGTGTCACGAGACCGAATACGAAACCTATCTACTCACCGATCACAGCAAAGCTTTTGACACACTTGTGCGTCATGGCGCCAGCGCGAAACCAGAGTGCGTTTCATGCCACGTCGTTGGCTACGGCAAGCCGGGTGGATTCAATCTCGAAGATCCATACACCGCACGCAATTTTGAAAACGTTGGATGCGAATCTTGTCACGGTCGCGGCGGACCGCACCTTTCACCGGATTTCGTCAAAGACCGCAACTACGAAAACACTTGTCGCCAATGTCACGATCCAAAGCATTCCCTCAACTTCGACTACGCTAAGTTTTTGCCGTTCATCTCGCACAAGGCCAATTCACAGATTACAAAACTTTCTCCAGAAGAGCGACGCAAATATGTGACAGAGCGACGACACCTGATCGCAGGAACCGTCGCGCAAGACATTGCTTACGTCGGCTCAAACGCATGCCAATCGTGCCACACTGCAGAATACGAGAGCTGGACGAAAAGCCCGCACGGCCACGCACTCGCCACGCTTACGGCCAAAAGCAAACAAAACGACAAACAATGTCTTGCTTGCCACACGACCGGCTTTGGTAAAACTGGAGGCTACGCGAATTCAAGCCAATCGACACTTGAAAATGTCGGATGTGAATCCTGTCATGGCCCTGGCGGCAATCACATTAAAGAAAATTCGCGAAAAATCGGAAGCATCTTAGCTCTCGGCGACAAGTGCGATTCCTGTGTCATTTTACAAATTTGCTCCGAGTGCCACGACGAGAAGAACGACCCCGGCTTCACCTACAAAGTGCAAGACAAGATTGATCGCCAACGCCACGGCACGATCGAGCCTGGCACAGGCAAGCCAAAGCCTGCCGACAAGCCGTTCAAGGGCGCTTCCATTCACATGATTCCTGCACTCCTCGATTCGCCAACAGCTGTATTGGGATTGCTCGAGCATGGCTTCCGTGGAGTTCATGCGTCACCGATCACGAGAAGCCAACAGGGATAACGCTAAATAGTGTTAAATACTGATCCGACGGGGAATGCCATAACCATGTCAAACGATACCGTCGCAGAGGCCCGAAGCGTGATCAGCGCAGCCAAAGCGCTACTCCGCGAGCTAAGCGAAGAAGGCCTCGAGACCTTTGCGCGCGAGGCAGAGCACGAAAAAGCAGCAAGCGTGATCATATCCACTTCACCCCGCGCCACTGTGCCCAAAGTAGGAGCAGCGCAAGCCAAATCCATATGTAGTGCAGCTTCCACCGTTGCGCGCACGCCGCAACAACCCTCTTCACATGTCGCTCCGGTCGCAACACAAAATTGGGACAATTCCGTCACGCTCGACGTTGTGCGGAAAACCCTTGGCGATTGCCAACGGTGTGATCTCGCAGGAAAGCGAACGCAAATCGTCTTTGGCGAAGGCAACCCAAACGCCGACATTCTCTTTGTTGGCGAAGCTCCTGGCGAGCAAGAAGATTTACGTGGCATTCCGTTTTGCGGACCCGCAGGAGATTTACTCACCAATATGATCGAAAAGGGAATGCAAATTCCGCGAAGCTCCGTTTATATCTGCAACATTGTAAAGTGTCGCCCACCGCTCAATCGCACTCCTCTTGATGAGGAAGTTGCTGCCTGCCGCCCATTTCTCGACGGACAGATTCGTGCTGTAAAGCCCAAAGTCATCGTGGCACTTGGTAAACCCGCCGCAAGCCTCTTGTTTGGACGCTCCGTTCTCATTTCGCGTGAACGCGGGCGCTGGACCGAGTATTGCGGCATTCCCGTCATGCCCACATTTCATCCCGCTTACTTACTGCGTCGGTATACACTCGAAAATCGTCGCCTCGTTTGGGAAGACTTGCAGACAGCACTTGCCAAAGCCAAAGCATAACTTCATCTCTCTCAAAAAAGGATCTTCGCGTGTCGCACACTTCCTCTCCGCACACCGCGCTCTGCGGCATCCTTCTGCACCCGGCGGGCCACACACGCTCGCCCGCGATGCAC
>CAYRID010000029.1:0-26096 GCA_964424225.1 uncultured Geobacter sp.
ATCGGGGTTCATGCGTACGATTTGCGTTGTGAACAGCGCCGCGAGGCAACCTGTAATCAAGCCGACGGCAGGTCCGATGCCATAAAGCCGAAGCAGCAAGGTTCGCGGTTTGATCGAAGCTTTGGTCAAGTGCGTACTTCCTCGTTCGCTTTGGTGGAGATTCAAACGAAGTAAAATTCTGTGCTGTTTATCGGCCTATGTACCTTAGGATTGAGGCAAAAAGCGGTTTTCCCTGCTGACATTTTTAGATTTGCAAATTCACTCCTTTTGTAAGACCGTGCCGTCGAGCGACACCACTGTCTTTCACCTGCCAGTGTACGGTGTGCTTTTCTCGCTTCGCTTCGCGATTTTTGTTAAACCTGCTCATCTTCGAAATTCGTCGGCAAGTTTCATTTGCGGCGGTGAAAACCTAAAAACATGCGCGCATGCGCAGTGGAGGCGAGCGAGTAAATGGCGAATCAAGCAGCAGAGCAATCCTTTGATGCCATCGTGATCGGTGCAGGCTTTGGAGGCGCATCGTGCGCGGGCTTGCTCGCCAAGCGCGGCCTCAAGGTGCTCGTTTTGGAAAAGAATGCGCGCGCGGGCGGCAAGGCGATGAGTATCTCGAAGAACGGATTCACATGTAGTCCGTGGGTGATCATCGGTGCTCCGGTCGACGGAAATCTTTATCAGGTCGTGCTCAACGAGCTGGGTGTTAGCGATCTTGCGAAGCTCCTCGTGCCGGGCACGCAAGGCAGTCTCTTTCGCTCCTCGACGGGCGAATACAAACGGTTGCCACAAATGCCGGAAGGCGTGGCCATGGATCCCAACGTGCTCTTCGACTGGCTCGAAGTACCGCAAGACGTGCGTGTGAGCACCCTGCAATTCATGGCGGAACTGACGCTCATGCCGCGAGAGCAAGCGCTGAAACTTCATGGCACCACCTTCGATAGTTGGTTGCGTGCACGCAATATACCGAAATCAGTGTATGCATTTTTGGTGAGCCTTTGCTGCGATGGAATGTTCATGGTGCCGGTCGATACGCTCGATGCAGGCGAGGCCATTCTTTCGTTGCAAGCGATGTTTTTGCGAAACGGAGGCGTGTTTTGCGAGGGTGGCTGGGGACGCGTGGCGGAAGCGTGCTGCGAAGCCGTGCGCCGAAATGGTGGCACAGTGCAAATGGGCGAGCGTGTGAAAGAAATTCTGGTGGAAGAGGGTGCTGTGCGCGGTGTCGTAACGACGAAAGGCACATATCGTGCGCCGATCGTGATTAGCAATGCGGGTATTCAGCCGACGATGCTCAAGTTGATCAAACCCGAACACCTCGATAAGTCGTACGTTAATCGCGTGAAGAGCTTGGTGCCGTCGTGGTCGCTCGTTGGCTATCGCTACTTCTTGAGTGGACCGATCACGGATGCACCGTATGGTGTTGTGATTTCGCCGGATAGTCCCTGGAGTCTTGAGCGGTTCAACAAAGCCAAGCGCGGTGAAGCATCGAAAGAGGGCGTGGTCTATTTTGAAATTCCGTCGAACTACGATCCGGTGTGTACACCGAAGGGCAAGCACATCGTGCTCACGGGCGCGTTTTCTCCGGCGAATCCCGATATGAGTAAAGAAGAGTTGATGTCATGGGTGAACGCGGGCGAAGAAACAATGTTCAAGGCGTTTCCGCAGATGCAGAGTTTGATCGAAGAAAAAGATCTTTATACAACGAAAGATGTAGCGAACCTTACGCGTGAGACCACGGTGCCGGGCACCGGCGGTGAGACGATTGGTCTTGGGCAAATCGTGGGGCAATGCGGTCCGGACAAGCCATCGATTCGCGGACCCTTGCGTGGCTTGTATATCGTCGGTGCCGATGCGGGGGGCATGGGCGTGGGGACGCAGATGGCGATTGAATCGGGGATGAATGTCGCTGCCGAAGTGAAGCGCGATTTCGAGATGGCGCGCGCGAATCCGTAGGGTAGCGACACATGCTCGGAGTGGAAGCATTTTGCACGCTGTAGGCCAGAGTGAAATATCGCAATTTTGTGTCAGTGATTAAATTGAGTATTGAATGCAAAGGAGAAAGCGATGTCGAAGATTGCAGTGCTCTTGGCAGAGGGATTCGAAGAAATTGAAGCAGTGACCATCATTGATGTGTTGCGCCGTGCCGAGCTCGATGTCGAGGTGCTCGGTGTTGGCGGTCGTGAGGTGAAGGGGGCGCATCGATTGAGCGTGCGTGCGGATCGTGAGCTGGGCCAGCAGCGCGAACTTTATGAGATGGTGGTGCTGCCGGGTGGCTTGCCCGGCGCGCATCATTTGCGCGATCACGCGGGAGTGCAGGCTCTGATCGACCAGCATCATAAAGCCGGAAAATGGTTGGCTGCGATTTGTGCGGCACCGATCGCGCTGGGCAAGGCTGGCGTGCTGCAAGGGAAAAAAGCAACGTGTTATCCGGGGTTTGAAGCGGAGCTCACGGGTGCGAAGCACGTTTTGGAGCGCGTGGTGCAAGATGGCCAAGTCATCACGAGCCGTGGTCCGGGAACCGCAATCGAGTTTGCGCTGTATTTAGTAGAAATTTTGCGCGACCGACAAGCGGCCGACGAGCTTCGCAAAGGAATGCTCGTCGCGTAACCGCTTGGTGTTGGCGTCGCTCCTGTTTTGGACGCAGAACTTTTTTGCGTCATCTTTTTCTGTGCATACAGTACGCACGATTGTGTTTAGCGTCGCCAAAACGCAGGCTGCATCAATGCAAGAATGGTGAAGAGCTCAAGACGTCCAGCAATCATGCAAAAGGTTAAGGTCAGTTTGATGTAGTCGGGAAAGTGCGCGTAGGTCTGGGTGGGGCCGACGGCGCCGAATCCTGGGCCGACATTGGCGAGTGCCGAAATGGCGGCGCTTAAAGACGTCTCGATGTCGTAACCTGCCGTCGAGACGATGCAGGAAGCCACGGCAATCAGCATGATGTATGCCGCGATGAAGACGCCGATGTCTTCGATCACTTCGGCGGAAACCGTTTGTCCTGCGTACTTGATGTTGCGTACGGCATGCGGATGCGTGAAACGCAGAATTGTGTCTTGAATCAAACGCAATCCGAGAAAAACTCGAAACACTTTCATGCCACCGGCGGTGGAGCCCGCCATGCCGCCGATGGCCATGATTTGCAATAAGATCAAGTGAGCTAGGCCGGGCCAGAGCTCGTAATCGGCAGTGACAAAGCCAGTGGTTGTAATGATCGAGACGACTTGGAACGCGGCAAGGCGCAAGTTGTCCCATTTTAGTGTATGAAAATTTTCCAGTGCAAAGGCGATAATCAGGCTCGAAAAGAGGACGATAGCGCAATACAGAATCAGTTCAGCATCGCGATACACGTGGCGACCACGACCCGTGACGACGCGATAGATGAGTACGAAGTTCGTAGCACCAAGAAACATGAAGAAGGTGACAGCCCACTCGATGGCCGGCGAATGAAAATACGCCACGGAGGTGTCGTGCGTGGCGAGGCCGCCCGTCGCAATCGAAGGCAGTGCATGGCAAAAGGCATCGAAGACGCTCATGCCGAGAGCATAGTAAGTACCAAAGGCGGCCACGTTGAGTCCGACATACACAATCCAGAGTCGGCGTGCGGTTTCTGCAATACGCGGCGAAAGTTTATCGACGGACGCTCCGGACATTTCTGCTTTTAAGAGCTGCATGCCGCCGATGCCAAGCAGGGGCAATACGGCCACCACGAAAACGATGATGCCGCCGCCGCCGATGCCATTCGTCATCGCGCGCCAAAGCAAAAGGGCTTTGTCCATCTGATCAAGGCCTGAGATCACGGTAGAGCCTGTGGTCGTAAAGCCCGATGCCGACTCGAAGACGGCATCGACAAAAGAAAGCCGGCCGGCGAAAACAAACGGCAGCGCGCCCAAGATTGTCGCGAGGATCCAGCCAAGACCGACGATGACAAACCCGTCGCGCGGGCGAATACGGCGATCTTGTGTGCGCGCACCGACGATTAACGGTACACCGAAAAGAAAGCAGCAAGCCGTACTGAGCAAGAACGCGGGATACGATTCCGAGAAAAGCAGGACGGGGATCAGCTGCATGGTTCCAAGGCCGACGGAGAGCCAACCGAAGAGCTGCAGCGAAAGCAGAAAGTTCATTTGTTCCCCGTCAGCGATACGCTTTTGAAAGCGGAGCCATTCTCGCTTTTTGCCCCGAAAAAGACACGCGCTTTCACCAAAAATTTCTTATGAATCTTGCGCTATGCTGCGCGCCCGGCCGCGCCGAAAGCGAACGCGTACATGAGAATAATTCGAAAAGCAGAAATCAAAAAGAAAGATCAAAGCGATGGATGAGCGTTTGCAAACGGAACTGCAAAAGGCAGTCAAGTGCGAAGTGGAGCGACGGCGCACTTTTGCGATCATTTCGCATCCCGACGCCGGCAAGACGACGCTGACGGAAAAACTTTTGCTTTTCGGCGGTGCACTGCGTGAGGCCGGCGCCGTGCGCGCGCGGCGCGCCGCGCGACATGCGACGAGCGATTGGCTCGAACTCGAAAAGCAGCGTGGAATTTCGGTGAGTAGCTCCGTGATGCACTTCGATTACGAAGGCTTGCGTGTGAACATCCTCGATACGCCGGGCCACCACGATTTCAGCGAAGACACGTATCGCACGCTCGAAGCCGCCGACAGCGCGGTGATGTTGATCGACGCTGCCAAAGGTGTCGAGCCGCAGACGCGCAAACTCTTTCAAGTGTGTCGTTTGCGCGGAATTCCGATTTTCACTTTTGTGAACAAGATGGATCGCGAGGGCCGAGACCCGCTCGATTTGATGGCGGAAATTGAAGAAGTGCTCGGCATTCGCGCGGTGCCGGTGAATTGGCCCGTCGGACGCGGACGCGATTTCTGCGGTGTGTATGATCGGTTGCATTCGCGAATGTTGCTTTTTTCCGGTGGACATCACGGGACGACGCTCGTCGATGAAGAGGTGATCGAAGGCGCGCCGGACTCGCCGCAAATCGTGGCGGCTGCGGGTGTGCATGCCGATGCGCTTCGCGAAGCACTCGAGCTTCTCGACGTGGCGGGCGAGAATTTTGATCGTGCGCAAGTGCTCGCGGGCCAGCTTACGCCGCTTTTCTTTGGTAGCGCGCTAACAAACTTTGGTGTATTGCCGTTTTTGCAGCGCTTCCTCGAAATGGCCCCATGCCCGTCGGCGCGCGATTCGGACCATGGGTTGATTGATCCCGTTGCGCATCCTTTTTCGGGCTTTGTGTTCAAGATCATGGCGAATATGGATCCCGATCATCGCGATCGCGTCGCGTTTGTACGCGTTTGCTCGGGGCAGTTTTCGAAAGGCTCACAAACGCTGCACGTGCGCACGGGCAAACCTCTGCGACTTGCCAATTCGACGCTACTCATGGGGCGCGATCGACAAGAGATGGAAGAAGCTTATCCGGGCGACGTCGTCGGTATTTTTGATCCGGGAATCTTTCGCATTGGCGACACGCTCTCCGACGAAGGCAACTTCTGTTTTCATCGCATTCCGAGTTTTTCGCCGGAACATTTCATGCGTGTTGAAGTGCAAGAAGTGCTCCGTCGCAAGGCACTCGACAAGGGACTGGATCAATTGGCGCAAGAGGGAGCTGTGCAACTTTTGCATGAGCCCGATGCCGTGGTGGCATCGCCGATTCTTGCGGCTATCGGACCCCTACAATTTGAAGTGTTGCAATTTCGTATGAAGACCGAATATGGAGTGGATCTCAAACTCACGCCGCTACCTTACAAAGTTGCGCGTTGGCCCAAAGGCAGCTTCGACCCCGATGCGTTTCGCTATTCCGAGACGGTGAAGGTGGTGAAGGATCGCGAAGATCGCCCGGTGCTCTTGTTTAAATCGGTCTGGAATCTCGATTGGATGCGTCAGCATCATCCCGACCTCGAACTTTCCGAGACGGCGTACTGATTCATTTTCGTTTTATGATTTCATTGTGCGTGCGGTGACTACTCTGTGGGTTTTGGCAGAGTCACACGCGTTTCATGAATTTTGTAGTGCGCGAAAATTCCGTGAACAACATAGGGATCTTTCGCGGCGATGCGTTGGGCGGCATCAAGACTTTCGGCTTCAAAGATCACGACACTGCCGATTGGATCCCCCGTGGATCCCAGCATGGGGCCTGCGTAAACAATTTTTCCGGCGCGGTCCAAAACTTCGAGTCCTGCGACGTGTTCGTTGCGATGCAATTTTCGTAGCGCGAGTCCGTCGGGGCCGTCGTATCCGATCCAAGCAAAAATGGGCATGAAAATCTCCTAAACAGTATTGTGTAGTTGATTTCTGGCAATGTCTTTATGTTGGCAAATTTTTCGTTGGTGTCGGAGCTGAAAAACGTTCGGGTGAGACGAGTCCAGCCGACATGATGAGTTTGAATGCTTCTTCGACGCTGATGTTGGCATCGATCAATTCGTCTTCGGGCACGAGCAAATAAAATCCCGAAGTTGGGTTGGGGGTCGTCGGTACGAAAACGCTGACGAGTTCGAGTTGCGGTGCGTTGGGCAGCAAGTTGGTGACGCGGTTCGTGACAAAGCCAAGGCCGTAAATTCCCTTGCGCGGATATTCGAGCAAAACGACACGGCGAAACTGCTCTTGTTCATTGGTTTGAATGATCGTTTCGACGAGCTGCTTGACGGCGCCGTAGATGCTGCGCGCGACTGGAATTCGTGTCAGGAAATTTTCCCAAATTGCAACGAGGCGCTGGCCAAAGAAGTGACGTGCGAGGATGCCAAAGAGCACAATCACGACGATGGAAAAGACGACACCGACGAATGGCGGTCGCGTGGCGGCATCAACACCAACCATGCGCAAGAGCCGTGGTAACAAAAGATTGTCGAGGAAGCCGAAGATCCAGCTGATGGCCCAGATCGTGACACCCAGCGGTGCCAGTGTCAGGAGTCCGGCGATGAAGTCGCGCCGCAAGAGATCGAAAAGTTTTTGGAGTGTGTGGAGTAGGGCAGCGAAGGAAGCTTGAATCATGGTGCTCTCAAGTGCGTGAGTCGATGTTTGGCTTACGCGCGGGACGATTCGCGTGCCAGGTCGCTCAAACTTACCGCGCCAACGAGTTGTTGTTCAGCCAGAATCGGAATTTGACCAATTCCGTTTTGCAGCATGAGCCCAAGCAATTCTTGCGCGGGTGTATCGGGCGAGGCCGTAATGCAATGGGCGAGTGGCGTCGCGGCCTGCACGGTAGGGGTGACAGGCCAATCTTGGGGGGGGATTCGGCGCGTGTCACTGAGTGTGATGATGCCCGCCAATTCGCCTCCATTTCGTGTGACGAGTGCCCAACGCTCGCCACTTTGCACGAGCATTTCGACGAGAGCGCGCACCGAGGCTTGTCCGTCGATGCGTAAAATTCGCGCCGAACTGAGATCGCGGGCGACGCGATCATGCAAGGCATGCGTGATTTCAGATTGGCGCACCGTCGAATTGGCGGTGAGCAGAAGATACCAGCCGATCAAAATTGGATAGAGGCCGTTGCCCGACCATTCGCCCGATCGAAAGGTCAGCAGGAGGCCAAAGCCGATCAATGCAAAGGCGATGAGTTGGCCGCTGCGCCCGGCGATTTGCGTTGCACGGACTGGATTCTTTGTGAGTCCCCAAACGAGTGCGCGCAGCACTCGCCCTCCGTCGAGAGGAAAGCCTGGCAAGAGATTGAAAATCGCGATGGCGAAATTGATCTGCATGAGCTGCTTGACGCCCCAGTCCAGCAACGGATGCTCGCCGACGAGATGGCTTGCGCCCAACGCTACGACGCCAATCACGGCGCTCATGACGGGGCCAGCGATCGCAATGAAGAACTCTTCTTTCGCGCGTTCGACTTCGTGATCAAGCAGCGCAACGCCACCAAAGAGAAAGAGCGTAATCGAGCGCACGGGCAATGCGTAATGCAGGGCGACGAGACTGTGGCCCAATTCGTGCAACAAAACGGAAACAAAAACGAGACAAGTCGTCAGTGCAGCGACGGAAAGGGAGAGCCATTCGCTCGGTGCAGGCTGCACTTCGGCTTGGATCAGTGACGAGAAAGTGTATGTAAAAAAGAAGAGCGCGATAAACCATGAAGAATGCAAATAGATTGGGATGCCAAAGAGATGACCGATTTTGAAGCGGCGGAGCATGGTGTTTTCGTGCCTCTACATTTCGTTGTGGTGCAGAGCCGTGGCCGTAATGCGAACCCTTGGACGAACGAATTTGAATTTTGTTGCAAAGCTTTCATCGAGAGTTGCTACAAAGACGAAGCGTCGGTCTCCACTGTAGCGAAAGCGCGCGGTAGACGTGATTGATGTCCAAGAAATGCGATACAAGAACGAAGTGCCGAAGTGTGGATGAGTGATGAAGCGGATGAAGAATGTGAGAAGAGTGAGAAGAGTGAGAAGAGTAATGGGAGCAATGAGAGGACAGGAAGCCAGACGATGATTTTGTATGTGATACGGCATGGGCGAGCAGAGGCCGCAGCGCAAGGTGGCGACAGCGAGCGCAAGCTAACACCGCAAGGACAAGATCTCTTGCGACGTTCGGCGCTTGGTCTGATTCGTCGGCAAGTGGATGTCGACCGCGTGTTTGTGAGTCCAATTTTACGCGCAAAAAGTACGGCAGAAGTGCTTGTGCGCGAAGTGGGATGGCCACCTTATGAAACGCTGCCTGCGCTTTCGACTTCGGGCAACGCCGATGCGATTCTTGCTGCGCTGGCGAGTCAAGGCGAGCGCATTGCAATCATTGGGCATATGCCGACGGTGGGAGAACTCGTCGGCCTTCTTACCAAAGGGCAGCGCTCGGGTGGACTGCCTTTTGCGACAGGTGCCGTAGCCAAGTTGACTTTTCCGACGACGCTGCGCGTTGGTGCGGGCACGCTCGCTTGGTATCTCACTTGCGAGCAATTGATCGAAATAGGCGGATTGTAAGCGGGGTGCTAAGGTCCCGCTCCGGTCAAGTGGATTTGCCCCTGCGCCGCAGTTTCCGAGGGAGGACTTATGACGGATGAGGCCATGAAGTCGTTGAATGAGATGCAAGTCGATCGCAATAATCTGTATCGCGAAGAAAGTTATAGCGATCTCAAAGTGGGTACGATTCGCGTGTTGATCCCCGTGAAGGTCGATGGTGCGCCCGATCCATCGCGCGAGACGGTATTTAGCGGCGAAACACAGCTTTTGACGCAGATGGGAATGGTGCCCGTGAACTGTCGCATCGAAGCGAAGTCGTTGGCGGAAGCGATCGATGGATTTCCTCGCGCGGTGTCCGAAGCGGTCGAGCGAATGATCGAGGAGGCGCGCGAGTACCAACGCAAAGAAGCGTCGCGCATTGTCGTGCCAGGGCGTGATTTCGAGAGCAAGGTCAAGTTGCGCTGAAGGAGCAGCGTTTTCTTCTCCGCGTTGCACGGATCTACACAAAATAGTTTTGTAAGGCAAGTCGCGAGTGATGCACTATCCATTCGCGCCGATCGAGGGCGCGAGCAGGAGGAGACGATGGCATCGGAATCAAACGGTACGTCGGGGAGAGTCATTCGCGAGTGGGGTGTTGATTCGAAACCGCCGACCGAAGCATGGGCTGAGAAGCGACGGCTTGCTGCGGCGATGCGCAACGTGATCGAAAATTTGGTGACGAGCGACGCACCGGCGGATGAGTTGGCGCGTGCGGCCAATGGTCTTGAGCGTTATGCCGAGTCGCTCACGCGGCATCCGCGGCACTACGGGCGCATGAAATTCGTCGATGTCATCGGCGGCGAAAAATCGTTTCGCGGTGTGAGCAACGAGCTCAATCCCATCATCGGCCAAAGTAATCCGCTCGCACCGCCGCTCGATATGTGGATCGAAGATCAGGAAGCCTGCGGGCGGGTGAAGTTTGGCTGGGCGTATGAAGGGCCACCGGGTTGTGTGCACGGTGGCTACGTGGCTGCGATCTTCGATCAATTTCTCGGTTTTGCGCAAACCATGACAGAAATGCCGGGTGTGACGGGCACGCTCGAAGTGCGGTACATCAAGCCGACACCCGTCAACGCTGAGTTGACGCTACGCGGACGCGTGCTGGGCGTCGAAGGGCGCAAGATTTTTACAGAAGGCGAAATGCGCGCCGGTGCAGTGCTGACGGCCACTTGCAAAGCGCTCTTTATTCGCATTCCGGGCGAGCGCTATCGCGCCATGGCCGATCAGCAATTTGAATAAATATGGCAACACCGATTTGTGACGATCTATCGATTGACACACGAAATTACGTTTCCAGACCCACGTGAAGCAGAACCCGATGGGCTTCTCGCCGTCGGTGGCGATTTGCGGCCCGAGCGTTTATTGCTGGCCTATGCGCTAGGTATTTTCCCGTGGTATAGCCGGCCGCCGATTCTGTGGTTTTCGCCAGATCCACGTTCTGTGTTGCCACCCCGTGCTGTGCGCATCCATCGCAGCTTGCGCAAGGTGATGCGCAAGCACCGTTTTGAGATTCGCGCCGATACCGCGTTTGCGGAACTCATCTTTCGCTGTTCAACAATAAAACGTGTAGGGCAATCGGGTACTTGGATTACGTCCGAAATGCGCGAAGCCTATGTTCGCCTTCACGAGCTTGGCTTTGCGCACAGCATTGAGGCGTGGCGTAACGGCGAGCTGGTAGGAGGACTCTACGGAGTGTCGCTGGGGGCTGCCTTCTTTGGCGAGTCGATGTTTTCGCTGGAAGCGAATGCATCGAAGGTTGCGCTTGTGACACTCCTTAGTGTTCTTCGCGAACGAGCCTTTCATTTTCTCGATTGCCAAGTGCCATCGCCGCATTTAAATCAGCTCGGAGCCTTGTCCTGGTCCCGCGAGGTTTTCCTTACAGCGCTTGCACATGCGCTGGCCTTACCGACTGCGCAGGGACCATGGACGGATTGGTTTTTGTGCGCGCCGTCGCTTCCGAAAGACTGGTCGTACAAGGACGAGTCGGGCGAGTGAAGTCATCGCGGCTTGGCCGTGCCTTTTTGCATTTCGATGCCGTGTTGCAGAATCAATTCTTTCAAGTCCATCTCGTGATTGATCGAAGGGTTTGTTTGGAGGCGAACTTCAACGCAGATTCGGGCACTCGAGCACGAAGCGTGCGCACAGAACGGACCGAAACGAAATTCATGGAATTTTCGATTGAAGAGCTACGCCGCTACTTACAGCTCGATCGCAAACGCGCAGCCTTGGGTTTAACGGGCCCGGAGTTGGCGGATTGGCAGAAGACGAAGGGGCTACTTTTGCGCCATTTGCGCGGGAAGACGCCCGAGATACAAGGCGATGAATCGCTCGCTGTCACGACACGCCTCAAGGCCACCTTTACCGCTTTTGCCAATCATCGCCAAACGAGTTTGTTGACGAGTCTCTCGCGCGGCGGAGCGTTTGTGAATACGGCGTTTGCGCCCGAGGTCGGTACGGCGCTCGCTATCGACATTCTGGAAGAAGGAGCCGGTGCAGATGCAGCACTGAGCGTGCCTTGCCAAATCGTTTTCAACAATATTGGCGATGAATTTTCGGTACACGGCTTTGGGATGGGTGTGCGTTTTGGCGATTTGCCCGGCAATGTGCGCGCAAAGCTCGATGCGCTGTACGAGCGCGTTTTTATGCAGAGTTGGAATGCTCAGGGTCGTTGAGCGCGTTTGCGTTCTTTCCAATATTTCTCAAAAGTTGCGCGGATTACGCAATGTGGTGTTGACTTCAATGCGTAATCCGCGCGACAAATTCGACACGAATCAGTGTTTAGATTTTTCCATTGCGCAGCATGCGCCAGACGTGCTTGCCGTAGTGTGCGACGGTGCGTCCGGCGGTGTGCAAATCCAGCGTGCTGCCCAGCGTATCCATCAAACCAAATGGAAGCATCGACGGGATCGGGCCTCGTCCATATTCGAGCATCCATGCGAAATCGGGAATGCGGTAACCCTTGGCGATCGAGCTGCCAAGATACATGCAATCGCCGGGTTTATAGACGAAGCGTTCGGTTTCTCCCTCGGTGTAGCACCAGCATTCACCGGCAATCATGAAGTCCCACACCTCGGTGCGATAGCGTCCAGAATGTCCCTCGGTGCCGATCGGACTTCCAAAGAAAAGCAAGTATTCCGTAAGGGATCCATGGAGTAGGCTTACTTGACCCATTGCACCGCCGGCATTATTGAAAATCCACTCGCGCGGCGCGTCGCTAACGTAGTCGGGATACACTTTTATGAGTTCTGCTGCGACGGTATCGAAGGCCTCTTCAACGGGAAGTCCAATGCCTTTCTTGGCGCATTCTTGTAGAACGTCGGGGTCAAAAACATAGCCCATGCTTTTCTCCTCTGGATTGGCTTGATTCTCGGGTTTGCTTTGATTGAAACTATTTTGTTGCGACTGCTGCCGTTTTTCCGACGTAGAGCGGATTACCAACAGGGAAGCCCAAAACGAGCTGCATTGCCAGATCCTGCTGCGAGCGTGAAAGAGTCTGTGCAGATCAGCGCAACGAACGAATGTCCAATGCGCAAGTGAATTTGGCGCAAAAGCGGAGTATTGGCCAGTAGTGCGTCGAGCCGATCGGGTGGTTGTTGGTGCGGAGATTTTTTGCGCACCAAATTTCTGCTTATATTTGCGCTTTTTGACCAATCGGCGATGAAAATGCGTCCTGTGTGTAATGTCCACGAAGCGAGCGTACGCAGGGAAGCGATTTTCGTTTGAGGATCATTTGCAAGACGATACGCAAAAATCATCAACATCCCCTGCCACGGAATTGCCTGAGGAAGCGCGCTCTCTTTCGTCGGAGTTGGTCAAAGCTCTCGCGCAAAGCCTCGGCTTCGATTTGGCGGGAATCGCGCCGGTGACGCCGCTGCCCGAAGCGGCCGCATTGCGCGACTGGATCGCACGTGGCTATGCCGGTGAGATGCAATATATCGCGCGCCGTCTTGAAGAGCGTTGCGATCCACGACGCGTGTTGCCGGGCGCCAAGAGCGCGCTCGTTGTGGGCTTTGTATATCACGCAGGAATGCGACCTGATTTTGTGTCGGGGCAAGGTCGTGTTTCTCGCTACGCTGGAGGCGAAGATTATCACGAGGTTTTGCTCGATCGCTTGCGCGCGCTCGAGGCAGCTCTTGAGGTATGCGCGGGCCGCAAGTTGCTTTGTCGCAGTTATGTGGATACCGGACCTGTGCAAGAGCGAATGCTCGCGGCACAGGGTGGACTTGGTTGGATCGGAAAGAATGCGTGCGTGATCCATCCTCGACTGGGCTCGTATTTTTTTCTCGGCGTTTTATTCAGCGATCTCGAACTTGAATTGGATGCACCCCTTGCAGAGCGCTGCGGTACTTGCACGGCTTGCTTGGATGTGTGCCCGACACAGGCCATTGTAGAGCCGCGCGTCGTGGATGCGCGGCGTTGCATTTCGTATACGACGATCGAATCAAAAGTAGGCATTCCGCCGTCGCTCCGCGCTGCACAGGGAGCGCATGTTTTTGGCTGCGATCTTTGTCAGGAGGTTTGCCCTTGGAATCGGCGACCCATGCGTGCAACCTTGGCCGATCCGCAGGGGCTGCGCGCGCGAATTTGGCCGCGCAGCGAATGGCAATCACCGACGTTGCGGTGGTTGCTTGCGCTGACGCCGGAGGCTTGGTGCGCAGTAACACACAACACCGCAATGCGTCGATCGAAATACCGTGGTTTGATGCGCAATGTGCTCATTGCCGCCGGAAACAGCGGCGACTCTTCCTTGCGCGCACAGGTTGAAGTTTTTCTTCACAGCGCTGATGAGGTGCTCGCTGAGCATGCGCAGTGGGCGCTTGCTCGGATCGACGAGCTTTCGCGTACGTCGTGATGCCGTGATGTCGCCAGGTGTCTTGTAGGGCGCGGGCGTATGTCGCCAATGGATGCGCTCGCTAGCCGTTGGTCGTTTAAGATGGCACTTTTTTGCGTTTTTGCGCAACGAGTTGTGCCACGTAGCGCGGACGCGCTGCGCTTTCGTCGAGTCCTTCGCGGTAACTCAGCACTTCGAGGCTCGGGAAGAGACGTGGCAATTCGTTTTCGCGCAATAAAAATGCAGGGTCCGAGGGGCCGTACCCAAGCTGTTTCTGTTTTTCTGTGAATGTTTGGTAGAGCAACACACCGCCGGGAGCGAGTGCTTCGACGATTGCCGAAGCGAGAGGGCGATGCAAAAAACAGAAGATGAGAATTGCGCCGCACGATCTGGATGCGACGGGAATTGTGTTTTCTGCTTCAAGGTCAGCCTGCACGCAGAGGATTGGCAGCGATTGTTTCTGCGTTTCTAAAAATGCCAGTGCTTGTGCATTGTGATCGATGGCCAGCGTGGGAAGCCCAAGCTCGGCGGCCGCGAGGGCGTGACGGCCAAGCCCGCAGGCGAGATCGAGAACAGGGCCCAGCGTGTAGATTGCGCGCAAGCGTTCGCGCTCGGACAAGAAAAATTCCGTCGGAGGCTGTAAGCAAAATTCTTTGGAGGCAGGTTCTTGCACGGCGCTGAACCTAGCAAAATGCCCGAGCGAAAAACGCCTTGGCTTTTGCCATTCTTGCGTCGCGTTGTAGTGGTATGCGCGTACACACCAAAGAATTTCGTCGGAACTTTCAATTTTTCAGTGCGGTCTGGCGTCGCAAGGATCGTTGCAAGAATTGCTTGCGACGCGCAGAGAATTCTTGACGAAAACGCGGTGCACTCGTCAAACTGAGCGAGCCCCCCGCATCAGGAACGTGTTTCTACGTTCGACAGGAGAGACGTGAGATGCAAATGACAAAAATTCGTGGAGCGACAGTCGGCACGGTGTTCGCTTTGATGATGGCTTTGGCGCCGGCCACCTCGCAGGCACTTGAGCCGGGGTCGGGGCGCGCAATTGGGCTTGGGCTTGGCGCAGCCGGCGCGAACTTCCTTTATATCCCGGCCAAACTTCTTTATGCGGGGACGGGAACGCTCGTCGGTGGCCTTGCGTGGGCGTTTGCGGGTGGCGACAACGAAGTGTCCGATCCAATCTTCACAGCCTCGTGGCTTGGTGATTATGTCCTGACTGCTGACCATCTTGCGGGGAAGCAGCCCATCGAGTTCATTGGACGCCCGTATTCCGATCATCAAGTGGTGGGTGAAAAAGACGCAGAGCCGACGAGTCAAGACGATTCGCTGCCGGCGGTGTCGGAAGGCTTCTAGCCTTTACGCGATATGTATGTTTGCCACTTTGTGAGTGGCACGGATGTGTTGAACTCGCCATTCTTCCGTTCATGGATGAAATGACCGGTATGGCTGCGCTTGGTGTGAGTTTTGTTGCGGGGTTGCTCTCGTTTCTTTCGCCTTGCGTTTTGCCGTTGATGCCAGCTTATGTGTCCTTGATCTCGGGCGTGTCGGTCGACGATCTGGCGAGCCGTGCTGGGGGCGACGCAAAATTGCGTCGCAAAGTCATGCTGCATTCGCTTGGCTTTGTGCTTGGCTTTTCTGCGATTTTTGTAGTGCTCGGTGCTTCTGCGACATACATCGGTCGCATCTTGACGATTTGGCGCTTGACGCTTTTTGGTGTCCATGTCGGTGTTGCTCAAATCGCGGGCTTGGTCATCCTCGCGATGGGGTTGCATATTGCGGGCTGGCTACCCATTCCCGTGCTTTATCAGGTTCGTCAATTGCAATTTCGCGGCAACGTATCGAGTTATCTTGGAACATTTGTTCTTGGTGCATGCTTTGCCTTTGGTTGGTCGCCCTGTGTAGGGCCGATTCTCGGCGGGATTCTGGCCATTGCGGGAAGTCGTGAAACGGTCTGGCAGGGCATCGGGCTTCTCTCGGTTTATTCGACCGGTTTGGCCGTGCCATTTCTGCTGACGAGTTACAGTCTGCAGCGCTTCCTGCAACTCTTCGAAAACATAAAGCAATACATGAATATTATTGAGAAACTATCTGGAATCATGTTGATTATTATCGGTCTTTTGATCATGACGAATCAGTTTATTCGGCTCAATTCTTACTTAAGCTTCATCAACGACTGGGTAGGTGCGTTGGAGGGGCTCTTGCTTTGATTTTCGCGGGTCTGTTTTCGCGCACCTTCGCTAGTGCGGCGCTGCTTGTTGCCGTGCTCGCTGCGTGCGGTCCGTTGCCGGATGAGTCTCAGCCCATGCAAGCGCCTTCGTTTCGCTTAAAGAGCATGCAGGGCGAGGAGGTGGATCTCGAAGCGCAGCGCGGCAAGATCGTGGTTCTCGATTTCTGGGCGACTTGGTGTCATCCGTGTCTTGAGCAAATTCCAATTCTCAATCGTTTTTACGAACGTAACCGCGACGCAGGTGTCGAGGTGTATGGCATTTCGATGGATGTTGACGGCGTCGAGGCGATTGAGCCGTTCATGAAAAAACATGCCTTTCGCTATCCCGTTTTGCTGGGGCAGCTGGCCGTAGCCGATCGCTATGGTGTTCGTTCGTTTCCAACTTCGGTCGTGATTGATGCCGAAGGAAATATTCGTTCAATGCACGTCGGTGTGGTGGATGAGCGAATGCTCGAAAAACTGGTTGCTCGCGCACGCACTCCGCTGCAGAAAGTGTCCTCAAGCAAGGAAGCTTCGAAACGCTAAAGGAGCGGTGCGAATCGGTCGAAACCGAAGCTGTCGCGAGCGTGTCGCGTACCGTCGAAGAACGGTTCTGCATCGCACAAAAGCAACAAAACGACAAAACGCAAAATGGAAGGTCGACACGCTCGCTGCAGAAGTCGCGCGAGAGACGCGGAGGATCCCCTGAACAAGCCAGCGCCGGAAGATACGAGCTTTCGCATTCGACGAGCCTTTGAGCGTTCGTTTCATGAAGGACAGATCATCTTCGATGAGGGGCATCCGGGCGATTATCTCTACATCATCCAGTCGGGAGAGGTGGAATTGGTGCGCCCAAGTTCGCGCGGAGCGCGTGTGCTTGGCCGTCTAGGTCCTGGGCAATTTTTTGGCGAAATGGGAGTCGTGCTCGGCGAACCGCGCAAGTTTCGTGCGGTGGCCGTAACGGATACACAGGTTCTTGAACTCGATGCGATGACGTTTCAGAACATGTGTGTTGAAAATCCAGAGATTGCAATTCGCGTGATTCGGCGTCTCGCTGCGCGTGTTATCGAACTAGAAAAGCGCCTCGAAGCCGTCGGTGTCGATGATCTCTTGCGGCCGCTCGTGCAAATTTTGATCAAGCAAGCCAAGCCCGGTCGAGAAGGTGCCGAGATTCGTACGACGCTACGCATTCTCGCTGAGGCTGCGGGGATGCCGATGCTGGATGCGCATCGCGGTCTCAATCTTCTTTTCGAGCAAAAATGTTTACGCCTCGTTGATGATGTGTTGGTGACGCCGGATCTCGATCAGCTGGCGGCATGTCTCGACGGTGATTGATCTGCGACCGATGGCAGTGTGCGCGAATCCTGCATTCTGTCCTTTTCTTAAAAAGTCCGCTCTGTTAGCGTGTTTCGCCAACATGAGAATTTTTCCAATTCGTCACTACTTTTGTCTGCGCGCTTCCATTGTTTCCGTCTGTTGCGGTGCGTTTTTGCTTTCTTTGATTTTCGGAACAGGCAGTGTTCACATTGCCTATGCACAAGAAGTGCATGCACCGGTAGCGATCAGTGACACAGCATTGGTGCAACCGACTGAGGATGCACAGCCACTCGACATCGTTGCTGACTCAATTGAGCATGAGCGCGAGCGCGATCTTTATATTGCGCGGGGCAACGTGAAAATCGTGCAGGGTGCGCGTACGCTCACGGCCGACTGGGTCAGTTTTAGCAATACGACACGAAAAGGTGTCGCTACGGGCAATGTGGTCGTTAGCGAAGGCCCGGACCAAGTCAATGCGCAGGTGCTTTCCTTCAATATTGATACGTTGCGGGGAACGGTTTTCGACGGCTGGGTCGATAGCGAAGGACGCGGTTTTCGCATGGCGGGTGCGAAGATTTCGAAGACCGACGCACAAAAATATGAAATCGAAGACGCGAAGTTTACGACGTGTCGTTGTCCGGAAGGTGTTACCCCGGATCCGTGGCAGATTCGTGCCGAAAAAGCCAAGGTCGAAGTCGAAGGCTACGGCACCATGCGCAATTCGACGTTCGATGTGCTCGGCGTTCCGGTTGTGTGGTTGCCATGGATGATTTACCCGGTGAAGACGGAGCGCAGCACGGGTTTCCTCTTTCCGACGCTGAGTTCAGACGAAGTGGCATTTCCGTTTTTCTGGGCGGCGCGTGACAACATCAATCTGACGTTTGTGCCGGAGTTCGATTTCGAGCGCGGTTTTCATCCGGGTGTAGATCTCGAATATGTATTTGGCGAGCGTTCTGAGGGTGAGTTGTATTTATCTTACATTCACGACCAAGATGTATCGCAGGGTGAGGCGAAGACGCCGTACTCCGACGATCGCTGGGCTGCGCAATGGACGCACGATCAGTTTTTGCCGCAGGGCTGGCGTCTAAAATCGAATGTGACTTCAGTCTCCGACAACGATTATGTGTATGACTTCCATGATCTCGAGGGGGACTTGCGCAGCAATCGCTTCCTTGAATCGCAAGTGTTTTTGACCAAGCGCTTTGGCAAGGGGGCGCGACACGGATTTGTGGCAGATGTTGCGATTGCGGACGATTTGCAAAATCCGGACGATGACGATCGGGACTCGGCGATTTTGCAGCAATTGCCGAATTTGAGTTGGATCATGCTCCCGCACGAGACGCCCATTCCGTTCGTGATCACTGCGATGGACACTTCCTACACTTATTTCCGCGCTTGGAAAGATTCCGAGAAGGCCGCGCACGGGCTAGGTCCTGCGCTTAAAGGGCAGTTTTACGATACGGGAGTGGATGGCATTGCAGATCCGCGCGAACGAGATGAAGTTGGCGTTCGAACGGGCTTGGACCCACACGGGGACAGTGGCTTTGGCGGGACGGAAGGCGACGGCATTTTTCAAGAAGGTGAATTGCTGGCCGACCGTGGACATCGCGTGATGGTGAATCCGCGCATCGGTGCGCCGATCCGCCTTTTCGATGCGATCGAGTTTTATCCGGAAATTGGATACCACCAAACTTTTTATTCATCCCGTTTTCAAGGGAGCGATGCGCGTGGTTTGCTGACAGCGAGGATGGATTTGCGCACGCGCTTGCGAGGCGAATTTGCGCTGCCGTTCTCGTCGCAGAGCGTTACGCATTTCGTTGAGCCGCGTGTCGGGTATGTCTTCGTGCAAGGTCGCGATCAAGATGACAATCCGCTTTTTGTGCCCGATACGGCGTTGCCACAGAATCGTGTACGTCAGTTTGCGACAGAAAACATTACGCGTGATTCTGCAGATCGAATCGGACGATTCCACGGCGTCTTCGTCGGTGTAGGAAATCGTTTCTTTGCAAGCGGAAAAGACGGGGCGCGCCTTTTTGGCGAATTGGATCTCTCGGCACAATATAATTTCCCCGGTAGCACTTGGGGTTTAGTGGCTATGCAGGGCAGCTTGTATCCGATCGATGGAATGCATATGCGTTTCATTACTAGTTACGATCTCGACGAAAATCGTGTCGACGAGGGCATGCTTCAGGTGGGATTCTCGTCGCAGCGCGGCGATGATCTCGATCTCACCTATCGCTATCGCCGCGACATTCCGCTTGTCTATGAAGATTATCCGTATCTTGATCGTTTCCATCGTGTCGATCCCGACTACGATCGCATTCACCAAATTTCGTTAAATGGTCGCTGGGCGATCGATGCGCAATGGGCGCTCGTCTATGATGCCGATTATGCGTTTGTGATTAACGAATTGCTCAAGCAACGCGCAGGAGTTGAATACATTTCTCGGTGTCGATGTTGGGCGGTTCAAGTCGCGATCTCGGATCATCGAAATCGCGGGCCTCGCTTTGATCTGCGCTACACACTAATGGGTCTTGGTCAGGATCCGATCCGTCCGTTCAGCCGCGAGACGCGGTCGAATGTCAACGCACGCAAGAAGTCGCTTTGATGAATTTCGAGTTTGCGCGCGTTTGTCGCATGCCTTTGCTTTCCTGACTCGGAGGCCCTTTGATTCGTCCGAACTTTGAACAATTTTGCACACTGCGTACGCGTGGTAATTTAATTCCGCTCGTGCGCGAGTTGCTGGCGGATATGGATACGCCGCTTTCGGTATTTCGCCGCCTTGATGATGGAAAAACGAGTTTCTTGCTCGAGTCGGTGGAAGGCGGCGAGAAGTGGGCGCGCTACAGCTTTATCGGCACGGGCGCACGGGCCGTCTTCCGCTCGCGAGGTAGTGAAGTCGAATGGGTAGAGTTCGGAGAGACTCGACGCTTTTCGGTGTCTGGAGATCCCTTGCAGCTTCTGCGCGAGCGCATGGCGCGCGCAACCCCCGTAGAAATCGAAGGCATCGAATTGCCGCGCTTCGTCGGTGGCGCCGTGGGAATGGTGAGTTGGGATTGGGTGCGCTTCATCGAGAAAATTCCTGATCAAAATCCGGATGAACTTGGTGCACCGGAAGTGTATTTCGTGATTCCCGAAACTGTTGTAGTGTATGACAACGTACGCCATATGGTGTCGATCGTGCGCATGGTTGAAATGGATGCGACGTGTCGCGACGAGGCAGACCTCGCTGCGTTGTATCGGAGCGAAGTCGAGGCGCTCGATGCCGTGGTGCATCGCTTGCGTGCGCCGCTTGCGCCCGAGCCGGATTCGACACCGATTGGTGACGGACTTGCCGTACGTGCGAATACTACGCGCGAGGGCTATTACGAGATCGTGCGCAAGGCGAAGGAATACATTCGTGCTGGCGATATTTTTCAAGTCGTGCCTTCGCAGCGCTTTACTGTGCCGTTGCGTGTCGATCCGTTCTTGATTTATCGCCAACTTCGCTTGATCAATCCAAGCCCGTATCTGTTTTATTTTCGCTGCGAAGGCAATTTGCTCGTCGGTTCATCGCCGGAAATTTTGGTGCGTCTCGAAGACGGCAAAATCGACGTGCGTCCGATTGCCGGCACGCGCAAGCGAGGCAAGACCGAAGCAGAAGATTTGGCGCTCGAAGCCGATCTTTTGGCAGATCCAAAAGAGCGCGCTGAGCATTTGATGCTCGTCGATCTTGGGCGAAACGATATTGGTCGCGTTGCCGAAACGGGGTCCGTGCGCGTGAGTGAATACGCCATCGTCGAGCGTTATTCGCATGTGATGCACTTGGTCTCGAATGTACAAGGCCGTCTGCGTACCGGGCTCGACTGGCTTGATGTGCTGCGCGCCACATTTCCCGCTGGCACGCTTTCGGGAGCGCCGAAAGTGCGTGCGATGGAGATCATCGACGAGCTGGAAACCGTGCGGCGCGGTCCGTACGGCGGCTGTATCGGCTACATCGATTATTTTGGCAATATGGACATGGCGATTACGATTCGCACGATGTTCATTCACGATCGTGAGATCGTAGTGCAGTCCGGCGGTGGCGTCGTGGCGGATTCGGATCCAGAAGCCGAGTTTCAGGAGACTGTGAACAAGGCCAAGGCGCTGATGCGTGCGATTGAGCTTGCGCAAAAGGGAAATGGATAATGTGCTGCGTATATTGCAGTGACACCATAAAGTGTGTGAAAGAAAGAAATGTCGATTCGACTTTTGATCATCGATAATTACGACTCGTTTACCTATAACCTTTTGCAGTATTTGGGCGAATTGGGTGCTGAAGTCGAAGTCGTGCGCAACGATGTTTGCACCGTCGATGAACTTCTCGCGAAGCATCCGGATGGGCTTGTGATTTCGCCGGGTCCGGGGGCGCCGAAGGATGCGGGGGTTTGCAAGGCGGCAATTCGCGCTTTTTCGGAGCGAGGAATTCCGGTCTTGGGCGTTTGCTTGGGGCACCAGGCTATCGGCGAAGAGTTTGGCGGCCACGTGGTTGCAGCCAAGCGGTTGATGCATGGGAAAACCTCCCCGATCTATCATCAACACCAAGGTGTGTTTCATGGATTGCCGTCGCCTTTTGAGGCGACGCGCTATCACTCGCTTGTTGTAGAGGCTACATCGTGTCCGTCGGTGCTTGAAGTGACGGCGCGTACGGATGACGGTGAGATCATGGGCATGCGGCATCGTTCTCTACCGATCGAGGGTGTGCAATTTCATCCGGAATCAATCCTGACTGTGCAGGGAAAAGATTTGCTCAAGAATTTTTTGAAGTTTTGCGAAGTGACTCGCGATGCAGGCTCTACGCCGAAAGGTGTGAAAAGATTATGAGCGTCGGTGAAGCCATTGCCATTGCTTCGCGCTGTGAAGATGTGCCGAGTGATATTCTCGAAGCTGCATTTGGGGAAATCATGGACGGCAAGGCGTCTCCGGTGCAGATTGCAGCGCTCTTGATCGCGCTGCGCACGAAAGGTGAGAGCATCAACGAAATTGTGTCGGCTGTGCGTGCGCTTCGAGCGCGCGCGGTGCGGGCCATTGCGCCAAGCCCGAATACCGTGGATACCTGCGGCACCGGAGGCGATGGTGCAGAGACGTTCAATATCTCGACGACAGCGGCTTTTGTCGTTGCCGGTGCGGGAGTGCCAGTTGCAAAGCATGGCAATCGCGCCGCGTCGAGCCGTGCCGGCTGCATCGACACGCTTGAGGCGCTGGGTGTGAATGTTGATCTTTCCGTCGCCGAATCGCAGGCCGTTTGTGAACGTGTTGGCATCGCGACGTTCTTTGCGCGCAATGCGCATCCGGCGATGCGCTTTGTGGCTCCCGTACGCGCAGAGCTTGGTGTGCGCACGATCATGAATTGTCTTGGGCCACTCTTAAATCCACTCGGTGTGCGATATCAAGTGATTGGTGTCTATGCGGCGGTGCTGGTGGAACCGATTGCGCAAGCGTTGTTGCAACTGGGTTCGGAGCGGGCACTCGTCGTGCATGGTGACGATGGTCTCGATGAAATTACGACGACGACGACGACGGAAGCCGCTTATCTCCACAATGGACGCGTGCGCAAGATGACGATTGATCCCGCGAAGTTTGGTATTGCACGAGCGCTTGGAAGCGCACTCCGCGGCGGAGACGCACAGGAAAATGCGGCGATTTTGAAAGCGGTTCTTTCGGGTGAAAGTGGTGCTCGACGCGATATTGTGTTGATCAATGCTGCGGCGGCTATTTGGGTGGCTGGTGTTGCTGCAGATATGGAAGAGGGAATCATGCGAGCGGCGCAGAGCATTGATTCGGGTGCTGCGCGAAGAAAGCTGGATGATTTGATCCGCGAGACGGTGAAGTGCAAAAGGCAGACGAGCGCGGAAAGTAAAACGCAATGAGTGTTCTGCAAGAAATCTTGAATCGAAAACGTAGTGAGATTGAAGTTGCAAAGAAGCGCGTCAGTTTGGATGTGCTGCGCGCCCGCGTGGATGCGCTTAGCGATGCACCGCGTGGTTTTCGCAAAGCATTGCTCGACGGCGCCAAGCCTGTCGTGATTGCGGAAATCAAGCGCCGCTCGCCGAGCAAAGGCGAGATTCGGCCGAACTTCGATCCGGTGACTTGTGCGCAAAGCTACGCCACGGCAGGTGCCGCGGCTCTGTCCGTGCTCACGGATGAGTATTATTTTGGCGGAAAGCTCGAGTATCTCGCTCTTGTACGCAATTCAGTGTTACTTCCCATTTTGCGCAAAGATTTTGTTTTGGATGCTTACCAGCTTTATGAAGCGCGGGCTGCTGGTGCAGACGCCGTGCTTTTGATCGTGGCTGCGCTGACGCGCGAAGAACTGACGTCGCTTGCGCACGAAGCGCGCACGATTGGTCTCGACGTACTCGTGGAAGTGCACGATGAAGCCGAACTTGAAATCGCGCAGTCGATTCGTGCGGATCTCATTGGGATCAACAATCGAGATTTGCGAACTTTTGTCACGGATCTTGTTGTGAGTGAGCGTTTGCTCCCGAAGTTTGATTCCGGTGTGGTCGCCGTATCTGAAAGTGGGATATCTACATATAAAGACATCGAGCGCTTGACTCGGGCGGGTGCGCAGGCTTTCCTCGTGGGTGAAGCGTGCATGCGTGAGCCGGATCCAGGCCAGGCGCTGCGTAAACTACGAGGAGAATGATGACACCGAAAATCCGGGTCAAGGTTTGTGGAGTTCGCAATCTCGAAGATGCAATGGCTGCCGTCGATGCTGGGGCTGATTTGATTGGTCTCAATTTTGTGTCGCGCTCGCCGCGTTGTTTGAGCTTGGATGAGGCGGAGGCAATTTCGAAAGAGCTCGCCGGGCGAGTCGAACGCGTTGCGCTGTTCTGCGATCCACGTTGGGACGAGGTGGATCGCATTTTGCGCCGCGTCGATTTTGACCGCGTGCAACTGCATGGCTCGGAATCGCCCGAGGACGTGGAGCGTTTTGAGTTGCCGGTGATCAAGGCGATTCGCGGCGCTGATCTTGCGGCAGCGGAAGAATACCCCGGCACGATTTTGCTTCTCGATCATCCGGAAGGGGGTGGTGGCAAGGGTAAAGCGTGGGATTGGAGCGCTGCGTCGGAGTTGCTCGCGGCGGGACAGGATGTGATTTTGGCGGGTGGTCTCAAGCCCGAGAACATCGCGTCGGTGCTCGAAAGTTTGGATGGTTATTTGCCGTGGGGCGTCGATGTGGCTTCGGGCGTTGAGGACAAAGACGGCTCGAAAAATCCCGAAAAGATGCGCAAGTTTATTGAAGTGATTCGTAGTGCTGAGCAAAGTCACGAATTGGAGGAGTTTGCTTGAAGAGCGAAGCAGACAAGAATGGCCACTTCGGTGAGTTTGGCGGACGCTATGTGCCGGAAACCTTGGTGGCGGCGCTCGAAGAACTCGAAGAGGCTTACACGCGCATTGCAAAAAGTGAATCGTTTCAACGCGAACTCCAAGATTTGTTGACGCATTACGTTGGGCGCCCGACGCCGCTGACCTACGCAAAACGGATGACGGAGGATCTGGGTGGCGCCAAAATTTATCTCAAGCGCGAAGACCTCGCGCACACCGGCGCCCACAAGATCAACAACACGCTCGGGCAAGGATTGCTTGCCAAAGCGATGGGCAAGAAGCGTGTCATTGCCGAGACGGGTGCTGGGCAACACGGAGTTGCGACAGCGACGGTTTGTGCGCTGCTCGGTCTTGAGTGTGAAGTGTTCATGGGAGCGCAAGACGTGGCGCGCCAAGAACTCAATGTATTTCGCATGGAGTTGCTGGGGGCGCGCGTGCGTCCCGTTGAGTCGGGCTCGAAGACGCTCAAAGATGCTTGCAACGAGGCGCTGCGCGACTGGGTTACGAACGTGCGCACGACGTATTACTGCATTGGTTCGACGATGGGACCGCATCCGTATCCGACCCTTGTGCGTGATTTTCAACGTGTCATTGGTCTTGAAGCGATTGAGCAGATTCGAGTGCAAGCCGGGCGCTTGCCGGATTATTTGGTGGCGTGCGTTGGCGGTGGCTCGAATGCGATGGGATTGTTTCATCCTTTTTCAGAATACACCGATGTGCGTATGATTGGTGTTGAGCCGGCGGGCGAGGGTCTTGAGAGCGGGCGGCATGGTGCGACGCTCGTGGCGGGAATCCCGGGTGTGTTACATGGCAAACGCACGAAAGTGCTTGCCACCGCCGATGGCCAGATTTGTGAAGCGCATTCGATCTCAGCGGGTCTCGATTACCCGGGAGTGGGCCCCGAGCACGCACATTTTCAGGCACAGGGGCGAGCGCAGTATGTCGCCATCACCGACGAGGAAGCGCTGGATGCGTTTCAATATCTTTCGCGGCTCGAAGGAATTATTCCGGCGCTCGAGTCGGCGCATGCGATCGCGCAAGTGCGCAAATTCGCGCCGACGTTGCCGAAGGGTCAAATCATTATCGTCAATCTTTCGGGGCGCGGTGACAAAGATGCGCCGCAAGTGCGCGATATGTTGCGCGCGCGCATGACGGAGTCTCACTGAAATGCGTCGCATCGAAAAACGCTTTGCAACATTGCGCGCCAAGGGCGAGCGGGCACTCGTTACCTTCGTCACTGGCGGCGACCCGGATTTGGCGACGACCAAGGCGCTTGTGTATGCCATGCAAGAAGCGGGTGCCGACTTGATTGAGATTGGTGTGCCGTTTTCGGACCCGATTGCGGAAGGACCGACAATCCAGAAGGCCAGCGAGCGAGCGCTTCGGGGCGGAGTGACACTTTCAAAGATTCTCGCACTTGTAAAAGATATACGCGAAGAAGTGTCGGTTCCTTTGATTTTGATGGGTTATGCCAATGTAT
>CAYRID010000030.1:0-25310 GCA_964424225.1 uncultured Geobacter sp.
TTTTGCGCGCTGTTGCCACGACGCGATACGGAAGTCTGGCCAGGCGCTGTGCAAGCGCAAGGCCGACACCCGAGCTTGTTCCTGTCACCAACACGACGGGTCCTGTAGGTTTGTCCGAGCGAAAATTCTCTCGCATCGAGTGACTCCCTTACTCCTACTCCTACTCCTAGTCTTACTCTCACGCCTCACGCAGAATGAATGTACATTTTGCAGCAATGTACAGACCTGCCCTGAGTATAAAGGATCGCGCAGCTCACCCGACAAAAGATTGATCACTTCAAGCCAAGAAGGTCAAAACTCTTCAATCCACACTCGAAGATGTATCAAGATCCGTCAAATCGGAGACCAACCCGCGTAAAGCGCGCTCGCGCAAAATCTTTCGCGCCACGAACAGCACTGCGGGCACACTTAGAAGCGTTCCCCATCCGACCACGGCGACAGCAAGCATCCAATTTGGACTTCCCGCAATCTCAAACACATTGTGCGCAAGCAAAGTCGTCGCGCCCATACTAAAACCAACACCAAAAAGAGTTGAAACTAGGACAATTCCCACAAAGCGCAGCAAGAGCACCGCACGCAAACTGGAGTACCGCGCCCCAAGAACTTTCAAAAGATTGATTTCCCAGCGCATTGCAAGGACCTCTTGGCGCACGATCAATATCAGGAGCAAAATGCCAACTCCGACGGAGAAAAACGAAAGAACCTGCATTGCAAGTTCAATTTTATGAAAAATCGCCTGGATTTTTTCCACGGCGCGAGAAATATCGACAATCGAAACATTTGGAAACTTCGCCACCAACCCATTCTGCAATTCTGTTTTCATCTGTGGGGCCATCGATGCCACAGCGGCGAGATAAGTCTTCGGTGCTTCGTCAAGGACTCCGGACTGAAACTGCACAAAAAAATTGGGCTCAAAGCCATTCCAACGCACTTTACGCAAACTCACGATCACACCCGACACCTCTACACCTTGCACATCAAATTGCATTACACTTCCAAGTTTCACACCCATGCGTTTTGCAAAAGCTTCTTCGACAGAAATTTCAGCTTGAGCATCGAAATTGGTGGCGGTGTCATGTCGTGTAGAGCTTTCATGCAAAAAGGGTCTTCCCGCTACAATTCTCTCCGACGGCAAAAGCTCTTCTCGAATCGTCAAGTTGTAGCTCCGCTCTCGCGTCCAACGCTGGTCCTCATCTTCACGTGTCGCAAAACCATCTTGCGTTGCCCACGCCGCAACGGTTTTTCCATCAATCGCCAAGAGTCGAGCCCGAATCAGCGGGGAAAGACCAATCGGTTCCTTCTGAAAACGCGTAAGATATGTTTGCAAATCCGTCACCTGCTCTTCTTGAATGTCGAAGAGAAAAAGACTCGGAAGCGCCGCGCCGGCCGGTTGTTGAAAATCCGTTGCGAGCAAAGCGTGAAGTTGCGGTACCAAGCTGATTAAAAACGAGCAGAGCGCGATCGACACGAAACAAGCAAAACTCGCAACTTTGCGACGCACAACTTCACGAAGTGCAAGACGCAGCACAAGATTCGACGTCTGACTTGATGCGCGCACGAGAACAAAGAAAATCCAAAAACCAATCATGAGCAACGCACACACCGCAACAAGCAAAAACAAAAATTTTATACCCAGTACGAACGAACGTGCCTGAACCACAGACAACAGAGCAAAGAAAAGAAGTGAGGGCAAAAACCAAATAACACTTCTTGGTGATATCTCTAGCGTTGGTTGTGCATTTTCTCGGAATAAGGTCGCAGGCGAAAAACTGCGCAACCGCACAAGCCACGGCAAAGCGAGCAAGAATCCGCTCAGCGTCGCAACACCCAGCGCCACCGCAGCAGAACGCAGCCCAAGGCGAAGCTGCAGGACATCCTGCAACGGCACCGGAAATAAATTTCCAAGCAATGCAGGAGCAAGCAGCATACAAAGCACGCCAGACAAAAGTGCGAGAATCCCCGCAGCGAGTCCTAGCAGGAGCAACTCCAACACATAAATACGTCGTGCATCAACAACGCGTACACCAAGCGCCATTAAAATTGCAACCTCGCGTAGGCGGCTCATCCAATGCGCGCGAAATGCATACGCAACTCCGATCGCAGCCAAAAACAACGTGGCAAGCGAAACAAGACCAAGAAAATCACTGGCTGACGTCAGTGCCCGCGCCAGCTCGCGGCTCGCTGTACGATGTGTCTGAATTTTTAGTGTCGGATCACGAATCTCTTGGCGAATCTCTTGGGCCAGCACATCCACATCAAACTGTGTCGAGGGCAGCTTGAAGTAGCTTTGATAAACGATACGACTGCCTTTTCGAATCAAATTGGTTTTTTCAAGCTGATCTAGCCCAAGATAGACACGCGGCGCCAGTGAAATCCCTGTTGCCGAAGGGCCGCTATCCTTTTCCAAAATATCCTGCACGCGAAACGATGCATCGCCAATGCTCAGTACGTCACCGATTTCAACTCCAAGCTGCAAACGCAATTCTGTGTCAATCCAAACAATGGCTTCCTGATTGAGCATGCGCCGTAGCAACACATCCGCGCGACCTGATTTTTCGAGGATGATCTCGCCGTAAAACGGAAAATTTTCATCGATTGCACGAAGCTCAACGAGACGCGATGCCGAGGCGCTCGCCAGCATCGAATAAAGATCGACGCGTCGCGCTTCGAGCGTTCCTGCACCGACGGAGCGCGCAACGACCCGACGATGTGCATCTGTGATCGGCTGCAGTGCACGCAGCGCGAAATCCGCACCCAGCATTTCGCGCGACTGGGCTGCCAGTAGCATTTCCGTCGAACCACGATACGCATCGAGCACGACGAAGCCCGTAATACCAAGACACAAATTCAAGATGAAAAAAACCGCGAACTTGCGATGATGAAAAATTTCGCGAAGTGCCAGCCGAAACCAAAGCATTAGCAACGGGCCATTTCGCGAACGAGAACGCCATCGCGAAGCTCGTAATGACTTTGGCAGCGCTCAGCAAGAACACGACTATGTGTTACTAACACCAAAGTCATATTCTGTTTTGCCACGAGATCAAAAAGAATTCGCGTTACCAATTCGCCACTCTTGGCATCGAGGCTGCCGCTGGGTTCATCCGCAAGCAAAAGCGTTGGTTCGACCACCACAGCCCGAGCGAGCGCTACACGCTGCGCTTCGCCACCGCTTAGTTGATGCGGAAAATGATCGCGCCGCGCAGAGAGCCCAATCGCCTCGAGAATCTGCAAGGCTTTGCTGGTCGCATTCGGATCGCGCAAAAGTTCAAGTGGTAAACTCACGTTTTCGAGCGCCGTGAGCGTACTCATCAGATGATATTGCTGAAATACGATTCCAAGATGGCGAGCACGAAACTTCGCGCGTGCTTCCTCCGAAAGACGACCCATCTCTTCGCCCGCAAGCCAAATTTCGCCGGAAAGCGCATCGTCGAGCCCCGCGAGCAGCGCAAGCAATGTCGATTTTCCACTGCCCGACTCCCCGAGGATCGCCACGGTTTCGCCTTGCGCAACTTCGAGATTCACACCGCACAACACCTCAATGGCCCGCTCACCACGTCCAAATTTTTTTCGCAAATTCGAAACTCGGAGAATCATAAGAGAGGTTCCAGATAGAGCAGTACCGTTTTTGCAATGAGACGATGCCCCGCCGCATTGGGATGGATTCCATCGGCTTGATTCAATTTCTTTTCGCCCGCCACGCCATCGAGCAAAAACGGAATCAAAGCGGTGTGGTGTTTTTGCGCAAGGTTCGCATAAACAAGCCTAAACTTTTCTGTGTATTTCGGACCATAATTGGGCGGCAGTTGCATACCGGCTAACAAAACCGTGACACCGCGCTCTTGCGCAAGCACGATTGCCCGCTCCAGATTGCTATGCACTTCTTCAAGCGACAAACCGCGCAGACCATCGTTGGCGCCAAGAGCAAGAATCAAAATTTTTGGGTTTGCACGCAGCTGCCAGTTGAGGCGCGACCACGCGCTCGCCGTCGTCGAACCCGCAATTCCCGCATTGATAACTTCCACATTTTTGTGTCCCTTAGCATGTAAGGCTTTTTCGAGGAGCGACGGATACGCTTCCTCGGGCAAAACGCCGTAGCCTTCCGTGAGCGAATCGCCAAGACAAAGCACTTTGATCGTCTCCGACGCCGTCGATACCGACGGCAAAGTGCTACCCAATAAAAAACTCAAAAAAATCCAAAACACAAAATAGAAAGTACAAATCAACGCATTGCGCACACTCACGCATGCAGGACGTTTTTTCGTATGCACACTCTTTCCTCTCCGTACCGGCTCTGCATGACTATTTTCTCTTTCTTGCCTCGCTGAATTTTTGCACAAGCAAATTTCTCTGGAGTAGTCTAACCCAACTACCAAACTGCCCATTTTGAAGGAGAAACCATGCAGAAGATATTGGCCACGACCCTTGGACGTTTTCCCGAAGAGACTTATGCGCTCCTACGCATCATGTCGGGCTTCTTTTTTGCCTGCCACGGCGCGCAAAAACTTCTGGGCTGGTTTGGCGGATCCAATATGCCCGCAACGCAGCTCTATATCGCCGGCACCATCGAACTGATCGGCGGACTCATGATTGCACTCGGCCTTGGTACGCGAATCGCGGCCTTTCTTGCGAGCGGCCTCATGGCGGCTGCTTTCTTCATGGCGCATTTCCCGCGCGGAGTTCTTCCCATTGTCAACAACGGCGAACTCGCTGCAGTGTATAGCTTCCTATTTCTGTTCATTGCGTGCAAAGGCGCAGGAATTTGGGGTGTCGATCGCAAAGGCGCCTAACCACACAACACATAAGAAAGGGCGCATACTCCCTGGAGATGCGCCCTTTCTATTTTGATAAAACGACTGAACAAAGAAACCGTCTATGCGGCTCAACACTAAATTTTGTAACTAGCGCTCGCGCTCACGCGCCATTTCTTTCAGTGCGGTGCGCGTCGTCATCACAGTAAAAAAAAGCAACACCCCTGCGCCAATGCGATTAAAGTTTTGCCATTGCTGCATTTCTTCGTCGGCAGTAAGCCATCCGTCATAGGCAAACCAGAGCATCGCGAGAAAAAGTAAAATCGGTAAAAACAACGGGTGATCGAAAGGCGTTCGCGAATCTTCCTCGTCGATGTCATTCACCGCATCCGTCTGCTTCGTTTCAAGTTCCGAATTTTCCGAATCCGACATTGGGTTCTCCATTTTCCAGCCACACCGTCTTTTTGATGTTCTCGCCTACTGCATTGCGCGAAGCATACGCCGTAAGGTCACTTCACTGCGCGCACTTCGTAACTTAAATAAGATGTGATTTCCCGTTTTGCCTTTATCACTCGACGAATAGCTCGCACAAATTCCGCGCCAAAAATCTTGCAACCCCGTCGCCTGGTTTCGGGGATGCAGCCGCTGTTGTATGTTGCGCCAACCCACCGGAGGAAACCATGAGTCTTAGTCCCGAGCTACGCCAACGTATCGATTCTATTTTGCGCGAAAACCGTGTCGTACTTTTCATGAAAGGCAACCGTGCACAGCCGCAGTGTGGCTTTTCGGGCAAAGCGGTGCAAATTCTGGACGACCTCTTGCCCGAATATGCAACGGTCAACGTCTTTGCAGATCCGGAAATTCGTGAAGGCATCAAGCTCTATTCCAATTGGCCGACGCTACCACAGCTCTATGTAAACGGTGAATTCATCGGCGGCAGCGACATCATTCGCGAAATGTCGCAAGACGGAGAACTGGAAAAGGTGCTGGGTATCGATCGCGCATCGATGACTCCTCCAAAGATCGAACTCTCCGCAAGTGCTGTGCAAACAATTCGCGAAGCGATGGCCAAAACACCAAATGCGAGCCTTTTGCTACACATCTCACCGAGTTTCGAACACTCTCTCGGCTTTGCGCCGGACGTCTCGGGCAAAATCGAAACACAGAGCCAAGGAATTTCGATTTTCCTCGACTTCATTTCTGCACAACGCGCAGACGGCCTTTTCATTGATTTCGTCGATACACCGCAAGGAAAAAGTCTAACGGTAAAAAATCCGAACCAACCAAAATCTGGGCAAGCACTGAACTGTGACGCGCTCAAAGCCAAGCTCGATGCCAAAGAAGATCTTTTGATCTACGACGTGCGTTCACCGGAAAATCGTGCACAGGGCTACATTGAAGGTTCAATCCTCGTCGATCAAGACGTCGCCGAGTCGATCGAACGTTTGCCAAAAACGAGCACACTCGTGTTTTATTGTCAGGACGGCTCGCGAAGCCAAGCCGCCAGCGAACACTTTCGTGAGTTAGGCTTTACGAAAGCGTTTTTCCTCGACGGAGGCATAGACGCTTGGGTGCAGCATTTTTCGTCTGCCCATTAATCACCCAATCAATCACCCAATCGCCTTTTCATGAGGCGCCTTTTCATGAGGCCAAGGCAAAATGCAAATTCAAAATCCAAGTGCAGACGCGAGTGGCAACCTCTCCACTGCAATCACGCGCGCTATCGCCGACGCGCTGCCCGGCGCGCAAGTCTCAGTCAATCTCTGTAGCCCCGGGCATTACGAGATCAACGTTGTATCGGAATTTTTTGTAGGAAAGTCGCGTATCCAGCAACAGCAACTCGTGTATGCTGCGATCGCGCCGTTCATGGCCGGCAATCACGCTCCTCTACATGCTGTCGATCGCTTGCTGACCAAAACGCCATAAACTTTTTTATCAAGGAAGACACAATTTATGTCGGATCCGAAAGAAGCCATTTTGCCGCCAGCACAGTACATGAACGTAATGCGCGTACGGCATACTACACGTGAGTTTTTCTTTGAATTCGGGCAAAGTAACGATGGATCGGGCAGTGCTGCGCATTTGGTGGCAGCGCTCGTGACCAACCCACAGCATGCAAAGCAAATGCTTCTAGCGTTACGTGAAAATATTGCCAAATACGAAGAAGCGTTCGGCGTGATTCCCGAGCCACAACGCCAAGCTACACATTAAAACGTATACAGTCGCTTGCGAGGTGTCCTCTATCGATTGGGGCCCATCCGAGTGCAACCCTGCTACCAAACTTCTACGGAGCGAGGCGGCACGACAAAAACACCTTCCGCTTCGGCGGCAAGTGTTTCCGCTGCGCCTTGTGATGAGGCTGCAATAAAAAGTTGTCCCAGACAGTGTTTGCGCCGTCCGTCGATGCGCGTCACCCAGGATTCAATACGAAGTGACACGCAGGAAGGTACGGGTTCAAAGTGGGTTACTTGCAAACGCGCCGTCATCCCCGCTTCGCCCGCCAACATTTGTGCGTAGCCAAGCACATGATCAAAAGCCGCCGCGACATAGCCGCGATGCACCCACGGCGCTTCGGCGCTCTCTTCATACGCCTTACTAAATTCGACCCGAGCATGAACGCGCTCTGCTTCCGACCAAAGTTCGAGCGGCGGCGCCAAGGGATTTGAATGCCCTGTCCAAGCACTGCATTCAAACGTAAAAATTCCAATCCCGACGAAATGGCGTAAAAATGGTTCCTTTGCCGATAGACACTTTTCTACGTCAGAAAGCAGGTTCTGAATCGCAGCGGCCGTATCGCTTCTCCCTGCCACCTCGCTCAATGCTTCATTGCAAATGGATGTTGTAGGCGAAAGTTCTCGTCTCGACAATGCCTCCACGATGACACGCAAACGTGACGCAACGGCACGCCGCGCCGCCCAGTTTTCATCCTTCGGCGATCGACGCGTATCAACAGAAAACTGTGACATCGAAGTGGTTACAAAAGGAACGGAATCACTGCTTTGCGTTCCGGCGGATAATCTTTGAACTTTTCTTTGTACCAACGATGATTCGTGAGTGCGCGGGGCACCAAGTTCGCGGCCGTAAACACGACGAACGACACTCCCGCGAGCGACCAACTCGCAAGCGCAAAGCCACTCCATGTAATCAGCTCGCCGAGATAATTCGGCGCCGACACGAAGCGATACCCACCGCCATAAGGAATCTTGTAGCCCGTTTCGCCGGGCTTGCGCAGATTCTGCAAAACATGATCCGAATGTTTGTTCAGTGCATAGCCTGCAAAAAATACGATAACACCGACGATAAAACGCCAATCATATAACCAATCCGGCGAAGCCAAGTGCTCACCGAGGCGTCCTACATACGATCCATTGAGATAGCCGTTGACACCGCAGTACAACGATCCCGTGAATGCAACAACCGCCGTCATCGAATCACCCGGCTTCAAACGAAGCTGAAACGGATAAATGAATGCGCGATGCGCGTAGTGCAATTGCCAAAGGACAAACAGAATCAGCGGGGCGATCTGAGTGTGGTTCGGTCCCGTAAAAAAGAAGTAGGCAAATCCGAGACTCGCCGGAGACTCCATGAGCACCCAGGCCAGGCGCGTATTCAGTTTGGGGCCCCAACCATCACGCTGATGTCGACCATATGGCGCAGTGACCCAAATCAGTGTCACAATGGCTGCAATGGCCCATAGAAAAACCGCGATCAAAACTCCATTAAAAATCGGATCTGTAGTCATTCCTCGTCCTGCTGCTCAAAACCTACTCAAAAACCAAACTCACCCTACACAAAACTGCGATCACTTCTTCTTTTTTGCTGCAATGCGCTTTTCGAGCAAACCCAGAGACGCAAAACCAAGGATGAACGTCTGCCAGCCCCACGCCATGGATGTTTTCGAAAAGCCCGCAGCTTCTGCCAAGCGCGCCGCTTTCATGCCTTTGTATACATGCACGAGAGCAGCCCAAATAAAGACGATCTGCAAAATCCGGTGCGAAACCCACGGCACATGCTGATTCCAAAACGAGGATGCGACAGGTTCGAAGGCCAACACCGCGAGCGAAAGCATGCCAGTAATGATCGACACCCACCAACCCCAGTGCGGGCGATCGACGACTTCGCGATTTGCATAGATCTCGCGGCAATACGGCACGATGCGCTTGCAGGCTTCTGCCATGCTCAGGGGTGGCGTCCAGCCAAAATCACGCTTGGCTTTGTCGATCCGATTGTAATGGCTCACCGTGATCTTCTTGAGTTCGAGAATCGTGAGAAACGGCGGCGGAAGCTTGATCGCCCAGTGCAAAAACTCCCAAACATGAACCACGATAGCGAGCGGCCATGCCGGAATTTTCATCGTTGGGAATGGATAGCCAAGTCCTTCGATGATTGGACGAAAAAATTCAAAGTAATTTAAATTTGCACCGTCGGTAATATAATAGGCTTGACCGCAAACTGGTGTACCCGGCACAAGATGTCTCGACACTTCAATGTGTCCGTCGACCAAATTTTCGATAATTGTATTGTCGGACATTGCCGAACCATCGCCGATCAAAACGACGAGTTTTCCGCTTGCCACTTCTTCGACGACGCGCGGCAGCACCATCGCCTCACCAACACCGTAAATGCCACCCGGGCGCACCGCCGCCGTGAGCAAATCGCCATGTCCGTTGGCCGCGAGCACCAACTGTTCACCGCGAATCTTGGTCATCGTGTACAAGTCTTTCGCGCCCAGTGCGTACGGCGTCGTCTCGTCTCCGTTAATCACAGGGCCATCAAGCGTCACGTTGTTGCTACTCGTATAAATCAGACGCTTGACACCGGATTGTTTCGCCGCAGCGACAATGTTTTCTGTACCGCCCACGTTCACCGCAAAACTCGCATCCCGCTGCGCCTTCGTGGCATAGGTGTAAAAGCACAAAACAGCTGCCGTATGAAACACGGTATCCACGCCCTGACAAGCTTTGAGAGCATCCTCGGGTCGCGTGAGATCGCCTTGCAGGAAATCGAGATTCTCGTGGGAATATGAAATCGGCGCGCGATCGACGACGCGAACCTTGAGCCCGCGTCGCAAAAGTTCCTGTGTGAGATTGCGCCCGAGATAACCCGCACCGCCCGTCACCAAGCAGTAACCAAGCTCAGTCGTTGGGAATTTTTTTTCCGCCGATTGCGCCTGCGCGCTTCCGCTGGCACCACTTGTTTCACTTGCGTCCGGCCGTGTCATTTGGAGCTCCAATTTTCGTTTTGAATTTGCGGTCGCGTCCGCAGCGGCTGCAAATCCAATTACGAGCCAGTTACGAACCCCGCTGCAAATCGCATAATTCTTTTTTGCGCAGCGCCCCAAAGCAATCGGCTTCTTTGGCTTTGGAATTGAATCTTTCGGGAAATGCATACGCTGCATTCAACAAAAAACGTAGAGGCGCTTCGTCCAATCACCCCAAAGACGCCCAGAAAGGCAGGCATTTAAGCAGAAGTCGGCTCTGCGCACACGTGCACGAGTGAAGAAAAATCCGGATCTCTCCTAGCCGCTCGCCTCTACCGCGTCTAAGAATGCTGCAAAAAAACCGTGAGCACGCGGAGCATCGGCTCGACATCGGCGGCACCCGCGATCTCGCGACAAGAATGCATGGCCCACATCGGATTGCCCACGTCGACGGTCGCAATTCCAGTGCGTGCCGCGGAAATCGGCCCAATCGTCGAACCGCAGCGCAGATCGTTGCGAATCACGAAATATTGCGGCGACACGGAAACCTGCGCGCAAAGTGCTGCAAACAAGGCCGCCGTCGGTGACTGCGTCGCGTAGGCCAGCTCGGAGTGCACCTTGATCACCGGGCCTTTACCAAGAAGCGGACGATGACTCGCGTCATGCCGATCGGCGTAGTTGGGATGCACAGCGTGCGCCATGTCCGACGATACAAGGCAGGAATTCGCCCGCGCACGCGCAAAGGCCTGCGGCTCCGAATCAAGGCACTGCGTAATGCGCTGCAGGCTATCGACGAGAAGTGTGCCACCAGCACCGCTCATCGAGCGACTACCGACTTCTTCGTGGTCATAAAGCACAACAACGCGCGTGGCCGCACTCGCTTGCGCAGCCGACGCAAGCAAGGCCTGCAACGCCAAGTAACACGAACTGAGATTATCCAGTCGCGGCGCAGAAAGAAATTCGTTTTGTACACCAATTCGTGTCGATGGTTGACAGTCGTAAAGCATGAAATCAAAGCCGAGCAAATCTGCGCGCGTAAGCTTTTGCGCCTCGGCCTTGTGCAGTGCATCGAGTAAAACTTGCATAAAATCTGCGCCGCCCTCGAGGCCACTCACTGGCACGGTGTGTTGCTGCGCATTCAACTTAAGGCCCGCTTCGTGAATTTCACGGTTGAGATGAATGGCCAAACTTGGAATGCGCAACAACGGTCGTTTGCAATCAAGAAGCCGTGTTTCAAGCCGATCGCCAGCACGATACGTAACGCGTCCCGCCAGCGACAAATCGCGATCCAGCCAAGTATGCAAGAGCACGCCACCGTATGGAGCGACTCCAATTTGTGTTACACCTTGCGTCGTCAGATCAGGAATGGGTTTGATGCGGAAATTCGGCGAATCGGTGTGCGCGCCGAGAATGCGAAAGCCGGCCTCGGCGGGTGACTGCGTGCCGACTTCAAAGGCAACGAGGCTGCCCTGATCGCGAATCAAGAAACAGCGCGCGCCGCGCGCAAGCGACCAAACGTCCGTCTCTGAAATTTCGACGAAGCCCGCCGCACGCAAGCGACACGCGACCTCCGCCACCGCGTGATACGGCGTCGGCGAAGCATCAATAAAACGCAAAAGTTCGTCGGGATGGTCGAGCATGGTGCGCCAAGCATATCAGAGAATTTCTAGGCTTTAGAAAATGCCTCGAGCAAATCCAGCAAAAGAAATTGCCGCTGCAAAATTGCCGCCTTCTGCGCGCGCTCGCATTCAAAGTCGCGCGTGCGCACGGCCGCAAGAAAATCAGCCACCAAAATCGCCAAGGGATCGGGCAACTCCACTGCGCGCTCCGCATCAACAAACGACATTCGATACGAACGGGAATCGACGCGGCGCGCAGCATACTGACCATTGATGCCAAAACCAACTTCCGGAATTGGCGCGACAGCGGTTTGTTGTGTCGCAACTCGCTTGCAACGCTGCTCAAAGCGAAGTCGAACCGCAATCCTTTGCCTGTCTGCGACGTAGCAAAACGCAAGTTCAAGATCCGGCCGCTCCTCATCACGATGTGAAAACTGGATGGCTTCAATGCGTGCGTCATCCGCCGGCGCAATCGCTTGCAGCAAACTCAGCGGATGCGACAAAAGCTCGCCGAGCATTTTTGCTGCGGTATCCGTCGGAGCAAGCTTCATCTCGAAATGAGTGATGGGCGCAGTTCGCACTTCGGGGAAAAGCTTGTAGTAACTCGAAAGAGTGTATGGCCAAAGACAATTTTCGCGAAGCACGAGCTTTCGCGCCGAAAACTCGGTGAGCAAGCGCTTGGCTTCCTCACGCAGATTTGGCTCCTTTCCGAGTAGTGGTTTTTCGCAAAGCACATCGAGATTCGCCGCCAACGCTTTGCGCAGATACAATCCGTGTGTTTCCGACGGAGAAAGTATCGCTACGGCATCCAAATCTTCGGCCGCAAGCAGATCATCAAAATGCGCATAGCCACGCACTTCAACACCCAGTGCAGTGTAAAGATCTGCGCAAGCCTGCACCACCGAAGCCACGCTTGTTCCGGCAACACAAACAAGTGACTCTCCTGCACGAAAAATTTCACGCGCTACAAAAGGCCCAAGTCCCATTCGCGTGCGGCGAGCACCGACAATGGCAATGCGAATCGAAGATGCGTTTGTTCTTTTCATCCAAGTTTGGAATCGGGCGCCTTGCCGATTGCAGAAGCGAACTTTTGATGGGTCGCATACGGCGGATGTCCGCCCGCAAGCGACGCCTTGGCATAGCGCGCCTTGAGTGCATGCACACGCCGCAGCGGATCGCGCAAAAGCGATTGCGGTGCAGTTTCAAGAATTCCCAACGCTCGCAACCACAAGTCTTCGGTTTTGCACACAAGCAACGCATCCACACCTGCTTGCAGCGGGCGCAAGACGCAGTCTTCGAGAGAGTAATGATCGGCAACTGCCTTCATCTCGAGATCATCGCTAAAAACTACACCGTCGTAAGCGAGATCCTTACGCAAAAGCTGCAAGACCGGATGCGAGAGCGTTGCAGGAAATTTCGCATCCAGGGCGGGGTACAAAATATGCGCCGTCATAATCGAGGCAACGCCCGCTTCGATCGCCGCGCGAAAGGGAGCAAGCTCAACGCTTTGCAAGCGCTCAAGGCGATGCGTCAGCGTCGGCAGCGCAAGATGACTATCCACAACTGTGTCACCGTGTCCCGGAAAATGTTTTGCACAAGCTGCAACACCGACGGACTGCATAGCGCGAATGAACGTTTTGGCGTGCGCTGCAACACGTCCTGGATCTGAGCTAAAACTGCGATCGCCAATGATCGGATTGTTGGGATTCGTATCCACATCCACGACGGGTGCAAAATCGAGACAAATACCCAAATCGCGCAATTCACGCGCGATGCTGCGCGCGACTTCTGCCGTCACGTCGAGATCATTGCGCTGGCCAACACTACGCATTGTCGGCCATTCCGTCCAAGGGCTACGCAAACGTTGCACGCATCCACCTTCTTGATCGATCGCCAACAAAAGCGGGTGTTCTTGGGGCGCAAGTTGCAAAAGATACGACGTCAGCGCGGCAAGCTGCTGTGCGTCGCGAATGTTTCGCGAAAAAAGAATGACACAGCCGATTTTACCTTCGCGAATTCGATCAAGAAGCGCAGGCGACGGCTCGAGACCTTCGAACCCTACACAAAGAAGTTGACCTGGATGCGCTGCGTAAGACATGCACGGAGCCTACCGCACCCACAAGCCACTCTGTAGCCACGCGCCGCAAAATCGAAAAAAAGATGGATCACTTCGACGTCGCCACTGCACTGCGCCGAAAATTTTGCAGCTCAGTGAAGTTGCTATAAGCCATCCAGGCCACGAAGAACGCGAGAAAATACATTTTGACGAATAGCGCACCGGCCGCGACGAACAGTGCCGCGACGATAGAAACCACGCGCGGTAACCACTCGTCCGGTCTGCCGCGTAGCGCATGCACGGCAAAGCGCAGCACTTGCCCGCCATCGAGCGGAAGAATTGGAAACAAATTAAAAATTCCCCAACCGAGATTCACCCAAAGCAAGAGTCGAAAGCCTTGCCTCCAATAAGGCACTCCGTCGAAAAATTCGATCGGCAAAAACTTGTGCAGCAAAAGCACAATCCCCGCAAAAAGGAAGCCTGCACCCGGCCCCGCGACGCTGAGGAATCCGTTTTGCAGCGGCGACAATCTGCGTGCGACTCTTGATTGTGTAACGCCACCCATCGCGTGCAGCGTGATCTCGGGAGCAAGCCCGAAACTTCGTCCGACGAAAGCATGTCCAAGTTCGTGCACCAAAACCGAAAGAAAAACGATTCCGACCCAAAGCGCGATCAAAATCAAACTCGAAAGATTGCTACCCAGAAAAACCGCAGCGATCCAAAACCAAAGTTCGACACGAACTGGAAAACCGAAAAGCTGAAACTCCCAATCGTTTCGCATCACTGCTTGAGCCCCATTCAAATCCCTTCCAAATCCCTTTCGTCCCGAAATTTTGTATCCTGGCAAAATCTCGCCTCTTTGCGAAAAAGGAAAACATCTTGTCGATGGAAAGTTTCTACCACCACGGACTCCTCTTTCTTTTCCTCTTCGCAGCCATCAATTCCTTCGTCTTGATTTATTTGCCCGCACCTTACGGGCGCCACGCACGCCCAGGCTGGGGGCCTTCGTTTCCGAATGGGAAATGGGCTTGGATCATTATCGAGGCGCCCGTGCCGCTGCTCTTCTTCTATTTCTTCATCACCGGCACGAATACCGCCTCGCTCGCCGCTTGGATTTTATGTCTGATGTTTGAAGCGCATTACTTGTATCGCTCGTTCGTCTTTCCGCTGCGGATGCGCGACGCCAAACCCAAGCCTTTGCTCACGATGGGCATCGCCATCCTCTTCAACGTCGTCAACGCCGCACTCAATGGCTGGGCCATCGGAACACTCGCAACGCATCTAAGTAACGACTGGCTCAGCGATCCACGCTTCGCAAGCGGCGTCCTGCTGTTTTTCGTCGGCTATGGCATCAACCATCATTCCGACGCAATTTTGCGTAATCTGCGCGCTCCCAATGAAACTGGATACAAAATTCCATACGGCGGCTTATTTCGCTGGGTGACTTGTCCGAATTACTTTGGAGAACTCATCGAGTGGATCGGCTTTGCGCTGGCGGCCTACACTTGGCCCGCACTGGCTTTCGCTCTCTTTACGGCTTCCAACTTGATCCCGCGTGCTGTAACACACCATCGTTGGTATCACGAGAAATTTTCGAACTATCCCAAAGAACGCAAAGCCATTTTGCCTGGAATTTTCTAGCGCAATTTCGATCCGTCTCGTCGCAAGCAAGACGATCTCGTCACTTCGCTTAAAGCTGCTCGCGCACTGCGCGCTGCAATTCATCTCGAAAATCGGGATGTGCGATTTCAATGAGCGCTGCCGCACGATCGCGCTCCGATTTATCGCGAAGCTCGGCAGCACCGTACTCGGTAATCACAACATCGACGAGATGGCGCGGCGTCGTTACGCGCGTGTGCGGCGCCAATTGCGACACGATTCGCGAAGTGCGTTGGCCCTGCACTGCGGCCGTCGATGGCAAGCAAATCAAGGATCTTCCTCCGACGGAATACGTCGCACCCGTCACAAAATCTTCGTGACCACCAATGCCGGAATACTGCCTACTCCCAATTGTGTCCGCTGCTACTTGTCCCCAAAGATCGACTGCCAGTGCGCCGTTGATCGACACGACGCGCGGATTGCGCGCAATAATCTCCGGCGTATTGATCATATCTACAGGCAAAAATCGCACTGCCTTTTGTGCATCGAGCCAATCATAAAGTTCGCGCGTTCCTGCCGCGAACGTCGCTACCGATACGCCTGGATACACCGTATGTCGATTCGAGACTTTGCCGGCAAGATGTAAACGCATCAGGCCATTGGTAAACATTTCCGTGTGGATTCCATAATCGCCGCCGTCACCCTCCGCAAGCAATGCTGCAATTTCATTCGGAATGCCGCCGATACCCGTCTGCAATGTAGCACCGTCGGAAATAAAACATTTGGCGTACGCTGCGATGGCATGATCGATGTCACTCGTCGGTGGATCGGGCAATTCAAAAATCGCTCGTTCGCTTTCTACAAAAATATCGACTTCGTCAACATGCAAACGATGTGCATGGGTTGCATCAAGGCCCAATGTGCGCGGAAGTTTGGCGTTGATTTCCACGATCAGCAGCCGCGCAGGATCACGACCACACCGATGCAATGCGTCCACTGTCGCGCCGGCGTGCAAAGAAAGGCTCATCCAACCTTCGGCGTCCGGCGGTGTTGCCACCGTCGCCAACACGCGGGGTTGCAAGCGCTCAGCCACCATCGCAAATTGGCGAAAACCGGCCGGCACGAAATGCACAGCATGCCCCGCCTTCTGCAAAATGCGCTCAGCAGGTCCAAAAAACCCACTCAGCAAAGAGACACCCTTTCGTGTAAAGAGCGGATACAAGTCAATGAGCAGAGCAGCGAAAACCTGCAAGTTTTCGAAATCATCGCGCGCACTGAGCGCATGCAAAAATTCCGATGGCTGGCCGGGGCCAAGCGGCAACGCCAGCGTATCGCACGCACGAATCTGCTCTGCCGCGAATGCGGAGGTTCGAAGCTTGGCCTGCCAGGGTGCTACTTGCATCATCGAAACATTGCCCTCTTCGTTTTCCATCGCCTCATTGCCTCATTCCTCACCTTCTTCCCCCTCGCCCCTTCCTTCTGCCCCTTTTTCTTCTCTTTTCACCCGCGGCGCTTTCAATGTCTCAAGCTTCTCAGTCTCACTTTTCTATACCGCTCGCCGCGCTAGCACCGTTCGCGCATAAGCAAACTTCATGCAGCTCGCAGGCAAAACGCACTCCTTCCGCAGAATATGACAACGCACGAAACTTCAACTCTACGAAAGCTTATTGTGTAGGAATCACCGAGAGTGTCGCTGCTTTCTTGCCAACGGAACCAAAGCGCGCTGCGATGCAAAATCCCTTTGCCCGCGATACGAACACTCATCCATTGGGGACGAACACATTCCCTTTTCGAAACATATCCAAATATGGTGTCGGCGTGATGCAGCGCTCCAAAAACACCGTGCTGTTCCGTAACAAAATTTTATGACAAAGCGCCAAACGTCCAAAACTGGCGCTTGAAAGCCGTTTGGAAAGGTTTAGAATGAGGCAGCTTCTCGGCGGGTTTTAAATTTTTGTTTTTGAAATTTGAGAGAAGTAATCAATGGCATATTGCTAGACGAAGGAGAAAGTTTTGCCGAACGGTTCAGTCAAATGGTTCAATGAAGAAAAGGGTTACGGTTTCATTACCCCGGAAGATGGAAGTAAAGACATTTTTGTCCACTACTCGAACATCCAGGGCGACGGGTTTAAAACCCTTCGAGAAGGACAAGCGGTTCAGTTTGAAGTCGGTGAAGGTCGCAAAGGACCGGAAGCCACCAACGTCCGCGCCAGTGGATGAGAAGTCTCTCTGGTTTTAAAAAGCCTCGGTGTTTGCCGAGGCTTTTTTATTGCTACTGATAAAACGCAAAGCTGCTGCTGCATCGGACATCGTCGCGCAATACCCTCCCTGATCCCAAAACTTTCCCTACACTGCTTTGCACTCAACCCGTCGAATTGCATCCAACGCAGAAACGCCGCCATCCGGCATGGAGCACGAATTTGACCAAAAACCAAAAACCCCGCAAAAAAAGCAAATCACTGCCGCAAAACCCCTCTCTCGCCGTACCTCTCCTCGCGCACCAAGCCGACAATCTCGATCTTTTGCATGCCATCGTTGCACTATTGCCCGAGGTCAATCTGCCGTCCGCGGTCCTTGCGACAAAACTCGCTGCACTCGAAGAACGTTTCGGGAAAGTAATTTTCGCAGAATTGCTTTTCTTACTGACACACCTTCGTTTCACACATGATGAAGCTCGTGAACATTGGCGAAAAATTCTCGAAATTCGCGATGCGATGAATCAAAAACTCGGAGCGCCCGTCGACGTACGTGTCGCTCTCGTCAACTATTTCGTCGATGTCAGCAAAAAACTCGAAAGTCCGAAAATCATCGAGCTCAAACTCTTTGAACAAACACAATCTTCGGTATATCGCGACGAACTGACCGGACTCTATAACTACCGTTATTTGCGCGAGCTGCTGCCAAAAGAAATCCTGCGCGTCGAGCGCTACGACTCGGCTGTAGCCGTGATCATGTTCGACATTGATGACTTCAAGTTTTACAACGATCGCAATGGCCATGAAGCGGGAAATGAAGCGCTCGAGCAAGTCGCAAAAATTCTGCAGGGATGCGTACGCGACACCGACGCCGCGATCCGTTACGGCGGTGAAGAATTCATTTTGATGCTTCCCTCAACAACAAAAAAAGGTGCAGCCAACGTCGCAGAACGTGGACGCCGCGACATTGAAAACCACATCTTCCCCTTTGCCGAATTTCAACCCGGCAAACGCATCACGGCAAGCGTAGGCGTAGCCGTGTACCCCGCCGACGCAGAGAATGCCGAGGATCTGATTCGCAACGCAGATCGCGCGATGTACACCGCAAAGAGTCGCGGAAAAAATCAAGTTGCTCTCTTTGCAGAAAGCGAACGAACGCACAGTCGACTCGCAGCCACGATCAATGGCGAATACTGTTTGATCTCAACCGAGTTTCAACCGCTCACGACACTCAACATCAGCGAAGGTGGCATCCTTTTTATCACAAACCAGAAGCTGCCTCTCGAAGCGATGCTCGACATCAAACTTGTGCTCGAAAATGAAAAACCAATTTTGTTTACAGGCCGCGTCGTGCGCGTCGAAGAGTCTGACTGCGGCGGCTTTCGCGCAGCCATTCGCATCATGCACATTAGTGATGTTCAACGTCGGCGTTTGAACAAATCGTTAAAAATTCTCTAGGTCTCCAGCACAAAGCATCAGTAGTGCTGCGTGATGTCTTTTTGCTTTCCGGAAAGCCGCGTACGCATTTGACACGATGAGTCGTGTACCAAGTCTTCGCCGCGAAACAGTGGGAAGCGCGCAAATCGACGGCGCCTCCGTAGTGTGCGGTCGCAGTCTGCTTCCTACACAAAAAGGAGACAAGTATGTCAAAATTGCCGGTGCGACATCAAAGTGCGGCTCGGCCGCAAGGCTTTTGGGACCCCTTTTCGGAGCTTAGTTTCTTTAGCCCGTGGAAGAATTTTGAACTTTTAACGCGTCCTGAGGAAAGTGTTTTTGGCGTGGCGCAAGAACGCTTCGTGCCTGCTGTTGAAGTCGCTGAAGAAGACGAACGTTACGTCATTCACGCAGAGATTCCTGGGGTCGCCAAGGAAGACTTCTCGCTCGAAGTCCATGAGGGCGTACTTTCGCTTTCTGGGAAAAAGAACGAGACGTCAGAAAAAGATGAAGAAGTGAACGGTCGCAAGGTGCATTCGACGGAGCGAAAGTTTGGCTACTTCAAACGCAGCTTCCGTCTTCCGGAAAATGCAGCGGCCGATAAGATCGAGGCGAAATTTGAAAATGGCGTCCTCGAAGTCAGCGTGCCGAAAACGAAACCTTCAAAGCCGATTCAGATCGAAGTCAAGCAATGACTGAGATGCGGGCGGTGAGGTTCGCCTTGTAATTCGGTGCGTTCTTGAAGCTTCGCAGGCAAGTCGGCGTCCGATGCGACGCTGTGCTTGCCTGCGAAGCTGTCTTTTTGGATCTTTGCGGCTCCACGACCACGCAAGACCACTGCAAATCGCAAAAGCCAGGCAAGGCGAAAGCCGAGTTCATCAAACGCTCTGTGCTCAAACCAGGAGAAAAACCATCATGAAACGCGTACTGCTTCTCATCCTCACCAACTTGGCCGTGTTGTTCGTGCTGAACATCACGCTGCATTTGCTCGGCTTTGATCGACTCCTGCAAAACAACGGTGTCGATTTAAACATTAATGCGTTACTGGTTTTCTCTGCTGTGTTTGGCATGGCCGGTAGCTTCATTTCTTTGCTGCTCTCGAAATGGATGGCTATTCACGGCACCGGCGCGCGCGTCATCACGCAGCCAAGCAATGCCGCCGAAACTTGGCTCGTGGAAACGGTGCGCCACCTCGCACTGGCTTCAAAAATTGGCATGCCCGACGTGGCGATCTATCGTTCGCCCGAGCCCAACGCCTTTGCTACAGGCGCGCGCCGCGATCACGCACTCGTCGCTGTGAGCACCGGCCTACTCGATTCGATGAACCAAGATGAAGTCGCGGCCGTACTCGCGCATGAAGTAAGCCACGTTGCAAACGGCGATATGATTACGCTGACGCTCATTCAAGGCGTACTCAACACTTTCGTCATCTTCCTTTCACGCCTCGTCGGTTACGTTGTCGATCGCGCTGTATTTAAAACTGAGCGCGGTTACGGCCCGGCGTACTACATCACAACGATCTTCGCGCAGATTGCAATCGGCATTCTTGCAAGTTTGATCGTGTACGCTGTTTCGCGAAAGCGCGAATTCCGCGCCGATGCTGGAGCCGCCGATCTCGTCGGAAATCGCAAAATGATTGCCGCCTTGCGACGCTTGCAGGCCAACTCGAAACAAGCGCCGCTGCCGCAGTCCCTGGCTGCCATGGGAATTTCGGGAGGAACGCGACGCGGCTTTGCGCGCCTATTCATGACACATCCACCAATCGAAGAGCGGATTGCAGCGCTTGAGCAGTATGTTCGCTAGGGCTTGGATCCCAAAACACAGAACACAAAAACAAGACATAAAAATGCGGCGCATAAAGAAAAACTTTATGCGCCGCACAAATTTGTGTCATCTGCGATCGCTACGACGCTTCTGGGAGATCATCGTCGGAGCGAAGCTTCTCGAGCAAATCCTCTACACTCATTGTCTTGGGCGCCGATGGAATCAACTTGCCGCGAAAGAGCCCGACAGCTTCACGAATGAAATCGAGGTCGCAGTGTTCGGGGGCCGTTTCGAGCGAAAATTTCATATCTCGAAATGCCTCACGCACGACGGAGAAAATGTCTTTTCCGGGTGGAAGATTCGGCGCACAAGCATCAGCAAGCTCAATCGCCTCTTCAATTTCGATCAAAAGTTCGTCGATTCGATCTCGATCCACATCTTCTCCTTCTGCAATCACGCGTGCTTTCTTTCACCGTAATTGCAACACAGCATCCACTCTCACAATTCGTAACGGTACATCCACCCCTCAACCTAAAGCCATTCTAGCGCCGACAAATTGGAGAAAAAGAAATTTTCCACCTCTGCGTCAACAAACTAAGAATGCGAAATTTCACTCCGCAAGCGCTAGATATTTCAGTTAAAATTGACCGCATTCGAGGCGTCGCAATTCATCGAATGGCCATGTGCTGAATTAAAAAACTATTTCGGATCTCATTTTTCCTGCCACCTCAATTTATCTGCAACTCTCCTGCTTACGAGGGCAAATCGTTTGAAACGAATCCGCATCTTCCTTTTGCTTGGCTTCGGGCTTCTCGCCGTCACACTTGCCATTCGCGGAGTTTTCTTAATCACAGAACCACCATCTTATACGCTTTCGGGTGTAGAGACTCGAGCACTTGCAATGCCAGGTCCATTCACCGTGCGAAAAATTTCACTCACGCTCATTGATCCATCGCGCGCTACACCACGAAATGGAAGCTTCGCAGGCGCAAGCGAACGCAAGCTCAAAACCTCTGCTTGGTATCCAGTTTCACCGACGGAACAAGCCGGTCACAACATCGACGATGACGACGCAACGCTGTTTCCGCTCGTCATCTACAGCCACGGTTTTATGTCGATGCGTTCCGAAGGTACGTACCTTGCGGAATTTCTCGCCACACATGGCTACGTCGTGATCGCCGCCGACTTTCCGCTCACTAATTACTTCAGTCCTGGCGGCCCCACGTTTATCGATCTTCCAAACCAACCCGGCGATGTTCGCTTTCTCATCGACACGGCACTCCTTTGGAATCAGGATCCAAAACACGCGCTCTATCAACGCATCGATCCTCAACGCATTGCCGTCGTCGGACTTTCGCTCGGCGGCTTGACGTCAACCCTCGCGGCGTATCATCCCACGCTGCGCGATCCCCGCATTGCCGCTGCGGTTTCCATTGCAGGTCCAGCTTCCATGTTTGGATCCAAATTTTTCGCATCGGCTTCCGTACCGATTCTCATGCTCGCCGGCAAAATTGATGCAATCGTGCCTTACGACGCCAACGCGCGCGTACTGCTCGAACGCGCACCGCTCAGCACGCTCATCACCATCGACGGTGCAACGCATATCGGCTTTGCCGGACTCGCCGATCCGTTCTTGCGTCCACTGGAAAACGCCGACTCTTTTGGTTGTGCCAACGTAAAAAAATATTTGCCGCGCAATAGTGATTTTTTGAAGCCACTGGGCGGTGAAGAAAACGGAATGATCACAGCAGCACCGAGGCTTCCCTGCGAAACCAGCTCGCTTCCACCGTCGATCAAACCCGATCAACAGCAAATGCTCACAAAGCTTGCTGTCTTGAGTTTTCTCGAAAGTTATTTTGCACAAGACCCGGAGGAGCGCGAAAAAGAAGCGCGCTTCATCGCAGAAAAATTTGCATTGGAAAATCCTTTGATTCACACAGAATTTCCAAGTAGCGCTTTGCACTAGCTCGTAGCACATTCGTAGAAACTTTTTACCGAGGCTTCGTCATCGCCAGCGAACAACTACAAATCTTGCTGCAACTTCTCCGTAGCGTCCCGCCACAAAATTTGCGCGATACGGCAGTACAAAATCTGCGTGAAGGCTTCGAGGCCATGGCGCAGCGCTTTCCGCTCGCGTCCGGCACGACGCGCACAGCGGCGAATGCAAGGGGCGTGGAGGCCGAGTGGATTTGCATATCTACCGATGATCAAAAATGTGTACATGACTCAAAAATGCGTACGATCTTGTACCTGCATGGCGGTGGCTACATGGTCGGATCCATCCGCACGCATGCTGCGCTCGCATCGGAAATCGCATCGGCCTGGCGCGCGCGTGTGCTCAACGTGAATTATCGTTTGGCTCCCGAAGCACCCTTTCCTGCGGCACTGGAAGATGCCGTATGTGCGTATCGCTGGCTCTGTGAACAAGGCGTCGCCCCCAAGCAAGTCATCATCGCGGGAGATTCCGCTGGCGGTGGACTTGCCATCGCTACCTTGCTCGCCTTGCGCGATCGGGGAGAACCGTTGCCTGCGGCGGCAGTTTGTTTTTCGCCTTGGCTCGACCTTGCGCTCACGGGTACTTCGTTCGAAACAAAGGCCGCCTGTGATCCGCTCTTGCGTCGCGATGATTTGCAATTTATGGCGCAAGCATATTTGCGTAGCGAAAAAGCCGAGCATCCTCTCGCTTCGCCGTTGCACGCCGATTTACAAGGCCTCCCACCCATCTTGATCCAGGTCGGAACCAACGAAGTTTTGCTCGATGACGCTGTGCGCTTTGCCGATCGCGCAAAACTCGCCGGCGTCGATGTCACGCTTGATGTGTGGCCAGAAATGATTCACGTCTGGCAACTCTTCTCCTTCCTGCTCCCCGAAAGCAAACAGGCGCTCGACGCTGCAGGAAAATACGTACTGACAAAAATCCCGGCTTAATTGCTGGCAATGCGACGAGCCGAAGTTACCCCCTCCTCTACGGGAGCGGCAATTCATCAAGCGGATGGTCGACACGACGCGCATTGGCTTGGTACACCGCCGGCGGCGCCTTCGCAAAATCCTCTTCGTACGACGGACGCTCCATCTTCAAACGCGGCAAGAGATTGGTCTCAACACGCCAAAGTGTCGAAATTTCTTCATCACTCAAGGTCGCCAAATCGCGATTGAGCAAAGTGCTCTTGGAAATACTTACGGCGTAAATCACTTTTGATACATCGCTTCCGCCATACACTTCTCCGGGTCGGACCAAACGCACACCGTGGCGTGTCTCCACAAGCACGCGTTCAACCTCGGGGAATTCACCGTTTACGTCGACAGCACGCAAAATTTGCGCAGAGCGAAGTTGCACGGCACGCGTCAAACCAGCCAAATCCCGATAAGACGCCTTCACGGCTGGGTCGGTTTCTTCGCTCGAAAATCCATCGAGCAAGCGCGCGGAAATCACCAATAGGGTTTCACGATCCAAGCTCACCATTGTCTCAACGCCGACTTTCGCATTTTGCGTTAGTACCGTCGACGCAGCACTACGAATCGAACCGCTTTGTTCCGACGTCAGCGGCGCAACGGAAACACAGCCGACACTCCAGATGGCCAGACTGAGAACACAAAAAATATGAAGAGCTTTCATGGGCTTCTCCTCGTAGATGTCGAAAACATTTGGATCCGTCTCTTTTGCAGGCCATCGGATCCTCGTGGACAACTTCGAGAGCCACTCCTGCTCTCTTCTCGACACGATTTCCGTATCGGACAAAGTGCGACTACACTGAAAATCTCTCACAAGTCACACCAAAGTTTTTTCAAGTCGTCGTCGGTATTTTCGACGATACGCAAGAAATCAACGGTATCTCCGCAAATCCCTTGCGCATCCTAAGTAACTTCACACAGAATCGGAGAAACCAAAGGACAACACGGTGCGCCCCATCACATCGACACTGCAATTCCCACGTGCAATTGGACATCGCGGCTTGGCTGCATGCGCCCCGGAAAACACACTTGCCGGCATACGGTGTGCGAAAAATCACCATTTCGCGTGGGTCGAATTCGATGTGCAACTTTCGCTCGATGGTGTGCCAATCGTTTTGCACGACGCCACCGTCGATCGCACGACCTCCGGCAGCGGCGTTGCGCGCGACTTCACGTTGGATGAAATTCGTCGTTTCGACGCAGGAAGTTGGTTCTCCAGAGAATTTCGCAACGAGCGAATTCCAACACTCGAAGAAGTTCTGGCACTTTGCGAAACGCTGCGTCTCGGAGCAAATGTCGAAATCAAAGTCGACCCAAACGAAAATACAGCACAGATTCACCAACTCGTAGAAGCGAGCTTGGCCTGCATTCAAACGCGGGGGACAGCACTGCCTTTGGTCATTTCGAGCATGAGCGAATATGCGATTGAACTTTGCGCCAAGCAGGCACCTCAACTTGCACGTGGCTATTTGATCAATTCTCCACCGACGGATCTCGCAGCACTTCTGCAACGCATGGATCAATTCGGCTGCATCTCGTTTCACGGCCCGATATCCGCCATGACGCGCGATCTCATCGATGCAGTCCACGCCAGTGCGCGCTCTGTACTCTCCTTCACGATCAAAAAACCCGAGATCGCTACAGAGCTTTTTGCACTCGGTGTCGATTCCGTCTTTAGCGATGTACCGATTGCCGATGCAGCACTCGCAATTACGCCTGCGAAGCAAAGTTAAGAACTTGCAA
>CAYRID010000031.1:0-7832 GCA_964424225.1 uncultured Geobacter sp.
AAGCCGACGTTGTGAAGCGTGTCCCTGTACCTCGGGCCGGGATTGCCGAGCCCCACGATCAGCTTCACGCGCAACGCCCCACGGGTGCCCTACTTGTCCTTGGCCTCCGGCTTGCCCTTCTTGGCGACCTCGGGCTCGGCCGGTGCGGGTTTTACAGTTTCTGGCGGCGCCACCTCGGGCATTCGAATATCGAGACGAAACTCCTGGAGCCCAACAGTCCCCAGGCTGTCCTTCACCGCGATCACAATCGTGTGTGTTCCAACTTGCTTCTCGGAAGGCTTCCAGAACACTTCGCCAGAAACGCTATCGACCGTCATCCCTTCTGGACCTTGCCCCAAGCTATAGCGCAGCAAGCGATCGCCATCGGGGTCTTCTGCTTTCACTTGATAACGAAACTCGCCGGCTGCGTTGACACTAGGCGGTGTCGATGTAATCGTCGGTGCGCGATTGGGCATCTCAATCGGATCACTGGTCACCGGATGCGAGTCGAGCTCGCCGTCATTCGCAATCACCGTCACCTGAAACTTGTCGCCGTATTTGTACGACCGTGTATCAAACGTCTCGCCCGTTCCATCCAGTTCTTGGCCATTGACCGACCAACGATAGAAATATGTCAGCTCATCACCGTCTGAATCCGTCGCATTCGGCGTTGCCACCAGAACGCTACTCTGTGCGCTTTCTCCGTCGGAAAACGCAATGCGAATCGAACGCACTACCGGAGCTTGATTGCCCAGCGTCACGGCCAACGTCTTCGAGACCGCAGGCGCTTTGCCATCCGAGGTAGACACAGTGACTTCCAGTCGATCTCCGCGCACAAGATTTTCGAGATTGATCATTGCGTCGCCGCCCGTCACGGGCCGACCATTCACGCGCCATGCATAAGTGAACTTCAGCAAATCGCCATCAGGATCCGTCGCATTCGTTTTGACATTTAAAACACCGCCGGGTGTAGGAGTTTCGGGCTCAAACCACACACGCGAAAATTTTGGAGGCTGATTGGGGCTCTCTGTCGATTGGACCGCATCCGCCCCCCCCTCGTCGGGCATCGCTTCCGTCTTGTCCTTGTCTCCACAACCCATCAACAAGGTGCCGCAAACGAGCGCCATCAACGCCTTCGTTCGAACAAACTTCATCATGCGTTTCCCTCCTCTATCTCTATTTCTATCTCTATCACGCATTCCCATCGCGCATCTTCATCATGCGCCGCAATCGTGCATCCAGATTACACGGCAACGCGCAATCCACGCGTGCTTTTTGTGGAGCCGCACGCATCTCTTGGCTCGCAAGGCGCAAAAGTGTTGATCTCAAATCCCGCCGGAACTTTGCGCTGAACTCTGTGCCTATCGGAGGTCACGCAGGATTGCTGAACCCACTTCTTGCGCGCGCACGCGCAAAATCCTCCCTTCCCGCCAACGGCCACCAAACCCTGCGCCTGCGCGAGAAGTGTGCGCAGGGTTGCGCTCCAAGAAAAACTAAAAAGCAGCATTTCTTGGAAAAACATGCAAGCAAACTTGCAAAAAATAGATTTTTTACTATCTCCTCCCGACCCCAACAAGACGCGTCCAACGCGACAGCCCGACGAGACGGAGGCGCCATGAGCCAAAACAAAAATCCAACAAAAAGCCAATACAAAATTGGACAAGTTGCTGCGCTCCTCGGCGTTAGCACAGACACCGTGCGACGCTGGACGGAAAGTGGCGAACTCAGCACGCGGCGAACCGAAGGCGGGCACCGCCTGATTGACGGCAAAGATCTCGCGCGTTTTATGGCCAAAGCCGCCAAACCGATCGAACCCGAACAAATCATCGCGCAGTCGGCGCGCAATCACTTTCCCGGAATCGTTACGCGCGTGATCAAAGACAAAGTCATGGCTCAAGTCGATATTCAAGCAGGCCCACACCGGGTGGTGTCGCTAATGAGTCGCGAGGCTGCCGATCAACTCGAACTCGAACCGGGCAAAATGGTTGTGGCGTCGGTCAAAGCGACGAACGTCGTGATTGATTTGCCTGAAATTTCACAAAACGAAACACATCATACGTAATTTTGCGTCTTGCGCGCGCTGTGCGATTTCTGCAGCAATTCAAACCTACAACACTGCACGCAACACTCCACCACGAGGACTTCATGCACTGCTTTCGTCAACTCGCAATATGCGCAGCCACCACGCTTTGGCTGTTCGCGGTAGCGCCGCGATCGGTTCTCGCAGATACCGTCCACGTCGCCGTTGCATCAAACTTCGCGCCAGCACAGGATGAAATTGCAAAAGAATTCTCAAAGAAAACTCAACACCAAATTGTGACAAGCAGCGGATCGACCGCCAAAATCTATACCCAAATCACGCAAGGTGCACCGTTCGAAGTTTTCCTTTCGGCAGACCAAGAACATCCGCGACGCCTTGAAGCCGATGGCTTCAGCGTGCCCAACACGCGCTTCCCCTACGCCATCGGAAAACTCGTGCTCTGGAGTCGCGACGCCGGCTTGATCGACTCCGACGGAAAAGTTCTGCGAGGAGGCCAATTTACACACCTTGCGATCGCAGATCCACGCGTGGCACCCTATGGTGCCGCCGCCAAAGAAGTGCTCGAAGCGCAAGGACTCTGGGACACCTTGCGATCCAAACTCGTCTTCGGCGACAACATTGCGCAAACCCAGCAATTCATTTCAAGCGGCAATGCCAAACTCGGCTTCATCGCACTCGCACAAATCCCAAAACAAAACGGTGTAGATCTCGGTTCTTTTTGGATCGTGCCGCAAAAATTCTACACGCCGATCACGCAAGAAGCCGTGCTCTTAAAACGCGGCGAAACAAATCCAGCGGCCAAAGACTTGCTCGATTTCTTGAAAGCACCGACGGCGCGCTCAATCATCGAACGCAACGGATATGCCTTACCATGAAAAAAAATCTTGCTGAAACGATCGAGCGTTTTCCTAACTCAATGCAGCGCCGCACTACCACTGCGCGCAACATACATCAACGAGTTTTACGATGAACACCGCTCTTGCCGCTGACCTCAGCGCCGTTTGGCTCACACTCCGCCTCGCTGCAGTCACAACGCTGATCTTGCTTGCACTCGCCATCCCCCTTGCTTGGTGGCTTGCACAAACACGCTCGACATACAAAAGTGTTATTGGGGCCATCGTCGCTCTGCCGCTCGTGCTTCCACCAACGGTGATTGGTTTTTATCTCCTGCTCGCACTGGGGCCAAGCGGAATCATCGGAACGCTCACCACGAAGCTTGGCCTGGGCACACTCGCGTTCTCCTTCACCGGACTCGTCATCGGATCGGTGTTTTACTCTTTGCCCTTCGCTGTGCAGCCAATTCAAAACGCCTTCGAAGAAATCGGTGCACGCCCGCTCGAAGTCGCCGCCACTTTGCGTGCAGGCGCTTGGGATCGCTTCACGTCGATCGCCCTGCCGCTGGCGCACCGCGGCCTACTCACCGCGGCGATCTTGAGTTTTGCTCATACGATTGGTGAATTTGGCGTCGTACTCATGATCGGGGGCAATATCCCTGGTAAAACACGCGTGCTCTCGGTCGCAATCTATAACCACGTCGAAGCCATCGAATACACCCAGGCGCATTGGCTCGCCGCCGGAAACCTCATCTTCGCCTTCGTCGTACTCTTTTTCGTGTATATTTTTCATCAGCGCAACAAGCAGGTCACATGAAAACCAGCCTACACGGAAATTTTTCGCTGCCCTTGCCTGGCTTTGCACTCGACGTCGCCTTCGACATTCCCGAGCGCGGCATCACGGCCATCACGGGAGCGTCGGGTTCGGGCAAAACGACATGGCTTCGCTGCATCGCTGGGCTCACGCGTGCGCGCGGCGCACTCTGGCTTGGCGAGCAGTGCTGGCAAGACGATGCAACGAAGCGTTTCGTCCCCGCGCACGCACGCGGCGTCGGCTACGTCTTTCAAGAGGCAAGCCTCTTTCCACATCTCAATGTGCGACGCAATTTAGAGTATGCCTTACAGCGCGTACCCGCGAGCGAGCAGCGCATCGAATTTTCGAGCGCCGTGGAATTGCTCGCACTCACCGCTTTGCTTGATCGAAATCCAGCGACACTTTCGGGTGGCGAGCGCCAACGTGTCGCCATTGCCCGCGCGCTACTCACGAGCCCGCGCATTCTGCTCATGGACGAACCGCTCTCGGGTCTCGACGTGGCCCGCAAGCGCGAATTCTTCCCCTATCTCGAACGTTTGCATGACGACTTGTCGATTCCGGTTTTGTACGTGACGCATTCACGCGATGAAATCGCGCGCCTCGCAGATCACTTGATCGTGCTCGATGCTGGCCGCATCACCGTCGCAGGCCCACTGCAAGACGTTCTCACACGACTCGACTTGCCACTCGCCCGACACGAAGATGCGTCCGTCGTGCTCTCTGCCACCGTCGTCGCGCACGACGCCGCTTACGACCTTTCGCAGCTCGCCTTCTCCGGCGGAAGCCTCTATGTACCCGGCGCACCACACGCTCTGCACCACGAAGTGCGCGTGCGCATTCAAGCGCGTGATGTCACACTTTCGCGTAGCCAACCCCACGACACGAGCGTGCTCAACGTCTTTCCCGCACGCATCACCGATATTCAAACCCAAAACACCGCACAAGTGATCGTGCGCCTCGACGCCGCCGGCACACCGCTCCTCGCCCGCATTACGCGTCGCTCCTGCGAAGCCCTCACTCTAACGCCAGGCCTCGAAGTCTACGCCCAAGTAAAAAGCGTCGCGCTGGTGTAGGCAGGCGAAAGAGTCGGGCTCGGCGATCTGCCGGACAAAAATTGGCCAACCATGTCAATAAAGTCCCGGCCGAAGGCAACGCTGTAGTCGGTGCAAACGCTACGCGCAAACCGATCGCTTCAACGTAACCTTCGATCTGCGCCTCGGGGATGACACCGAAATGCACCTCTCGGGCCTCGCCACCGCGCGCACCGTCTACTCCCACGCCCGCGCAACTGGTCGCTCCACCGTCCACGTCAAACTCAACGGCACTGGCCAAATCGACGGCACGCCCGCCCTCTTCACCGGCAAGGTCACGGGCAAGCAGAAGAAATAGCGACACTCCAGCTTGACACCGCCCATTGTCACCCCAAAACCAGCCCCGCTGCCCGTTTTTACCGTACGTGATAATTTTTACCACCTCCTGGTTCGATTCCTTGATTTATCACGTACGATAAAATTTTGTTGCTTTCTGCGGATCAAGTAACTAATTTTTACCGCACGGTACTTTTTCAAGGCTTGGGGGCATCACCATGGCAAACGACGACATCCCTTACGGCACGATCCAGAACGCCAAGGAACTCGGTCGTCTGACGCGCGCCCATCGCAAGAACAGGCAGCTAACGCTGAATACAGTGTCCGGACTCGGCAACCTCAGCACGCGCTTCCTTTCTGAATTCGAACGCGGCAAAGAAACGGCGGAAATCGGCAAAGTCCTCAAGGCGCTGCGCACCCTCGGCCTCGAAGTGATCATCCAGCCGCGCGGACGATCCGCACCGAGCGCCCGCCCAAGCAAGAGCAGCGAGAGAAAATCGTGAACGATCCCGCCGACCGTCTCAATCTCTGGCATGAGCAGCAGCTCGTCGGTGAGCTTTGGCGCAACGCGGCCGGGATCATCGGATTTCGCTACGCGCCCGAATGGATCGCGGATGGTGGCTTTGCGATTTCGCGCTCGCTGCCGCTGACGGATAGCGAATTTGCGCCCGAAGTTGCGGTCGCCGCGCATCGCTTCTTTGCGAACCTCCTGCCCGAAGGCACGGTGCGCGACCACATCGTCCGCGATCTCAAACTGCCGAATACGGACTTCGATCTGCTACGCGCCATCGGCGGTGAGTGCGCCGGTGCGCTGTCGATTCTCCCCGTAGACCGACGACCCGCAAAACAATGGCAGTATCGTGCACTGACGAAAAAAGATTTGTCCGACCTCGCGGCACGCCGTGGACGAATCTACACCGCCGGACCCGAGGATCAGCGTCCACGACTGTCGCTTGCCGGTGCCCAAGACAAGTGCCCGGTGCTGTTGCGAAACGGTCGGCACTTCTTGCCCCAGGGCGAAGCGCCCTCGAGCCACATCCTGAAATTCGAACTCACGGATTACCCGCACCTGCCCGCCTACGAAACCTTCACCGCGCAACTCGCCGCTGCCATCGGACTCCCGACGGTGGAAATCACATTGCAGACGATTGGACCGACGCACTATGCGCAGATCACCCGCTACGATCGTGTGCCGGATGCCGATAGTGAGGTGCAGCGGCTGCATCAGGAGGACTTCTGTCAGGCCCTCGGATATGGACACGAGAAAAAATACCAAGAACACGGCGGGCCGTCCTTTGCGCAGTGTTACCGCCTGGTGCAAGAGTGCTCCAGCGAGCCGGCGATCGACGCGCAACACCTGCTGCGTTGGCAGATCTTCAATGTGCTTGCAGGAAACTCCGACGGACACGCTAAGAATTTATCACTCTTGCATCGGCCCGATGGCGCGACTCGCCTCGCACCGTTCTACGATCTTGTATGCACGCACGCCATCGAACACATCGATGAACACCTGGCCTTTGACGTCGGTGACGAACGACTTCCGAGCCGCATCACGCCCGCGCACTGGGAAGCGCTCGCCCGACAATGCGACGTTCGACCGCAATTCGTGCAAAGTCTCGTGCAGGAAACCGCCGACGCGCTGCAGGAGAAGATCGACCCCGAGCGCAAAACCTTCGAAACGCGTTACGGCGCCTACCCCGCGTTACAGCGCATTCAGAAGATCGTCGCAAAACAGTGTCGGCGCGTCATCAAGGGATAACGGGAATACATTCTATGCGCGTAGCTCGACGCGACCCAAATCGCGCCACAGCATTGATGATCAAACTAAGCACTCCTTTGTTGCCCATACACACCATTACACTACGAAACTCCTTCGGGGTTAGATTGCCAAGCGACTCGTGGCCGCAGCTTTTCGATTGCGATGTAATCCGCAATGGCATCCAGGTTCCCAAGCGCCGTCTCGCCTGCAGCGAATGGCTCGCCGTCACTTACTTGTGACGTTTACTCGACTTCGTAGCCCAAACACGCAATGCACAGTGTTTCGCTATGTGCTTGAAATCGCCGTCCGTGCTCAAAAGAGTGAGGTCGTAGCGTATGCATAACTGCGCGAGCAAAGCATCGATTGTGCCGGCCTGTACTCCTGCCTTGCGACACGTGTTGCGAAGATCGGCCGCCGCGATGTGGTCATCTCGATCTGGCTGGATCAACGGCAACGCCGAAAAGCGCTCGATGATTTGCGAGCGTGACTTAGCACCCGAGAATCCCTGCAGCAGCTCTTGCAACACAATGCCTGTCGTAACGACGACATCGGCCCCGAGCAACGCTTCTTTGAGCTGGTGTACTTCTGGCTCAGAGGCTGCGCCGTCCCGTCGTAACGCCAACGACCAGACACTGGTGTCTACCAAAAGTGTCACTTCCGGGACCGCTCCGCTTTGTAGTGAAACGAGTCGTCCCACTCCAACTTGCCCATGAGTTCAACAACCCGTTTTTGTTCGCGGCGGGCAATGAACTCCTGCAGGGCCTTGGTGACAACAGCCTTCTTCGTGCGCTCGCCGCTGACTTCAACGGCGCGCTCCAAAAGATCCGGATCAATTGCAAGATTAGTAGCCATGTGTAACACCCCGCACAACAGTTTACACATAGCGCACACATTCATGCCAGAGATTCCTTTGGACTAGGCGCGGCTTGTGACGACGGTTAACGCCATTGTTCAGCGGCGGGCCGAGCGGACCGCCGTCCGCTGCAACCGGTTGTTATGCAGATCCGTTTCATCAATACGTCCACTCCTCGTGCGCGAG
>CAYRID010000031.1:7842-24734 GCA_964424225.1 uncultured Geobacter sp.
AGCTCGTCACGATGAACGCGCCGCCCAGGGAGCAGCTAATAAAAAAACCCACTGAAAACAGTGGGTTAGATAATTCTTGGGAATACTTGGAAGGGGTTGGTGGTGGGCCCTGGGGGAATCGAACCCTCGACCGTTGGATTAAAAGTCCACTGCTCTACCGTCTGAGCTAAAGGCCCACGCCGAGGGGTTTTTACAACGCTTCGGCTCTCATGTCGAGAGGTTCTTTCGCGCGCGTCTCCGACAATCCTTCACCCTGTTTTTGATCGTGCATTGGCGATCTCTTTTGATCGCTCGTCTGCACAAAAGTCATCGATTCGCTTGCGTGCGCTTTAGCGTGCGCGGAACGGATCGTTGCGCACGATCGTGGCGTCGCGGCCCGGACCGACGGAGATCACGTCGACGGGAATTCCAACCCACTCTTCAATGCGTGCGATGTAGCGCTGCGCCGTAGACGGCAAATCCTCGAATTTGCGCGCCTGCGAGATGTCGGCGCTCCAACCCGGAAGCGTTTCGTAAATCGGCTCGGCTTGTGCAACTTCGTCGAGCGTCATCGGGAAGTCGCGCACTTCTTTGCCACGAATTTTGTAACCGACAGCGACGGGAATTTCCGAAAACCCCGAAAGTACGTCGAGCTTGTTCACCACGAGACTCGTGAGCCCATTCACCGTCACGGCTTCGCGCAGCATCACGATGTCGAGCCAGCCGCAGCGTCGCGGCCTGCCCGTCGTCGCACCAAACTCGGCGCCGCGCTTGCGCAGGTCTTCGCCGACCGCGCCCTTTTCTTCCGTCGGAAACGGCCCGCCGCCAACGCGCGTGAGATAGGCCTTCGTAATGCCAAGCACGCGTTGAATGCGTGTCGGGCCAACACCTGCACCCGTGCACACCGCACCGGCTACACAATTCGATGACGTCACATACGGATACGTCCCGTGATCGATGTCGAGAAATGTTCCCTGCGCACCTTCAAAGAGCACGTTGCGCCCGGCTTGCAGCGCATGATCAAGCACGCGCGTCGTGTGGTCGATATACGGCGCGAGCGCCTCACCCCACTTCACGGCCTGCGCATAGATCGCATCCCCGTCGAGCGGCGCTTCTTTGAAATACTCGACCAACTCGAAATTTTTAAGCGCGACGAGCTCCGCAATCTGCGCTTTGAGCTGTGCAGGATCGAGCAAATCGGCCACGCGAAGACCTCGACGCGCAGCCTTGTCTTCGTACGTCGGGCCAATGCCGCGGCCCGTAGTGCCAATCGCTGCATCACCGCGCTTGCGCTCGCGCGCGCGATCGATCTGCTTGTGCCACTCCATGATGACGTGCGCACGGCCAGATACACGAACACGTGTCGCATCTTTGAGGATGCCGCGCTCGTGCAAGGCGTTTAACTCGGAGAGCAATATTTCGGGATCAACGACGACGCCCGGCCCGATCAAGTTCACCGTGCCTTCGTGCAAGACGCCCGACGGAACCACATGCAAAACCGTCTTCTCGCCGTTCACCACCAAAGTGTGACCGGCGTTGTTGCCGCCATGGAAGCGCACGATGAAATCGGCCCGGCTTGCAAGCCAGTCGACCACCTTGCCCTTGCCCTCATCGCCCCACTGAGCGCCTACGGCGACGACCGTCGACATTTATAACTCGACCAATTGTGCAGTGATGATGTGCTTTTGATTGCGAAGCTTTTGCAAGACTTCGTCGGTGCAATGGCCCGCGACATTCACGAGCATCGCCGCCTCTTTGCGCTCGGGCGCAAGCGCAAGCTGCATACGCGAAATGTTGACACCGGCTTCACCAAGAAGTGTACCCACCATACCGACCACACCCGGCTCGTCGTGGTTGTGGATGAGCAATGTTGCGCCTTCCGGCACCGCTTCGAGCTGGAAGTCGTCGATGCGCACAATGCGCGGCTGCTTGCCATGAAACACCGCACCCGTAATCAGGCGCTCAACACAGCCACGCACGCGCGTCGTAATCGTCGTCGGATAATCGCCCTTCGCACTCGACTTCGACTCGAGCACTTTGATACCACGCTGCTGCGCAATCACGGGCGCATTCACCATGTTCACGCCGCCCACGATGTTTTCGAGCAAACCTTTCAACACGGCAATCGTGATCGGCGCAATATTCAATGCCGTCACATCGCCCGCATATTCAATCTCGATCTCCTCGATCGTGCCCGAGCAAAGTTGGCCTTGGAAGCGACCGAGTTTCTCTCCGAGCGTGATGTACGGTTTGATGGATTCATAAAGTTCTGCCGAGATCGACGGCATGTTCACAGCATTGCGCACGACGTTCTTCGTGAGAAAATCGCGCACTTGCTCGGCAACCGCGATCGCGACGTTCGTCTGCGCTTGCTCCGTCGATGCGCCAAGGTGCGGTGTGCAGATCACTTTCGGGTGTAACACAAGAGGATGATCTGCCTTCGGCGGCTCTTCGACGAACACGTCGAGTGCGGCGCCGCCAACGCGACCATCGTTCAAAGCTTCGAGCAGCGCATCCTCATCGACGATGCCGCCACGGGCCGCGTTGATGACGAGCACGCCCTTCTTGGTCTTCTTGAAGGCCTCGCGCCCAAGAATGCCCGTCGTCTCTTTGAGCTTCGGCACATGCACGCTGATGATGTCGGCACGTTCGAAAAGCTCATCGAGTGACACAAGTTCGATGTTGTTCTTTGCCGCCACCGCCGGTGAAATATGTGGATCGAACGCAATCACCTTCATGCCAAGCCCTTGCGCACGATTGGCGACGATGCCACCGATGTTGCCAATACCGAGCACGCCGAGCGTGCGCTCGAAAAGCTCCATGCCGGTGAATTTGTTTTTCTCCCACTTGCCCGCCTTCATCGAAGCCGTGGCCTGCGGAATATGACGCGCCAGCGAGAGCATCAGCGAAATCGCGTGTTCGGCGGTCGTCGTGGTATTGCCACCCGGCGTGTTCATCACCGCGATTCCGCGCTGCGTCGCCGCATCCGTATCTACATTGTCGACGCCAATACCAGCGCGTCCGACGACGCGCAACTTCTTGGCGGCATCCATGACTTCTTTCGTCACCTTCGTCGAGCTGCGGATCACGAGACCATCCGCATCGGCAATCTCTTTGAGGAGATCGGCCGGCGAAAGGCCAGTCTTATACACAACTTCAAGTTGCGGTGTTTTCTCGAGAATCTCGAGGCCTTCCGGCGAAAGCGAATCCGAAACCAAAACCTTCGGCATGAGGGCATCTCCTCAAATCCCCCGTCCAGGCAGGGGCATCAAGAATGAAACTTTGGAGTGTCACCTGGCACACCAAAAATTGATAAACTGCGCGACCGCGAACTACTCGCTCAGCAATTCCGTGGCGCAGCGCGTCGCTTCTCCGACCTTGAAGTTGTAACCCTTGGCCTTGAGTGCGTGCTCGATCGCCGCAATCACGGTAATCGTGTCGTAGCCGTCGAAATAACCGAGATGCGCAATGCGCAGCACTTTGCCTTTGAGCTGATCTTGTCCGTCGGCCATCGTGAAGCCGAGTACCTGAATCAAATACTTGCGCAAGTCGGCACCAATTCCGTCGGGCAGATACACACCCGTGCACGCCGGACTCGGCGCTTCAGAAAGCATCTTGAGTCCGATGCTCTTCATCGCTTCGCGCGTCACATACGCGATCTTCTCGGTGCGCGCCCACGTCGCTTCAAGGCCCACCTCATCGACCATGATCTTGAGTGCTTCGGCAAGGCCCATGAGGAGCGACACCGCCGGTGTGTAGGCCGTCTGATCTTTGTCGAGCGTCTTGATTTCTTTGGCGATGTCCGCGTAATAGCGCGGGCACTTGGCCGTCTTCGAAAACTTCTGCGCGCGGTCCGACATGGCGATGAACGCAAGACCCGGCGGCAACATGAACGCCTTCTGCGAACCCGAGACCACGATGTCGAGGCCCCAGTCATCCATCGGCACGTTGTATACACCAACGGCCGTAATGGCATCGACCACCATCAGACAATCGTCGCGGCGACGCACGATCGCGGCCACTTCCTTCACCGGATGGCGCGTCGCAGTGCTCGTCTCCGACGCTTGGATATACACCGCTTTGATTGCGGGATTTTGCGCGAGCGCCTTTTCGACGGCGGCTGGCTCGACGGCCTTGCCCCACTCGACATCGATGCAGGTCACTTTGATGCCGAACGCTTCGCAGATCTCGGCCCAGCGCTCACCAAATTTTCCGCCGCGAATCACCAGCGCTTCATCGCCCGGCGAAAGCACGTTCGACACGGCCGCTTCCATCGCCACCGTGCCCGAGCCCGACAAAATCACCACCGGCGACTTCGTCTGAAAAACCTGTTGCAACTTCGTTCGACACTCACGAAAGACCGGCAAAAAATCTGCGGCGCGGTGATTGATGATCGGTTGTGCCATCGCAAGACGAACACGATCCGGCACAGGCACAGGACCCGGCGTAAACAGACGACGTTTCAACAAGAGAAGCTCTCCTCGCTCAAGTGGCCTCGCGGCCAAAATGAATATTGATGCTTTTGAATGGCTCGTTTGATTTTGAAATTTCTGCTTGGTGTTCTTGCCGATTTTCTCGATCGCGGTTCTTCGTTTTTTCCTTGCCGACACGAAGTGACACGCGAAGGCTACACGCAGCGATTTCTGAATCCAGAAAAAGCCGCCCTCTCATAACTCCTCGAAAACAAACTGTTTTTCTCGGGGGATTTCGGCGCGCAGATTGTGCCGGACTGCTTTCGGAGTGTCAACATTTCGCACCGTTCTTGCGCGCGGAAAACTCCATTCACCGCGTTCGGTCTTTTGCTCCGATGTCAACTCTCTGCCCCGTTGGCACTTCAATTCAAAAAGCCTTCGCAACCAACAGCCCCGAAGCCCAGTCTCGAAACGGACTTGCAACAATTCAACAAGGTGCAACCTTGCAGCGCCATGTCGAAGCCCACTTCTTTTACGCCGAAACTTCCGCCGTCGCTCGCGATGCAAACTCGCGGTCCACTCGATGCCACCGTCGAATGCCCGGGATCGAAGAGCATCACGAATCGCGCAGTAGTGATTGCAGCACTGGCCAAGGGCGAAACGCTGCTCGAAAACCCGCTCGAAAGCGAAGACACCTGGGCCATCCGCAATGCGCTCACTTTGCTGGGCGCGAAGTTTCACTGTGACGAAGCGCGTTGGCGCGTCGAGGGCACGAATGGAACTCTCGTCGCACCGACGGAAACACTGGATGCCACGGCCTCGGGTACGGCGGCGCGCTTTTTGACTGCAGTGGCCACGCTTGCGCCGGGTCCGAGCGTACTCGACGGAACTGTGCGAATGCGCGAGCGCCCGATTCAAGATCTGGTGGATGCACTGACGGCGCTCGGTGCACAAATCGAAGTCACCGGCCAAAACGGCTGTCCGCCGCTTCGCATCCTGGGAGGCAAAAACAACGAAGGACTGCGCGGCGGACGCGTCACCGTCGATGCCAGCCGTTCCAGCCAGTACGTCTCGGCGATTTTGCTCGTCGCACCGTACGCCCGCGAAGACGTACGCATTCGCTTGAAAGACAGCATCTTGGTTTCACGTCCGTATGTGGACGTCACGCTGCACTGCATGCGCGAGTTCGGTGCCGAAGCCTCGTGGACTGCCGACGGAGAAATCCGCATTACGGCGGGCGCGACATATACGGGCCGCAACTTCGCGATCGAACCCGATGCGTCGACGGCGGCCTACTTCTTTGCCGCCGCCGCGATCACTCGCGGCCGCGTGCGCGTGCTGAACATTCCCGCAAATTCGGCGCAAGCCGATCTGCGTTTGCTGCGCATCCTGGAAGCCATGGGCTGCAAAGTCGTACGCGAAAAAAACTGGATAGAAGTGCATGGCCCCGTCGGTGCGCTCCGCCCAATCGACGTGGATATGAACGAGATGCCCGACGGCGTGCTCGCCGTCGCGGTCACCTGTTTGTTTGCAAACGGTCGCTCTGTGATTCGAAACGTCGGAAACCTGCGCATCAAAGAAACAGACCGCTTGGCTGCGCTCGAAAGCGAGCTTCGAAAACTCGGTGCGCGCGCCGAGGCCGGCAAAAACTCGCTCGTGATCGAACCCGGCAAATTGCACGGTGCCGAAATCGACACCTACGACGATCACCGAATGGCCATGGCCTTTGCGCTCGCCGGTTTCAAAATTCCCGGCGTCGTCATTCGAAATCCAAGTTGCGTTGCCAAGTCTTGGCCCGAATACTTTTCGGCCATTGCAAAACTTTGAGCGTCGCTTTAAATCTCGTTCTGCCTGCAAGAAATTCGACGGAGCGACCAACGTGAGCGCAGCACAAAAAAGTTTCGGACCTCGCGGTTGTCGCGTCGTAGCCCAAAATCTCTCGCGAAGTTTTGGTCCAAACGTCGCACTCGATGCTCTCAACCTCGAAATCGCGCCCGGCCAAACGCTCGGGCTGCTGGGCGCCAACGGCGCGGGCAAGACGACCTTCATTCGACTCGTCACCGGCTACTTGCTTCCCACCGCCGGTGAAGTGCGCATCGATTCGTATTCGCCGGCGACACACGCCAAAGAAGTTCACGCGCGCATTGGCTACGCCGCAGAAACCTCGCAGCTTTATGCTGATTTGCGCGTGCGTAGTTTCTTGCGTTTTGCCGGTGCCATTCGCGGCATTGCACGCGCTGCGCTCGAAGCACGCATCGACGAAGTCCTGACACAATTTCAGATCGAAGATGTTCAAAAGCGTTTGATCGGGCATCTTTCGAAGGGATACAAGCAACGCGTCGCCCTGGCCCAAGCATTCTTACACAATCCTGCGTTGCTCATCGTTGACGAACCAACGAGTGGGCTTGATCCCGTGCAGCAAGAAGACGTCTGCAGTCTTTTGCGCGCATCGAAAGGCGAGCGCACCGTGATTCTCTGCACACACAACTTGAACGAGGCAAAAATACTCGCCGATCGCATTGCCGTCCTGCGACGCGGACGCCTCGTGGCCGAAGGAACACCGGAAAGTGTCTTGCACTACGAGAGTGCGTCGGGTTTGTTTCGCGGACAATCTTCACCCACCGCAGCGCATTCTTTCTCGCCGCCGCACGTCGAAAAAAATGCATCCCACTCCGAGGAGGGCGAGTAATGTCACTACGTCGCCTCGGGCATTTGATTCGCAAAGAATTGCTCGTGCTTTTCGGCTCGCCGATTGCATATCTCACACTCGCACTCATCAGCCTCATCACAAGTCTGCTCTTTTTCGATCTTCTGCGCGAATACAATCAAGTGCTCTTTCTCTACACATCCAATACGATGCGCGGTTTTGAACTCGGTACGGTTCCTGCCTACATCAACATTCGCGATCAAGTTTTCTTGCCTCTGATGTCGCAACTCGGCGGCGCGCTGATTGCCATTCTCCCCTTAATTACGATGCGCGTCTTTGCGGAAGAAAAAACGCAGGGTACACAGGAGTTCTTGCTCACAACAGAACTCTCGGACACCGAGATCGTGCTTGGAAAATTTGCTGCGACGTTTCTTTTTGTAGCGCTTCTCGTCGGCGTGAGCTTCGTATATCCCGCCTCGGCCATCGTGCGTTCGGGACTTGGAGCGGGCCATCTCATTTCAGTGTATATCGGACTTTTGATGCTCTCCTTTGGCCTGGCGGCAATCGGCCTGGCTTGTTCCGCACTCGCTTCAAATCAACTCGTCGCAGCGGTATCCGCCTATGCCGTAGCGTTTACGTTCTACGATTTTTCTTGGGCCAGTTCGTTCGTCAACGAATGGACTGCCACACTTCTCGGCGCAATCAGCCTTTTGCCGCGTTTTACCAGCTTTGCTGCGGGCCTCGTCGTTCTTGCCGACGTTGCTTATTTCGCGGGCGTCACACTCATCAGCATGGCCATTGCGCGACTCTCTTTCGATCTCGTAAGGATTCGTTAAATGCGTGCGCTGACACTGATCGGTTTCATTGCTCTCGCCTTTGGACTCGGCGCTCGCTACGCCACAGGACAACTTGGGCTCTTTAGCCAGATCAATCTCGGACTCGGTATCCTGCTCTTGCTCGGGGCAGGAATCCACTTTCTCACCTCGATGGGGCGCGCAACGCATGCCACAGGGCGGCGCATCCTCGTCCGACACTTTTTTGCGATCTTCGCTGCGCTCGTCCTCAGCGTGAGCATCGAACGCGGGCTGGCTCTGCGAGCGACACGTTTCGACCTTACCCCCCTGCGCGATTTCGAACTCGCACCCGCCACCCTGACGGCACTAAAAAATTTGCCTGGCGAAATCGACGTGACACTTTTCTACGCACTCGGTGACCCGCGCATCGAGCGCACACGGCTCTTGCTCAAAACTTTTGCGCAGCATGGACCTTTGCGTCTCCATGAACGCGATATGAATCATGCCGGCGACGAGATGGAGCAATTCGAACTCGGCTCTTCGAATTCCGTCGCACTCGAATTCGGAACGCGCTTTGAAACCACGACTTATCCGACGGAAGGAACGCTGCTCGAAGCATTGCTGGCGCTGAGCACAACCCGCAACCATTCAATCTACATCGCAGCGGGGGATGGGGAGTACGACTTCAAAAGCACCGATTCCAACAACGGATTCTCCGGTCTCGCAGCCGCCTTGCAAAATGAAGGCTTTCGTTTGCACGAGCTTCTAATGGCCTCAATCACCGAAATTCCACGCGACGCTGCTCTTGTGATTTTCGCTTCACCGCAGCACACGCTGCGCGACACCAGCGTGAATGCACTGCGCGACTATCTCGCGCGCGGCGGACGCTTGCTCGTCCTGCAAGACCCCGGCTACGCGAGTGGGCTTGAACCGCTGCTACACGAATATGGGATCGAGATGCCGGACGGCATTGTCCTCGATCCCACTACAGGCCCTGTGCAAGGCACCGCTGTGGGTAGCAATCCAATCGTCACGCTGTACACAAAACATCCGATTACGCAGGGACTCAACTCGCGCACGGCAACTCTTTTTAGTGTCACGCGTCCGATCGTGGCACGTTACAAGCCCGACGCCGAAGACCACCTCGTCCCACTCATCTTCGCGAGCGAGCGAGCTTGGGTAACGGATCAATTCACTGCCGCACGCCTAGGACGCACACCCGAAATGCCTGCCTCCACTGTAGTGGGCGGTCATGCACTTGCTGTTGCGGGAAGCTACCCACGCCAAGGCGGCGAAATTCGCATTGTGGTATTTGGCGATTCCGATTTCGCAAGCAATCAATATTTGCGCGCGCTCTATAACCTTGATCTGGTTTTGAACGCGGTGCACTGGCTTACAGCGACGGAATCGCAAATCACGCTACGTCCAAAAGAAATTACGCCACGCCAAAATCCGTTGACGCCGCAAGACACGCTCAAGATGTTTTATGGTGTCGGAATGCTACTGCCTGAAATTCTTCTCGCCTGCGCCGCACTCGCTTGGAGTCGACGTTTTTCGGAGTAACACTTTAAAACGTCATCTTGACACAAATCACTCGGGCGAAGATGCATCAAAATCTTCCGCTTCCTCAGCCGCGGCAGGTGATGCATCGCTGCGTGCGGCCGCTGTGGGCGAGCTGGCAACCGGCTTCGTGGAAAGCGCAATTCCGACGGCGCCCGCCTGTTGCGCAAGATCGAGAATGTTCACGGCCTGGCCAAGCAAAACCTGGCGATCGCCATTCAAAATCACCACTTTCTCGCGCGCGCCCTTGAGCGCTTCGGTGAGCGCCGGAAGCAACATCTCTTCGCTCACCGCCTGGTCGCCAACTTGAATCTGACCAGTGGCCGTCACCGTGACGTTGACACCTTGCGGTGTCGTTTGCGAAACGGAGGCACTGGGCAAATCAACTTTTTTGCCCTGATTTTGAATCACGGTCGTCGTCACCATGAAAATAATCAGCAACACCAAAAAGATGTCAGTAAGCGGCGTGATGTTGATCTCCGCAACAATTGCGTCGTCGCTCTCTTCGCCCCCCATCGGCTTCATTCCCATTTATTTGGGCTCCTGCGCAGAGGATTCGACGTAGAGCAAAGCCTGCAAAAAGCGCTCGCTCGAACGCGCAAACGTAGCGGCGATCGCTCCGACACGTACTTGCAAGTAATTGAAGAAAGCCACCGCCACGATCGCAACGCCAAGACCCGCAGCCGTCGCGACCAATGCTTCGGACAATCCCGCCGCCACCGTCTCAAAACCGCCCGTCCCCTGTTTGGCCATCTCGGCAAAGGATTTCAAGATTCCGACGACGGTTCCAAAGAGACCAATGAAAGGCGCGAGCGATCCGATCGTGCCAAGCACCCAAAGCCCGCGCTTTAATCCAGTCACGGCTTCGAGACGCGCCGTCGTTAAAATTCGATCGAGATCTTCGAGTGCGATATTTCGCCAGTTGAGCGCTTCCAGAAACACGGCTCCCATTGGCGACTTCGTTTGCTCCGCCAAACGTCGCGCACCGACGACATCGCGCTTCGTTAACAGCGCAACCATCCGCAGCGTAAGTTCGCGGCACTCAGCTTGGAGATTGCGATAGCAAAGCAAGCGCTCCATCAAAATTCCAAGCACGATCACCGAACAAATTGCGAGCGGATAAACCGTAAGACCACCTTGGTGCAACAAATGCAGGATTTCGCCGATTTCCACGAAGCGTCTGCGCCTCCTCAATCCAAGAATGCGGCCCAGTATACCCATTCATCAACTCACGTTGACACCCCGAACCCCCTCTCGTAGTTTGGAAATACTAATTTTTATTTTGTCTGCAAAGCATCCCGCCGCGCACGACACATGAAGCGCTTCCGCAGAAAGCCGTCGAAAACAGGAAATGAATTCACCGCTGTCCATCATCGCAAAGCCCAGACCGATGAATCCCATGCGACGATTGCGGCTTGGCCCCGGTCTCGACACTCCGCTGCGTGTGGCGCCAGCACTGCCCTTTCCGGGAATGTCGGGCTTAACGAGTGCAACACTCGAACGCGAAAGAGCCACTCGACTTCTACTCTGGATTGGCCTTGCCGGGCTTCTCCATGCGAGCCTTCTCATTGTGGCTTTCGTGATGAATTCGCTTCCCGCCACTTCGAGCCGCGACGAAGCGAGCGCAATCCCCGTGCAAATCTTGCGTGCAGAACCCGTTCCCGACGAAAGCGCAGCGCCCGCCGCGAAGGCACGCGCTGAAAGTCGCTCCGCCGATTTCGCACCGTCGGCGCAAGCCGTGGCGCCACAGGTGATCAATCCCCACGTCGTAGCGCCTGCCGCCGCAGCCATCTCCGCCGCCAAAGTCGAAGTACAAAGTGTTGGCGCTGCCATGACACCCAAAAATATCACTACCGCACCCACGGTACGCGCTGCGGCGGTTTCGGTCGTGAGTGCTCCGGCCGTCGGCAGTGCACAGCCCGTCAATATTCAAGGCGTCGTCACTCCCAGTGTTGTTCACCCAACACAAATCGATGTAGCCGCGGGTCCCTCCGTCGGGCCAAAACCCATCGCAAGCGCCTCAAGCACCACGATCGGCACAGCCTCCACATCAACACCAGTTAGTGTTGCAGGATCCTCGGTGAAAGACGGAATTGTCTCGAACCGCGACGTACTCGGCGCATCCGACGGAAAACCAATCGGCAACGTCAACACGCGCGTTGGCGACGGGCTTTTGCACGGCCCCGGCGGCACCGGCACGGGGCAAGGCACTGCGACCATCCCCTGCCAAGATCGATCCGAAGTAAAAACCTATATCGAAAGCATCAAATCACGGATGTACACACGCTGGGTTTTACCCTCCGGCGCGCCCAACCATCGCCCTGTCAAACTCGCCTTCACGCTCGATGCTTCGGGCTCGCTCCTCACAGTGAACACCACGCAATCTTCGGGACATGCCGGTCTTGATCAAAGCGCCATGGATGCACTGCGCGCGGCATCGCCCTTTCCGGCGATGAGCGAAGATGCACGCTGCTTGGCCGGTACCGTCATTCAGGGCTCGTTTCAATCGTCGGTGATCAATCCGTGAGTCGTCGAATTAAAATTCAAATCAACACTTTTTTGAGTAGTTTTTTCTTTGCCCTGAATGCCTCCGCACAAAATGCACCGGTGGCCCTACTCTACGACGATCAAGAGCGCCTCATCGAAAAGCGCGCCGACACCGACGGTGATGGCCGCCACGATGAATTCGTGCACTATCAAAATGGCGTGCCGACAGCCGCCGAACGCGATACGAACCAAGACGGAAAAATTGATCTCTGGATCGAATACGCACAAGGAAAAATCGCAAAACAAAATCAAGACACCAATTTTGACGGCAAGATCGACCAATGGATTGAATTCAAAAACGAAAAGCCCATCGTGCAGTACAACGACCGCAATCACGATGGCCAACGCGATAGCGCGACACGTTTCGTCGGTGGCGAGCCGGCGACGACCGAAGAAGACACCGACGGAGATGGCAAACCCAATCGCTGGATCCGCTATCAAGCCGGCCAACTCGTAAGCATTGAAGAAGATCAAGACGGCGATGGAAAAATCGATACGCGGGCCGAGTTCAATACACAAGGCGAAAAGACGCGCGAAGAACAAGACACCACGGGCGACGGAAAGTTGAACGTCACGATCTATTTCGATCGCGGTGTGAGAATCAAAATCACCGAGGACGAAAACGCCGATGGAAGACTCGATGCCACCACCTTTTTTGAGCGCGGCGTTGTCGTGCGGAAGGAAGCCGACACGAACTACGATGGGCGCATCGACACCGTCTCGGAATTCAAGAACGGCACCGAACACCGCCAAGTGCGGGATGAAGACGGAGACGGAAAACCCGAACTCGTCGCTCTCTTCGATTCTCGCGGCCAAAAGACAAACGAACAAATCGATACAAACCGCGATGGGCGTTTTGATCTCCTGCGCAGCTTCGAGAACGGCAATCTCGTCCGTGAAGAAGAAGACAGCGACGGAGATGGAAAGCCAGATCGCATTACATTCTTCGAGGCAGGACAGCCCCTACGCACTGAGGCCGATACGAATCGCGATGGAAAACTCGACACTTTCGTGAGTTATCATTCTGGCCAAAAAATTCGTCAGGAAGAAGATCGAAACGGCGATGGCAAAATCGACGCAATCTATGAATTTAATACGCAAGGCGACATCGTGAGTGAAAAAATCGACTCCAATTTCGATGGAAAATTCGATGCCGTCGCACGCTATCGTGAGGGGAAAATTGAGCAGCGTGTCGTCGATACCGACGGAAATGGACGCGGTAAGCGCACGGAATTTTACAGCGATGGTCAACTTCTGCGCGTTGAACTCGACGAAAACAAAGACGGGCGCGCCGACCTCTGGAATTTCTACGCTCCGGGAAACATCCTCGAAAAACAAGAACAGGATTCCAATGGCGATGGACGCGTTGACACGTGGATCGTGCTCGATACCGCTACGAAACAGATTCGCCGCATCCACAAAGATCGAGACTCTGACGGAAAACCCGATTCATGGCGTATCCTGGATCCGAACGGCAAAACCCTCGAACTGCAAGAAGACAACCTCGGTATTGGAAAACCGACACGCTACGTATTCTTTGAAGCCGATCGCCCCGTGCGCTTCGAAGAGGATACGAACGGCGACGGGAAAATTGATCTTCGAGGCACACTCGATCACGCGGGGAAAATCCAAGAAGAAGAGCGAGATACCGATCATGACGGCGCATTCGACCTCAAGATCGTGTACCGCGACGGACAAAAACTTCGCGAAGAACAAGATACACAAAAAAGAGGCAGATACGATGTCATCACGCATTTCGAACGCGACACTCGCGTGCGTCAGGAACGCGACACGGACGGCGACGGCAAATTCGATGCGGAAATCATCTTCCGTAGCGGGCAACAAGCCGAACAAAAGATCGACAGCAACGGCGACGGCAAAGTAGATCAGTGGCTGCGCTTTGATGCGCAAGGCCAGAAGCTACAAGAAGAAATCGACACAAACTCCGACGAAAAACCGGATCTCCGACGCTTCTATGCAAGCGGTATCCTCCAACGCGAAGAAATCGATCAAGACTTCGACGGACGCTTCGAGCTCATTACGCAATATGAAGCGGGCCTACCCGTACGCTCCGAAGCCGATACGAATGGCGACGGCGAGAGCGATGTGCGGATCGCCTTTCAAAACGGCAAGCGTTCCGTGCAGCAAGAAGACACAAACTTCGATGGTCGCCCCGATGCCACAACTTATTTCGATGATCACGGGCAGCCGCTGCGCACCGAGGCCGATACGGACTTTGATGGTCGTCGCGAAACTGTCACATTTTTTCTCAACGGTACGATCGCTCGCACCGAACAAGACACGAATGGCGACGGCAAGCACGATCAAATCACTTATTACGAAAATAAAAAAGTTATGCGATTTGAACGAGATGCCACCGGGCACGGTTGCATGGATTTAATTCAAGTGTACGACACCGACGGAAACATCAGCGAAGAACAGCGAGATACGGATCAAAACTGCAAAATCGATCTCTGGCTCTTTCTCGAAGGTGGACGCACTGTGCGCCAAGCCCAAGACACCGATCACGATGGGCGTGCAGACGTATTGACACATTTTGATGATCAAGGGCAACCGACGGCGCAAGAGCTGATCAACACGCAAACCCAGAAGCCCGAAAAGAAAATTTTTCTCACTCGCGACGGACAAGTTCGTGCGCAATGTATCGACACCGACGCAAACGGTACGCTCGATTTTTGGGGCAAAGTGGAAGGTGGAATCATCGTCGAAAGTTTGGTCGCAACGGGCAAAACGGAGCAAGCGAGCCGTCGCGAAATTTATCGCGATGGTAACGTCGTGCGCATTGAAGTCGACACCAACGGAGACGCACGCCCCGACATCGTGCAGCACTTCGAAGGAAGTAGCGTCGCTCGCCAAAACGAAGACAGCGACTTTGACGGCATCCTTGATCGCCGCTTCGTCGGCGGCAAGAGCGCTGCGATTCAGGAACCCGCACCCGCAAAACTCGGCAAACTGCCCTGCAGAAGTTTTCACTCCTTCTGGCGCAAATAAGCCCAGCAGGACGAAATCGCGCGGCTCTACTTCGCGTTTCGTTTGGCATTTCGTGTGTGCTTGTGGAAAGCTCAACACGCTTTTGCACAGTATCCATTCGACTCTTCATCCGTCGCAGAAATAAAACGTGCGCGACAACACAAGCAAAACGGGAGAAACGCATATGTCCAAAATCGAAAAGCTTCTCGTCGTCGGTGCAGGCCAAATGGGTGCCGGCATTGCGCAAGTTGCTGCTGCAGCAGGACTGCAAGTGATCTTACGCGACATCAGCATGGAGCGCGCAAACGCTGGCAAGAAAACCATCGAAGCCAGCCTCGATCGTTTCGTGAAAAAGGAAAAACTTTCCACCTCCGAGCGCGACGCGATTCTTGCCCGAATCACTGCAACGGATCAGATCGACACCGCGCGCGACGTGCAATTCGCCATCGAAGCCGCCACCGAAAATGTCACGCTCAAACAAAAAATTTTTGCGGAGCTTGATGAAAAACTTCCCGCCAATATCGTGCTCGCAACGAATACTTCGTCGATCTCAATCACTTTGCTCGCCGCGAGTACAAAACGCCCCGACAAAATCATCGGCATGCACTTCTTCAATCCGGTCCCGATGATGAGTCTCGTCGAAGTGATTCGGGGTTTGCCAACCAGCGACACGACCTACACACAAACGTGTGAACTTACTACAACGCTTGGCAAAGAAGCCGTCACGTCAAAGGATGCACCGGGCTTCATTGTGAATCGCATCCTCGTGCCCATGCTCAACGAAGCGTTCTATTCGTTGCAAGAAGGCATCGCTACCGCCGAAGACATCGACAAGGCCGTGAAGCTCGGCACGAACCTACCGATGGGACCGTTGCTGCTTGCCGATTTTATCGGACTCGATGTTTGTCTGGCCGTGCTCGAAGTGCTCCATAAAGAGATCGGCGATCCGAAGTTTCGTCCCTGCCCTCTTTTGCGCAAATACGTTGAAGCCGGTTGGCTTGGCAAGAAAACAGGGCGCGGCATTTACAGCTATGACGAGAGCAAGAAATAAAATACAACATGCGCAAAAATGGTTCGACACAAATAAGTTTCAATTAATCCTGGCTATTCTATTTTGGGAGAATGTCTATGACCCCGATTCGTTTCGAAAACATCGAACTCGCCATCCACGACGCACTCGCCCTCATCACCATCAATCGCCCAAGCGTCTTGAACGCGCTCTCCCCGGCAACCATGGAAGAACTCGACTGCGCCATTGCCGAAATTCGTACACACCGCGAAATACGCGCCATCGTCATCACGGGGGCGGGTGATAAATCATTTGTCGCGGGTGCCGATATCAGTGCGATGGCGACGGCATCCCCGCTGCAAGCCCATGAATTCGCAGCGCGCGGCCATGCGATTTTGCACAACCTCGAAACCTTGCCTGTACCCGTCATTGCAGCCGTAAACGGCTTTGCGCTAGGTGGCGGCTGCGAACTCGCAATGGCCTGCGACATCATCCTCGCCGCAGAAAGTGCCGTCTTTGGACAACCCGAAGTCAACCTCGGCATCATTCCCGGCTTCGGCGGCACACAACGACTTGCGCGACGTGTGGGCGTTGGACAAGCGCGCTTGCTAACCTACACCGGAAAGCGTATCGACGCTCGCGAAGCATTGCGCATCGGCCTTGCCGATCAAGTCTTTCCGCTTGAAACCTTGCTCGATGAAGCCAAAAAACTCGCAAGCGACATCGCGCGCAAATCCGCACCGCTCGCCGTGGCCAGTTGTAAGCGCTTGATCGCGCACGGTGCCGATGTCGATCTTGCAACGGCAAACGCGTTCGAAGTCAGCGCCTTTGCCAATCTCTTTGCGAGCCAGGACCAGCGCGAAGGCATGGCGGCCTTCCTCGAAAAGCGTAAGGCCGCGTTCCGAGGAGAATGATCCCCCCTCACGAAATCAAACATCCATGCAGAAATTCAT
>CAYRID010000032.1:0-24641 GCA_964424225.1 uncultured Geobacter sp.
CGCTTCGCATCGTAGTGCTCGCGTACATGCGGCGGTTCTGTCACCGGCACCGATGCCACGAGTTCGCCCTTCGCGTTGTAGCCGTAGGCCACGCGATCCTTCACTTCGAAGCGATCCATAATTTGCGGCGAGCTGCCGAAGAGCTGCAACAGACCCGCAAGCTCGATGTCCTTCGCTGCCGAGCGATAAGTCTCGATCGCATGCTCTACGCCGGGACCAAACATCTGCACGAGATAATCCGCAGGCACGTGTACCGGCGGAATGTAATAGACGTTCGGCGATGTCCCGAATTGCGGATAAAGCGGCAACGCCATCTTGCGCACATGCACGAGATAGTCGATCGGATTGTTTTCGCGAATCCCTTCCTTGGGATCGCTCAACCAACCTTGACCACGAATTTTTCCGATGCACTGCTCGACGCACTGCGTTTGCAAGCCCTTTTCGACTTTCGGAAAACAAGCGACACATTTTTCAGACACTTCGTGATTGGGGCGAAACATCGGCTTGCCGTACGGACATGCCTTCACACACTCGCGATACCCACGGCAGCGACTTTGGTCGATCAGCACGATTCCATCTTCTTCGCGCTTGTAAATCGCTTGGCGCGGACATGCCGACAAACAAGCCGGGTATGTGCAGTGATTGCAAATGCGCGGCAGATAGAAGAACCACATCGGATGCGTCTTGCCCTCGATGTGCAAGCCCTGCGGCATCGTTCCGCCGGTGATTTCATCTTCGCCAAAGTTTGGATGTGCATAGTCGGCATCCGAGCGAACAGTGCCCGCGACTTTTTCGGTCCGTCCGTCGGCCGCTTCAAAAACGGTCTTCCCTTCGTAGATACCTTCTTCCGTCCAGTACCCGGGGCCGATCCGCTCAAGCACCTTCAGGTCCCAAGCGTTCGGATACGAACCATAAGGTTTCGTCTCGACGTTGTTCCAAAACATGTACTCCTGACCGCGACCCGAAGTCCATGTCATCTTGCACGCGATGGAGCAAGTCTGGCACGCAATACACTTATTGGTGTCGAACACCCACGAGATCTGGCGCTGCGGCTTCGAGACTTGGTAGGGATAATCCATTTCTCGCTTGAGTTGCCAATTCCATACCTTTGCCATTCGTTAGCTCCTTTTCACCTTGACGAAATCTCCGGCGAGATATCGCTTCATCGTGTCGTTTTCTTCACCTGCTCGCGTCCCCTCGCGCTCCGAGGCCCAAGCGCCACCGTTCACACCGCCATCTTCCGCCTTCGTAAATTTCACGAACGATTCACGCGGCGCGCCGTTGGCACAGTGCACATCAAGACAGAAACCTTGACCGACGGACTGGCCCATCAGGTCTTTGCGCACAAGCGAATCGGTGAGCAGTGTCGGACGCAACCACGATCGCGTATGGCTTTGATGACTGCCGTAGCGATACATGGCCTGGTATCCCGTTTCCGTATTTTTCGCGAGCCCATCGGGACGCGTCTCGTGCGCCTTCACGCTGCCAAAAGAAGCGCCTGTGAAGTGGAAGTACGTGCGTGTTACACCACTCGGTGTTCCAGGGAAATAGCGCGCGCGCATCATCGAACGTGCGATCTTGTACTCTTCCGGCCGATCCTGCCAACCGTGGAAGGGACGATCGTGTGGATCCGAATCGACCCAAACGTAATCGCCGTAGGCAATACCGAGTGCACGGGCGTCGTCGGGATTGATATCGACGCAGGCTTCACCCACCCACGGCTTGCGCTTGTCGCGGCGATACATATCGCCGAAATCTGCCCACCACACCGACAGCACATCGAGATCAACAAAGAGCGTGTGCACGCTATGGCGATACTTCGGCGTAATGTACTGGTGCGTATAGCCGTGCGGCATGAGCGGATGCTTCGTCTTCACGAGCTTTCGCGGAGACAACACAACATTGCGTACCTGACGAGCATCGCCGCTGAAATCATCGCGCGAGAAACCTAACTCTTCGGGCGACTTCGGTTCGATCAACGGGTGCTTCGCCGCCACGATCGCATTCGGTTCGTGGAACGTGGCATCGATCGGTTCGCGATGCACCGGAATCATTTCACCGTGCATCTTGAACTCGGGCTCGTCGCGCAAGAACTCAAGCCGACCCGTGCGGTTGTACCACGGCATCGACTCGACGCTCTGCTCGTAGCCGATGAACTTCGGATACGTGCGTCCCATCATCATCACCGGCACGCCTTGCTCGGCCTTTGCGAGCAAATCCTTGAATTGGTAGCCACGAGTCATGTTGCTATGCGAAAGAACACGCTGAATGTACGTCGCCGCTTTGTCTTTACCGATGAAGTGCCAGTAGTCATTGAAGCGCTTGTCGCCGGTGATCTTCGCAAGCTGCTTCGCAACGCCGACGTAAACTTCTGCATCGGCACGCGTGTCGTGAATGCGTTCGATCTGCGAAAGCGGCATCACCTGCATGAACGGATTCGTACACGAATTGGTGAAGTCGTGAACATGATACTCGCCCCACGAATCGACACCGAAAACGATATCGCCATATTCGCAGCTTCCCGTCCACCACCACTCATTGATGAAGAGCGCCTCGATCATGCGCGTATGCTTCAGCGACTTGCTGCGATACTCGGGATGGCGCAAAAGATTCATCACAATGTCGTAATGCCCTTTGGCGTTACCAAGAATCGAGTTTGCACCCGAAAACCAAAGCTGCTTCGTCGGAAGCGGCATGTGCGACACGCCGTTGAAAATCTGACCATTCACTTCGAGCGGCATGTCGCCGTGCGAATAGAAGTGCGCCGACTGCAAGCGCACCGTGCTGCGTACGCGCGGCGTCTTCGTCGGGTCGAGCTCGATATCAAACGGATCTTCATAGCCGTACATCGGCATGCCGTTGAAGTACGCAATGCGGTAGTTGCCCGCGTAGCTTCCGACGTTTCCGCCAAAGAAACCGATATTGCGCGTGAGCGCCGCCACCAACATGATCGCGCGGTCTTTCTGATCCGCGTTGAACATTTGGTTCGGACCCATGCCGACAATGAAAAGTGTATGCTCCGGATTCGCTGCAATTTGGCGCGCAAGGCTCTTGATGGCACTCGCCGGTGCCCACGTGACCTTCTGTGTATTCTTGAGCGACCATGTATCGCGCAGCGATTGGCGAATCAGATCGAAGACCGGCCGCACCTCGACTTGCTTGCCACCGATTTCAACTTTGAACTTGCCCTCAAGCGCCGGATCGACACCCTTCTCTTCAAAATAAGCGCCGATATCGTCGCGGCTTACGGGGAAAACGGCCTGCGTCTGTGTGTTCCACACAACGAAGTCGCCCCACTTTTCTCGCATCGTATCGGCCACTGCGGCCGTGCCGACGTTCGTCGCCCACGGCGCCACCTTCTCTTTGCCTTTGAGAATCTTGGTGCGCTTGAGCTCTGCGAGCTTGTAGCCATCGATCACGTCGCTTGCGCGCAACAACTCTTTGGTGTCCATGCGCACGAGCAGCGGCAAATCGGTGTTGCCCTTCACGAACTTCTCGTCGTAGAGCTTCTCGTCGATGATTTCGCGCGCAACACCGAGGGCGAGCGCCGGATCCGTACCCGGACGAATGATCACGACTTCATCGGCTTTCGAGCACGTCGAGTTGTACTCAGTCGAAATCACGATGACCTTCGTACCCTTCATTCGCGCTTCCGTCAGAAAGTGCGCGTCGGGCATCTTGGTCGAAATAAAATTCATGCCCCAACAAATCGCGACATTCGAGTATTCGACGTTACACAAATCGAAGTCGACCGTTTGCTGACCCGTCACCATCGGGTGTCCAGGCGGAAGATCGGTATGCCAGGTGAAGTTATCGAGCCCAACACCGCCCTTCGCTTCATCGGGACCCACACCGCGCACATGCGCATCAAGCAAAGCCAACGAATTGGCTTGGCGGTACTGCCCAAAGAGTTTGATCGAGCCAAGCACCGGCATACCGCCGCGGAACTTCATCGTGCGCGTACCCGCACCTTCGCAGGCCTTGATCATCTCGGGGTTATAGCCTTGAACTGCAAGCTTCTTCGCGCCCTCATCGCCCGAGTAGTACTTTGCAATGTTCGCCTGCGCTTTCGCCGCAAGCTCGAATGCTTCTTCCCACTTCACGCGCACATAGCTGTCTTCGCCTCGACGGAAAAGCTCGGCCGGCGGCAAACCTTTTTCATCACGCGGAAAACCTTGATTCACCCACTCGCGGAAACCACGGCGCACCATCGCGCCCTTCACCCGGCGATCACCCGTGAAGCGACGAATGACGGCGATGCCTTTGTTGCAGTGGCGAGGATCCCAGCGCTGCGAAGCCGGCGTTCCGTACAGATCCGTCGCTTCGTGATAACGCTGCGTCGGTCCGCAGCGAACGACCACGCCATTTTTGACTTCGGCTTTGAGATAACAGTTATGTGTACAGTTCGGCGTACACACAAAATTGTAGGTGCTGTCGGTTGCATAAATGTCGCGATACAACTTTTCCCAGTCGCGACTTGGATACTGCGAGAACGGATTGATCTCCGCCGAAGCAGGCTTTAGCACCGCGAGCGAAAGCAATTCGCTGCTAGCGAGCAAGGCAAGCGTCGAAGTCGAGCCCTTCAGAAAACTACGTCGCGAGAGTTTCAAAAAATTCTCATTCCCCGTGCTCATGCATTCTCCTCTTCGTTCAAACCGTTTCAAAAATCTGCGTCTCAAAACACTTCAAGCATTCGCGCAGGCCCCACACTACGCGCGTAGATTGGGTAGTGAAAAATAACTCCGGAACAATTGACAAAATGAAGCAGCACCGACGCAAGAAATCGCATCGCGACAAATTGACGCGATGCGAACGCTCAATCAAAAACCCGCACTAAAACAGTCCGATTTTATCGACGTACGCTTGGCTGCGTGCACTGCAAAAGAAAGCGCGCACCGCAGTGCGGTACTTAGACCGCAAATACGGTGCGCTCCTGACACAATAAAGAGTAGGTAACGTGCAGGCCTTAGCGCTTTGCAATCGGGGCGTAGCGCAAATCGCGCGGACCCACGTAGCGGCCACGCGGCCGGTAGATGCGGTTATTCTCGTATTGTTCGAGCACATGCGCACACCAGCCCGAAATGCGACTCGCGGCAAACACGGGCGTAAACAAATCGACCGGGATACCGAGCGAGTCGTACACCGTCGCAGAATAGAAATCGACGTTCGGGATCAAGCCCTTGCGCGCGGCCATTTTTTCTTCGAGTTCTGCACTCATCTCGTAGAGTTCCGGTCGGCCTACTTTGCGCGTAAGACGCTCACTCATTTTTTTGAGGATATGCGCCCGCGGATCGCCTTCTTTGTAAACGCGATGCCCAAAGCCCATCACCTTCTTGCCCGTCTTGAACGCATCGTCGAGGAAAGTATCGAGATTCTTCGGCGAGCCGATCTCACGCAGCATGCGCAAAACCGCTTCGTTCGCGCCGCCATGGAGCGAGCCCTTGAGCGTGCCAATCGCAGCCATCACCGACGAATAAATTCCCGAAAGTGAACTTGCCGTGACGCGCGCCGAAAACGCCGATGCATTGAGTTCGTGATCCGCATGCAGCACCAAACAGATTTCGAAATCGCGCACATCCTCAGCGTCCGGCTCATGCCCGAGAATGCCGTGCAGGAAATTCCAAGCGAGCGACTGATCGGGGCGTGGATCAATCGGCCATTGTCCGATGCGCGCGCGGTGATAAGCGCCAATGATCGTGCCAATGCGCGCAGTCAAACGAATCGCCTTGCGCAGCGTCGCATCGCGATCCAAAAGATTTGCGTCGGGATCGTGCAGCGAAAGGCCCGCTACCACAGCGTGCAAAAAATCCATCGGATGCACTTGTTTTGGCAAGCCAAGCAACCACACGCGCGCCTCTTGCGGAAGCGCCAAGCTTTCGCCGAGCTGCGTACGAAGCTCGGCGAGTTCGCCTTGCTTCGGCAATCGGCCGTACCAAAGCAGATACACGACCTCTTCGAACGTCGCATTCGCCGCCAAGTCTTCAATCGTATAACCACGAAACAAAAGTGTAGTGCCTGCAATCGTGCTTACGGCGGTAGAACACGCCACGATGCCTTCAAGACCGCGATCAATAGCTCCGGAGTATTCTTCTACCGTGCTCATGACAATTCCTTCCTCTTTCTGGGTGGTTATTGGAGAGTTGGCTTTCACTTCTGGCGTCGTTTCCGATTTCTTACTCACCTTACTCACTCTTACGCGCTACATATCTCACCACTTCACAAACTCAAATTTGTGTAACTCCCGCAGACGTCAGCGTGCTGCCAAGACCATTGCGTTCGCGCTCCTCGAAGATACGCTCCTGCGCCGCCTGCAAGATGCGCCGCAACATTTCGCTATAACTCCAGCCCGCAAGGCCGGCCATCATATTCATTTTTCCGTCCCAACACCAACCGGGATTGGGATTTACCTCAAGCAGTTTCACTTCTCCGTTTTCGTTTGCCCGAAAATCAAAGCGCGCATAGTCGCGGCAACCTAAGCGCTGAAATAACGCAATCGAATAATCAACGAGGCGATTGCGCAACTCGCGAGGAGCCTTGGTTTCGACGTAACGAATTTGTGTACAGTAAGGCGAGTCGAGTTCCCATTTTGACTCATACGATAAAATCGGCGGCAAATGCGAATCGAGTGCCGAGTAATCGACTTCGAGAATTGGTAGCACGTCGTGTGAAATCCCCGGATTACCAATGATCCCGACGGTGTATTCCGTACCGCGCAAAAATTCCTGAACGAGCATCGACACCCCTGGCAAGCTTTTGCGCAAAGTCGCGACACGCTCGGTCAATTCCTCGGCATTGTGTACGACGGCATCTTTCGTAATGCCGATACTGCTATCGCCGCACACGGGTTTTACAAGCGCCGGAAAGACACTTGGAAGTGTTGCCACGGCATCTTCGGCATCGTAATAGGTTTCCGAGGGAACCGGGATGCCCAGCGCCTGGGCAATCGCCGAAACCAGCGCCTTGTCGTAGCAAAGCCCAAGCGTCGTTGGGCCCGCCCCCGAATACGGCACCGCGTGCAATTCGAGCAACGCTGGAATGTGTAACTCTTTCAGCGCATCGTTTCGAAAACCTTCATCGCAAAGGTTAAGCACGAACAGGGGCGGCTTTTGCGCAAGAGTCTCGATGAGCGTGTCGTGCCGATCGAGATACTCGAAGCTATAGCCCGGAATTTCCGCCAGCGCCTTCTTCATACGCGAAACAGTGTCGAGATCTTCCGGATTAAAATGTCCACCGAGTTTCACGCGATCCGGCAAGCGTGGATCGCCGAGTAGCACCGTCACGTTCGGAAAAGTAGCGGGGCGCTTTTTGCTCGCAGCAGACTTCGGCTTCAGGCGCGCGACGACAATCATGCGATGCGCCATCATGCCAAGATCTTGGTTGCGCAACGACTGCGTCTTGGCCGCCTCTTGCACTTGCACGGCTTCAAAACCCGCACGTTCAAGCAAAGTTTGAATCTGTTTTTCGTTGTAAAGCCGTTCGCCGTAGAACTGATCGGCAATCACACCGCGCTCGGCATGCACCACCACTTCGCGCGAAATCAAGCGCTCGCCGTCTTGCGAGAGGGCGCGTTCGCGGCACACAAAATGCTCTTGATCGATCCACTCCCAGGAACGCGGTTCAAAGTGCGTGCGCATCCATTCCCCGTCGGCCAAATCGAGATAAACGATACCGCCATCTCGCAACACACGCGCCACGGCCTTCAAAACTGCAAGGTCATCGTCGGAGCGATCGAAATAACCAAACGAGTTACCTAAAATTGTGACACAATCAAAAGAATTGGGCGGGAGGCGAAACTTGCGTGCGTCGCCTTCGCGAAAGCGCACATCGAGCCCTTCACTACGCGCTCGCGAACGCGCCAAGCGAATCAAGGCGCGGGAACGATCGAGCCCCGACACCTTCCGAAAGCCCCGACGCGCAAGCTCAAGCACATGACGACCTTGGCCACAACAAAGATCGAGGATCTGCGCCTCACGATCGAGATTCGTTGCCGCCAGCACCAAATCAATATCGGCTGCAGTATTGAGTGCGTTCTCGACGACATCTCCGTCGGTTTTCAGATAAAGCGCATTAAAAAGAGTGCGCCACCAATCATTTGGAAGATGGCGTTCGAGATCTGCGACAGGGCCGAGCGTGCGGCGTCCTGCATCCTGAGTCGGCATCGCTTTGCCTTTGCTTTGCGTGCGTTGATTTATGGCGAGCAGTCGAAGCAATTTCTACAACTTCGATTTGAATTGCAAGCGGCTTGCAATGCGATTTTTGTCGCGCCCGATTTCAGAGTCGATCTTCGCACACGCTTTGCAAACCAAATGAGATTCCTCTCACTTCTTTGCAGCATCCTTCATTCTCCAGCATGGATACCGTGAATCTGTTAGTCTGCCCGCCCAAAAGCCAAAGGACACTTGGAACGAAATACTCATCCCGCCATCTCCAATACGCGAAAGGTTGAACCTCCACCGTGAAGCCGCTTCTACAAAAGTTTTTGCAAAACAACTCATCCCAAGAACGGTGGCTCTTCGCACTCTTTGCAATCTACGCAGCCTTGCGTTTGTTTTGGGCCAGTGTCCTGCCGTTACTTGGCGCAGAAGCCTATTACTGGGAGTGGTCGAAAAATCTGGCCTGGGGCTATTTCGACCATCCTCCCATGATTGCAGGCTTGCTCGCCGCTTCGACCGGAATCGGCGGGGACTCCATCTTCACGGTGCGACTCGTGCCAGCAGTCTTGAGCCTGCTCACGACGATTGTTGTATATCGCCTCGGCAAGGAGATGTTTGGAACGCTCACGGCAGTCATTGCATGCGCCGTTTTGCAATTTATTCCATTTTTTGCGGGCGCAAGCGCACTCGCCACACCCGACGCACCGCTGCTCTTCTTTTGGGTACTGACAGTCTATTGTTTATATCGCGCAACACAGAATGGTGACAGTCGCTGGTGGTTTGCCGCAGGCATCGCGCTTGGCCTTGATCTCATGAGTAAGTACCACGCCATTTTGCTCGTGCCGGCCACATTTCTCTACTTGCTGAGTTCGCCTCAACTGCGCCTTTGGTTCTTTCGCAAAGAACCCTATATCGCCGTGGGCTTGGCGCTCTTGGTGTTTTCACCCAATTTGATTTGGAACCTCACACGCGGCTTACAAACATTCGAATTTTTGCTCGTCAAACGCCACGGCGCTCCGGAGGTCTCTTTTGGACATATCCTGCATTTCTTCGGCGGAATCTTACTTTTGCTCTCACCGTTCTTTGCTCTCACGCTCGTGGCCTCGACCCCAATGCTGGTGCGCAAAGCCTGGAATGATTCGCGCTATGCACTGCTCATGGCGACTGCTCTTTTCCCGATTTGTTTCTTTGGTGTTCTCAGCCCATTCGTTTCCATTGGCGGACACTGGCCAGCGGTGGGATACACAACATTTTGTCTGGCTGGCATCGCAAGCTGGCGCGAGTCGGGATCTGCACCGTTTGGCAAGCTACTGCGCCCTGCACCCCTTCTCGGCATTGGATTTTCCACCGCACTCATCCTCGCCGTCTACATCGGCTTGATCGTCGCTGCGTATGTACCCGCTCTCCGCCATGTGGCTGTCGAGGGAGAAAAAGAATCGCGGTTTCAAAAGATGCTCGGCGAACTTCACGAAGAACTCGTAGGCTGGAAAGAAATAGGAGCGCAAGCCGAACGCGAAATCGCCGCGATGCCCAATCCCGAGCGAACATTCATTGTCGCCGACACCTATCGCCTCGCAAGCCAGATGCGTTTTCTGACCCATTCAAAATATCCGACGCAAGTTACCGCCATCGCCTCACCGCACCAGTATAGGCTCTGGCAAAATCGCATCGACCTCACCGGTTGGGATGCAGTTTTCGTCTCGAAAAAGTCACGTACAAAAAACACGCTCGTGCTCGAAAGGATTTTTGAACGCGTCGATCCCATCCAAGAGTTCTGGGTCACCATTCAAAATATTCCACTACGCCATTTCTACTTCCAGCATTGTTACACTGCAAAGTTTAGCCCTGGCGCACGCAATCCAATCTTGAACGAGTCTCCGCGAGAGGATCAGCCATGACCATTGCGTTCATGCGCTGGGTTGACAAATGGATCGGCGTGCCGCTTTGTGGGTTACTTTCCCTACTTCATTCACTTTTTCGTGTCAGTCAGTTTTCCGAAGGCAAACCCAGCAACGAACCTCTCCGCAAAATTCTTTTTATCCAGCTCTCGGAAATGGGCTCTTCCATTGCGGCCTATTCTTCCCTGCAAAAAGCCAAAACTCTTTTCCCCGGCGTGCAACTTTACTACCTGATCTTTGAAGAAATGCAGGCAAGCATTCGCCTGCTCGACACGATCCCGGACGAAAACATACTCACGATTTCCTCGCAGAGCTTTGCTTCTTTACTTCGCGACACACTGCGCGTGCTCGCGCGCGCACGTCGCGAAGAATTCGATGCTGTCGTCGATCTCGAGCTTTTTTCGCGAGTAAGCAGCGTGTTGAGCTTTTTGCTCTGCCGCCGAATCCGCGTCGGTTTTTCAAAATTCGCGATGGAGGGCCTGTATCGCGGAAACTTGCAAACGCGTAACGTCATCTACAACCACTTGAATCACATCAGCTTGAATTATCTCTCTTTGGTGTATGCTCTCATTCCCGATGTAAATTCACCCGAAGTGCGACAGCCACTATCAAAATGCGCGATCGATCCGAGCGATTTGCAAGTGCCGCAGCGTATTTCATCGCCCGAAGCCAAGCAGCACATCTTCGCCAAGCTGCAACACGATGCGCCCGGACTCGACGTACAGAGCACAATCATTCTCTTGAATCCAAACGGCAGCGCACTCTTACCGCTGCGCCGCTGGCCGATGGAAAACTACAGCGCTCTCGCCACGCGACTTTTACAAAATCCATCCGTGTGGGTTGTGCTCACGGGCACAGCGTCGGAGCGAAGCGACGCTGAAACGATTTGCGCAGCAACGCAGCATCCGCACTGCATCAATTTCGCTGGCAAAACGAGTTTTTCTGAACTGATTGATCTCTACAACATTGCCCATGCGATGGTCAGCAACGACTCGGGGCCGCCGCATTTCGCTTCGCTCACCACAATGCCGACCTTCGTCTTCTTTGGTCCGGAGACACCCGCATGCTATGCACCGCTGGGAAAAAATATTGAAGTTCTCTATGCCTCTTTTTTGTGTAGTCCCTGTGTTTCGGCCTACAACCACCGTGTCTCAGCCTGCAACGACAACCGCTGCTTGCAAGCAATCTCTGTTGACGCTGTCTTGCAGGCACTCGAGCGCAAACTTCCGACACGGATCCAATCACCGAAGATTCGCTAATACACAGGGCATGAAGCGACACTTTATGGAGTCGATTTCAAAGCGCCCTTGCGCCAGGCGCCTCCCTCGCTAAAGCAGCTCCAACCCCAGCGCAACCACTGGTTCATGGCATAAGCGAGCCAAAGCGCCCACACCAACATCGCGCAGCGGTACACCATGAGCGGCACAGAGAGAAGCCAAGCCTGAGGCAATGCCGCAGTGGCCCGATCGTGATACCACCGCAAAAGCCATGCCGATGAACCGTTCCCCGCAATGTACATCTGCGGATAACCGAGCAAGCCTTTAGCGATTACCGCCCAAAGGACACCGAGCGCAAAGAGCGTAAGCACAATCAAACCAAACTGCATCCAATTGAAATAGCGCGCAGCAATCGGGGCAGGATGTCGCTTGCGCAAGCCCAATGCCACCAACCACGCAATCACAACGAATGCAAACAACGGATACACTTGTGTAAGTCCGACACCAAGAAGCAGCCAATGCACAAAGCGCAGTGGTACAAAATGCAAACGACTCAGACCAAAACTCAATAAAGTGTATACTAAGAGCATTGGCCAAAAAAGGATTGCGGGGCCAAGACGCGGTCCCGCCAGGAAAAGTGGCCAGCGCGATTGCAGTCCTTCAATCTCGATTTCACTATTGACGCTATCGATGCCAAGATCTACTCCCGAAGTTGTAAATACAGTGCGAAGGCCGCGTGGCTCGCGCCAAACAAGCAAAGCCGTTTGTGTGCCTGGAATCAAATCAAGCGTGACTTGCTCACCACTGCGTTGCATCGGACGCTCGACATCATCGACCACAACGCGCTGCAACTCTGAGCCTTGCGGTAACTTCAGTGTGTAGGGCCCACCTTGACTGCTCCGCAAAGTAAGATTGAGCGAAACCTCCGTCGCACGCTGGCCCGGCGTTGTGCGCAAAACGCTACGATCAATCGTCACCGTACGGCCAGAAACCGCAACCGGACGCGTAATGCGAAGCGTCAGCTTTTCGCCCGGCCAGGGTCGCCATTCGCGCACGCCTTGAGCTTGCGGTTGATAAATCTCGGGAATACCCTGGGCTTCGACATGCCAAATCGGGCTAACGCGTAAGCGCCAGATCTCACTCCAATCATCGGTGTTCGCAGACTGCAACGCGAGCATCTCGCTCATTTCGAGAGTCGAATCCCACTCAATACTGTGTATGCCCGGTGCGAGCTGCACGAATGAGCGCCCCTCCCGCACCCGCACTTGTTCACTCGTCACCGCCTCGCCCGGCCAAAGTGGAATTTCGAGTAGAATCGGCGTCTCAAGGCTCGTCGCACGCGAAACACGCGTGTGCATCGACCACTTCAGATCAAAAACGATCTCACGATCAATCCAAACGAAAGCGGGCAGACGGCTCGTCTCAAAGATCTCCTCGCTCTTCGCATTGCGAATCCGGGTTAACTGCAATGCATTCTCAACGCGACCATCCTTGAGCAAGCCATGCAATTGCCAACCTTCAACTTGCGCAGTGACGCGATGCGGTTTTAAAGCAAACGGAATCTCGATACTTTCGCGCGGAGGCAACGCACCTTCAATCACAAGAACATGACGCCCCGTCTGCACCGGTATCCAAAACACAGTGCCACGTCGAAAAGCACTGGCTTCAGCGCCGTCGATGCTAACACTTTTTAGAGTATAATCTTCGAGTCCCAACGAGAATGGCACAGCACTGGCTGTAGCCGCATGCACTTCAAACTGCGCACGAAAATTCGTCGGCGTGGCTTGCCAATGCAGCCGTGCGATCTCTGTACAATTCGGAAAACATGCCGGACGCTCCAAGAGTCGGTTGCGCAACTCATCAAAAAGTCCAGGCACTGCATCAAACGCTTGGGTATCTAACTCTTTTTCGTGTTGGTCGCTTGCGAGATCTTCTTGCGCTTGTGGCACTGAGGCCTCAGGCGTGCGCGCAGCTTGCGCCGCATGAGCACTCATCAGCAGAAGCCCCAGAGTCAAGCCGATGGCAGACGACGCACCCATGATGCCTCGCGCGCGCACAATCCATCCCCGGAAATCAGCGCCCAGAACAGCCGCGAGCAAAAGAAACAAACTGCCGATTCGCAAAAAAGCGAGCAAAGCATTCACAAATGGGTTCAACAAGAAAAAGTGTAGCTCTTGCGTACGCGACACAGGACCATTCCAAGTCATCTGCACAGTAGTCCACTCCCAGTTCGGGAGCCCAGGTCCCGTCGAGACTTGCCCTGCCGGAAGTGCATACGAACTACTGAGATAACTGCCAAGTTTTGACTCCACCTTGCTCCGCACCCTGCGACTTTGCGCTGGAGCGGGTGCATCCAAGAGAGGTTGTGCCTCCTGAACCAACATGCCTTTTGGCTCTGCACTACGCACTGCCTGATGCGGGCGTTCGAGCGCCGGATGCAAAGCGATACGCGCTTGCTGAATCGAAAAGAATAAGGCCAAGCTTGCTACACTTAAAAATGTCAATGCATGCACAGCTTTCAAGATTGACAAGAAGCGCCCACGCAACACAACACGCTGCAAAGTAATAAATAGAATGAGCACCACCCATGCCCAGCGCGGCGCATTGGGTTCAGTAAATGTGAGCACAAACGTCGCAAGCGCGAGACCGCTGCACAGCGGGCCAAAGAGTTGAAAGATCGCCATCGCAAGCACCATCACAAGAAACAAATCAAGAAGCGTCCATTCTTGGACCCACGTATTCGAAACCGAGTCAGCACCATGGACATGAAAAAGCCTCCAACCCGGCGGCAAATACAACACTCCGCTCACTTGCTGAAAGTCTTGATCCCAGCCTACTGCGGAAATTCGCGACTGCGAAGTTTCAATGCGGCTATCCGCATCCACTTGTATTGCTCCAACGGGAATCTCGATTCCTACTTGAGGTGAGTCGCCATTTCGCGTGATAAGTTGATTGCGTCCATGCAGTGCAATACGGCCTAGTGCTGTCGTCGGCTGCATTTCAAGCCGCGTGCTGCGCGAAACAACTCCCGAAAGCGAGTCAGCCACCGTAAAGCCGCGGCCATCGAAATCAAGCCACCAACGACGCGCTAAAGAAATGCGATCCGGTATCGGATTTTCGTTACCGCGTTGTTTCTCGATGAATTGCATCTGCGAATCTTGTTTCAAAACATACGCTGGAAAGTGTCGCCATTCATCCGGCAATAAAGTTTGTTGCGGATCGACAGCTTCAAGACCAGCAATCTCGACGATACGCAGCGACGGTTGCGCTGCAAAAACCCAAACCTCTGTGTCGGACCACGGCCCATCGGGAACGGGCCGCACGAGCTTTTGCACCGGACCATGGTGACGCGCTTCGAGAAGGATCGACCACGAACCCGGCCGCACTTGCACGCGCAATTTTCCGTCGGCTTCAAGGCGCGCCGGAAGCGGTGTCGTCAAGGCAAGTGGAATGAAACCTTCTGGCAAAGCGCGACCAAGCAAGACCTCGCGACTCGCACCCGATACTTGCAATGTGATGCGCGTATTAAGTTGCAAAGGAATTTCATCTAACACTTGTCGGTGTACAATGATCTCAAGACGATTTTCTTCGCCTGCCGCCTCACTCGCACGCTTCTTGAGCCAGAGTCGGCCCTCTGCGTCGCGCGTGGGCAACGCCACCGCACGCGTTTCAACATACAAATCGACGAGTCCCGTCACCGACGGAGTTGCCAATGTTTCGGGAATTTGATCCCAAAAAAATTCACCCTCAATGCGATGCGATCCCGGCTCAAGCCAAATTCGCGGCCGTCCTCCTTCGCTCAATACCACCGCTGCGCGCTGATCGACGCGCACGTTTTGCGGCCAAAACATTTCATCACCCGGCAAATCGACCCAATTTTGTGTATTCACTTGCCAAGTTTGCGAGAACGTGCCACCCGTTGCATTGGCTTGCAAGCGAAGCACACCGGGCCAAGCACACTGCGACGAATCCTTTTCACCCACAAAAAAGGGACACGACGCAAATTCGTGTCCCTTCAAAACCCAGCCGATCCAAGGTCGTAGCAACGGCGGCACGTCGCGCGGCTGCAAAGGCTCAGCCGACGCATTGGCGCCAGCCAAGGCCACGAAAACAAAAATCCAAACTTGCGTGCGCCGCAAATTGCAAACCCACGTCCGACCGTGCACCGCCTCCAAAATGCAAACCAAGACTGCATCGAATAAGAGTCGCATATCACCTCCGAAGTAGGGTTTTGAGATCAATTTCGTAAGAAGCCATCTGTCGCGAATGCAAGACACCTCGATCAGAACAACACAGAACGATTACACTCTTGCTTCTATCTCTTCTTCGCGCGAACGCGTTCCAGATTTTCTCGTGCGGGCGCATAGTCAGGATGCTGCGCAAGAACACCAAGAAAAATTTTCTCGGCCTTCTCAAGTTCGCCCCGCGCGGCATACACGATACCAAGGCGATTTCGATGCATTGGATTTTGCGCCTCTTGACCCGCACGAGCCCAGTACTGCGAAGCTTTTCCCTCCTCTCCCAAACGTGCCATCTGAATCGCAAGCATTGCATTGGCTTCGTTCGAGGCAGGAAATTTTTCGAGTGCAAATTCGTAGGCCTTCAAAGCACGCTCATATTCGCCAGCTTGCTCCCATGTTTTTCCGAGATACAACAAACCTTGCTCCGTCGGAACTGCCGCGCGAGCTTTCTTTTCGTGCAGATCTGCTTCGAACACTTTCCCTTCACGAACGTAGGTCCACATAATGCCTACTTCGGCCTCGCTCGACTGCTCGATATTCATCCTTTCAATCTCACGAAACTCTTGTACAGCACACGCATCGTCACCCATCTCACGACAGAGAAAACCCAGCAAGACTTTCGTCTCTGGAGTGTGAGGAGACAACTGCACCGCCTTTTCCGCAGAGCGTCGCGCTGCTTCGAACCGATGCGCCTTTCTGTCGATCTCAGCCTTCAAACTCAGTGCTTCGAAACTATTGGGCATATTCTGCACAACGGAAGCAATCACTTGATCTGCTGACTCAAAATCTCCAGCGTAAAAAAGATCTCGCGCTTGATACATCGCCGCTAACCACTTCAACCCTTCTTTGGGGTCCATGTGGGTCGACTGCGCTGCATCCGCTGTCGTCGGTGCGGCATAACCGAGCTTGGCAAGTTGCTGCAGCGTTTGCGCGTCCACGTCTTGATTCGCTGTCGTTGGTTTTTGAACACTTAAAAGTGTCTCTAGCTGCGCATCCAAGTCATGTGCCTGCTGTACCGCATCAAAATCTTTCGCATTGTCGAGGCGATTTGCAATTTGATGTGGATCTTGTCTTACGTCATACAACTCCGCGTGCGGTGCTCGCACATAAAGCTGATGCTGCGAACGAAGCGCAAAAAGAGGTGCCCAGCCATGCACGAGCTGCGTCGATAAAGTTTCCGCATACACCGCTGGAGTTTCCTGCGCGGCGTTGCCTTTCCAAAATCGAGAAAGATCCAAGCCATCGAATTGAATCGGCACACTCCAGCCCAAAAGCGAAAGCACCGTCGGCATAATGCCCGCCGTCGAAACAACTCCGTCCACCGTTTGTCCGGCTGGAATTTGGGGTCCACACACGATCAAGGGCACAGCCAAGGTGGCATCATAAAGAGTATACGAATGCGTCACCTCTCCGTGCTCGCCCAGGCTCTCTCCGTGATCCGAAGTAACAAGAATCAGTGTATTGTCAAATTGTTTTTGCGCGCGCAAACCTTCCACAAGACGCCCAAGCTGCTCGTCAACGAAAGCGACCTCGCCCGCATAAAGATGTTCTGCATAGCGCTCTTTGTAAGGTGAAGGCGGCTGGTATTCCGCATGCGGATCGTAATAATGCACCCACAGAAAAAACGGTTTCTTGCGCTTCTTTTTGAGCCAATCCAGCGCGCTATCCGTTACTTCGTCTGCAGTGCGTTCTGCATAACCTCCGACGCCGGCGAAGCGCGACATCGCATCATCATAAAATCCAAAACCTTGATTGAACCCAAACTGCGCCGCCAAAACAAAGGCGCTCACGACGGCCGCCGTCTCGTATCCCTTCGCCTGCATCTGCTCCGGCAAGGTCTCAAGCTCTTTTCCAACTTGAAAAATTCCATTATGACGTACACCGTGACGTGTTGGATACAATCCTGTCAAAATGCTCGTATGCGATGCCGCTGTCGTCGGTGCCGTGCTGTACGCATTGGCAAAGCGTACCCCCTGCACAGCGAGCGAGTCCAAAGTCGGCGTCTGCACCAATGAGCTGCCATACACACCAACATGATCGGCGCGTAGCGTGTCGATCGTAACGAGCAGCACATTGGGTCGTCGGGGATCTGGCTCACTCGCACGCTCGCACCCAAGCAAAGCAAGTCCAATGCCGCAAAACATCGCAAACCGTTTTGCAAACCTTGCCAAAAGAGTCTCCTTCCTCTGCATTCCGAGCGACTGAACATGCATCGCGCAGGCAGATCGAGTCATTATATTTCGCAAGGCACTACGCGGAAACGGAATCTCATCCGATGCAGCGTAAACGATCTGCATCGCGATGCCCGCATCAAAAAAGTGCGTTATTTCCTGCGCCGACTGCGGCCTCCTCCATCGCTTCGCGGCGAGTCCTGTTCACTGCGCTCGCGTATCGGACGTGCATGGCGATCTCTCTGCGCTTGTTCACGCCGGCGATTGCCCGTCGAATGTCCGGCCTTTGCGCCGGGCTGACGCTGCACTCCGCGTTCTTGATGCCAAGACTCCGCACGATCCGAGGGATGCGCATCGCGCTTGCCGCGGTCGTCCCGCGAGCGCCCCTCCGCGCCGCGCCGTTGGGTGCGTCCGCGCGCCGAGGACAATCCAGCGCGCTCTTCGCTACGACTCTTTCCACCGAACCATTCACGTTTGCCCGCAGACCTCTCGGGCTTCGAAAACCATTCGCCTTCTTCTTCAGAGCGTCTGCGACGCCCACCGAAACCTTCTTCCCGCTTGGCACCAAAGCGTCCGCGTTGCGCTCCAAAACCTTCGCGATCTTCGCGCGACGAGGCACCCCGCGCGTGACGCGCTCCAAAACCGGCGCGCGGTTTTTCGCCAAAGCCTTTGCGCTGCGCTTCGCCGCCTTGCTCGCGTTGGCCCGCAAAGTCGCGCTGCCGCCTTTCACGCAGCGACTGTGCGGGCGCTTCGCCTTCGGCGTCAAAGCGCCCAAAGGGCCGCCCCGCTCGCTTGCGACCCGCACCCGGCTTGCCCCGACCTGCGCCGCGCCGCTCATCACTGCCAAACGACTCTTTTTTGTGTCGATTCGGTTTTTCATGATGTCGCTCGCGGTGCTGTGCACGCGGACGTCCGGCCTGCGCGCGACGAGCGGGGCTGCTCTCGGCTTCCTCGGTTGCGTCGTGCGTAAGTTCCGCTTGCGCTTCAAAACCTTCCGGCAACTCGCGGCGCATGATCGCACGTCCGAGCAGTCGCTCGATCGCTTTGAGTTGCGATCGCTCGCTCGAAGCACAGAACGAAATCGCAATACCACTTTCGCCAGCGCGCCCCGTGCGCCCGATGCGATGCACATAGCTTTCGGGATCGAGAGGCAAATCGTAATTCACGACGTGCGAGAGACCCTTCACATCGATGCCGCGCGCAGCAATGTCCGTCGCCACCACGACGTGCGTGCGACCTTGCTTAAACTGCGCCAAAACGCGCTCGCGGGCAGCTTGCGATTTGTTGCCATGGATCGATGCCACGGCAATGCCGGCTTGTTCCAAGTTTTTGGCCAGCCGATCGGCACCGTGTTTGGTGCGCGTAAACACAAGCACACGATTCATTTTTGTGTCACGCAAAAGTTCGAGCAAAAGTGCAAGTTTGCGCTCGATCGCAATGCGGTAGATCGAATCGTCGATCAGCACGCGCTTCGTCTCGACCGGCGCAACACTGACGCGCACAGGTTGATGCAAAACGCTGTCGGCAAGCTCGCGAATTTCTTCCGGCATCGTCGCCGAGAAAAGCAAGGTTTGGCGTTTTGCGGGAACAAGATCGATGATGCGTCGCACGTCGTCGATAAATCCCATATCGAGCATGCGATCCGCTTCATCGAGGACCAAAATTTCGAGACTTCGCAAATTGACTTCACGATCGCGAATCAAATCGAGCAAACGCCCCGGTGTTGCAACGAGCACATCCACACCTTTGCGTAGCGCTTTGACTTGATGAAATTTTCCAACGCCACCGAAAATCACTTCGCAGCGAATCGACGTGCCTTTGCCGTATTTACGAAAACTCTCGCCGATCTGCGCCGCGAGTTCGCGCGTCGGCGCAAGCACGAGCGTGCGAATCGGCTTCGCGCCGCGCCGTTCGCGCTCTGCGTGCATAGCCCCCTTCGTCGTCGCAGCCGGCGCAATCAAGCGATGCAAAATCGGCAATGCAAAGGCCGCCGTTTTTCCGGTGCCGGTTTGCGCCGAACCCAAGACATCGCGCCCCGACACCACCACCGGAATCGCCTGACGCTGAATCGGTGTCGGATCGTAATAGCCCGCGCTCCGCACGGCCTCGTTGATCACTGCCGCGAGTCCAAGACTTGCAAAGCCGTCACCCGAAGGAGTCGACACCGAATTGTTTAACTTTTCTTTTGTTGTTGATTTCGTATTCATTTTTTCCTGATTTTGAACACATCACGTCCGCTTTGTATCAAGGCGAACTCGCCCACTTGGCAAGCTGCATTTTTACAGCGCGGATCACAAGCACGCATCCTTGGCGTTGCGGCCGTCGCACGCAGCGCACCATTCCGAAACCGGAATCACGCTCGCGCACGAACTCCGCACACCAAGCTGCGTCGGTGTTCACGGATCGATCGTTCGATCACAAAAATTTTCGTCTGAGTTGTCGTTCATCGGAGATGCGGATCATTTTGAAATCCACACTGTGGATTATCTCAAAGCCCTGTGCGGGCGAGCCGAGTCGACGACGAATGTGCGGTGTGTCTTTGCTTTCTTCGTTTTGCCGTGAGCCCTTTGGGCTGCGAGGCCAGCGCAATGCGCGCTTTCAGACTTTCGAACTCTCGAATTTCTGAATTGCATAGAATTGCATGCGAGGTCTCTTGCAGAAGTTTCTTACTTCGTACTGAAATCGTCTTGCGAGATTCGCATTCGAGGCCAAGCAGAACTCAACAGGTAACAGACAGACCGGGCACGGTTACTGCTTCGAACTCGGCGCGCAGTATGGCAGCTTCCTCTACACCTTGCAACGCTCACTCACGACAAAAATTTTCTCCCAAGGATTCTCCGAGCCAATCCGGGATCCGATCTCGCACGCCACGAGAATTTGCGCACAAATCCCTCTACCACCCGGCTGTGTGACAAGCCCATCCCGCACAGGAGCGCCTTTCTTCGGTCAGCACATCCCCTGCGGCTACTCGAAATGGCTACGCAACATCCAAGCGTTCTTTTCCGACACATCAATGCGTCGCGTGGCAAGATCTGCCGTTGCCGGGTCGTCCGCTGCTTCGGCCGCCGCAAGCACGTCTTTCGCCGTTTCAACGATCCGGCCAAGATCCGACACCAATTCTTGTACCATCTCTTTGGCACTCGGTTCGCCCGTCGCATCTTTCACGCACGCAAGTCGCACAAACTCTCGGTAGCTTCCCGGCGCGCGGCCACCCAACGCACGAATACGCTCCGCAATCTCGTCCACGGCGAGCGCAAGCTCGGTGTACTGCGTTTCAAATAGCGTGTGCAGCGTCGTAAACATCGGACCCGTGACATTCCAGTGAAAGTTATGCGTCTTCAAATAAACGGTATAACTATCCGCGAGCAAGCGGCTCGCGGCTTCGATCGTCGCTTGATTCTTCGATTGCTTGCCGGCCTTTGCCATAACACTTCTCCTTGTTGGAAGATATTCTGAAATCATTCCCATCAAACTATCACGCGCCTGCTGCCTTCGCTTCGCTCCTCTCGCTTTCTGATTCAATGTATAGCACTGAGCACCAAAACGGCCGTATAGCCGACGAAGAATGCAAGAAAAGCTAAACCTTCGATGCGATTCACCCGGCCGGGTGCCCAAAAGCCATAGCCCATCACAAAAAGCATCCCCGTCAATGCCGCCATCACAAAAATGTCACGAGAGAGAATTTCTGCCGCGACGGGCATGGGGCGAATCACCCCCGCAAGTCCCACCACCGCAAGCGTGTTAAAAAGATTCGAACCGAGCACATTGCCAAGCGCAATGTCATGTTCGCCTTTTCGTGTCGCAATAATCGACGACGCCAGTTCCGGCAGCGACGTTCCAACCGCCACGATCGTAAGCCCAATCAAGAGATCGCTCACCCCCAAGATCTTTGCGATTTCGACCGCACCCCACACAAGCAGGCGCGAACTTGCAACCAACAAAATAAGCCCAGCGACGAGCCAAAAAATTGCACGGCGAAGTGGCATGACGCGCGTCTGCAGCGCTTGGGCCATCGCCCCACCCAAAGCATCGGCCCGTTGGCGCAACCCTTCCCAAACACTCCACCCAAGCAGCACGCCAAAGGTCGCAAGCAAAACCAAAGCATCCACACGCGAAAGCTCGCCGTCCCAAAGTTGAAAAATCGCAAGTCCCGTCACGGCAATGAGAATTGGAATTTCTTTGCGCACGACGCGGGAATTCAGCGTTACGGGATGCACCAGCGCAGTGATGCCAAGAATCAACGCAATGTTCGTGATGTTCGAACCGTAGGCGTTACCCAGCGCAATCCCCGCCTTGCCTTCGAAGGACGCAAACGCTGAAACCACGAGCTCGGGTGCCGACGTACCAAAGCCGACAATCACCATTCCAACCAACATCGGCGACATTCCAAGTCGCCCAGCCACAACCGCCGCACCCTCGATAAAACGCTCCGCACTCCAAGCGAGAATCACCAAGCCAACCAGCATCACCAACAGCGTCAAAGTCATACGATCTCCAGGCTCGCGTTACGATCTTGCAAAATGTAGCGACCTTCGCCCCACCTCTAAGATGTCGATCGTCCTGTGCGATACGAAACGCCAGGGTGCGACACAAGTCACATCTTTGAATTGTGCGGTGATTTTTTGAAAAGCGATTTTTTCGAGCAAGAGTCTGCACGAAAAGCCGTAAAGTGCGCTGGGAGAATATGACTCATGCTCGTCGACATCATTGCGGGTGCACGCCCAAACTTCATGAAAATCGCACCGATCCTCCGCGCAATCGAAGCGCGTCAGGCCACCGGTAGCCACTTGCGCTATCGGCTCATCCACACGGGCCAACATTACGACGCACGAATGTCTCAGGATTTTTTCGTGCAGCTCGGCATTCCCGAGCCGCACGTCAATCTCGAAGTCGGCTCCGGCACGCAAGCCGAACAAACCGCCGCGATCATGACGCGCTACGAACGTCTCTTGCTTGATGCGCGCAGCAATCTTTGTTTGGTCGTCGGGGACGTCACTTCAACGATGGCCTGTGCGATCACTGCGCAGAAACTTGGTGTGCCCGTCGCGCACGTCGAAGCCGGCATTCGCTCCGGCGACTGGACGATGCCCGAAGAAATCAACCGCATGGTGACGGATGCGATCACAAATTGGTTTTTTACAACGAGCACGTTTGCCAATGAAAACTTGCGTCAGGCAGGCGTGAACGAAGATCGGATTTTTTTCGTCGGCAACACGATGATCGACACTCTGCTCGCAAACCTCAATCGCTTGCGCCCGCCGGCGTTCTGGAACGAACTCAGCCTTCAATCCGGCGGATATTTCGTCGTCACGCTGCATCGACCCGCAAATGTCGACACGCCCGAAGCCTTTGCGCGCTTGCTCACGGCCATTGGTGAAGCGACACGCGGAATGGACATCGTGTTTCCCGTGCATCCGCGCACGGCCAAGACACTTCAAAGTGTCAAAGCATTACCGACAACGTTACACCTCGTCGAACCGCAGCCGTATCTCGAATTCAATTATCTCGTCAAAAATGCGCGTGCCGTGATTACCGACTCCGGAGGCATCACCGAAGAAACGACAGTTCTTGGTGTACCCTGCATGACGCTTCGCGACAACACCGAGCGCCCTGAGACGATCTCCGTCGGAACCAACGAACTCCTCGGCACCGATCCCACCAAACTCCGGCCCGCCCTCGATCGCCTCTTTGCCGGAAACTGGAAGAAAGGCTCGGTGCCCGAAAAATGGGACGGACGCACGGGCGAGCGCATCGCCGTCGAACTCGAGAAACTGCTTCGCGGCACGAAACCAGCACTCCAATCAAGTTGAATGAAGCCCAATTTACCGCTTGTAGGTTGACCTACTTTTCAGGATATAGTGCGGCCTTTCTAGGAAGGAATCTGCTCTTGCGAATTTGCATCGTCACTCAGTTTTTTGCTCCGGACATTACGGCTGCCGCATTTCGCTTGACAGAAACGGCGGTGCTCCTTGCACAACGCGGACACGATCTGCGCGTCATCACCTCGCACCCGCACAAGGCGATCGCAAGCGATGAATCCGCAGTGGAAACATTCGACGAAAGCAAGGTGCTTCGTACACACTTGCGTGACGTCGGACCCGGCGGCCTCAAGGGCTACGTCCTCCATTATCTTTCGTTTGTCGTCGGTGCGCTGCGCTGCGGCTGGCAGCTTCGACGCAGCGGCTGGCGCCCAGACGTCATTTGGGCCACATCCCCGCCTCTCTTTGCGGGTATCGCAGGCGTCGTCCTCGCATGGCTATTTCGCTGTCCCATTGTGCTCGACATTCGCGACATTTGGCCGGACAGCGCAGTGTCCGCAGGACAAATGAGTGCAAGCGGGCGCGCCTACCACATTGGCCGCATTCTCGAAAAGAATCTTTATACTGCCGCACGCGCAATCACCTGTGTCTCAAAACCCATGGCAGAATATTTGCGCAGTCAAAGTTCAACACCGGTCGAAGTGATATACAACGGCATTGATCCCAATCAACAAATAAAAGTGTCTCCTGAGAAAATTGTAAAACGAATCGTCTACGCCGGAAATCTGGGTCGTCTACAAGGTTTGGAGATGCTCATTGGCGCATTTCAAAAGACTCTACACGATCCTCTTTTTGAAGGTTGGGAAATTGCGCTCATCGGCGCGGGTGCACACGAACAGATGTTGCGCAAGCGTGTTGCGGACTTGCAACTTGATGCGCGCATTCACTTCATCGCGCCCGTTAGTAAAATAGCCGCTACACGTTATTTGGCAGAATCTGCAGTGCTGTTTTTAAACCTCAAAGCCGACGCCGTTTTTGCCCTCACGATTCCTTCCAAGGTTTTTGATTACATGCTCGTGTCACGTCCAATTTTGGGTGGTATCGTCGGTGAAGGAAAGGAAATTCTGGAATCAACAGGCGGCAATCTCTGCTTCACTCCCAGCGATGAACAATCTTTTTCAATGGCCCTACACACTATCGTT
>CAYRID010000033.1:0-24542 GCA_964424225.1 uncultured Geobacter sp.
TCCGCTTGCGATTCTTTTTCCGCGCCGAAAGATCATTCTTATCGAAGCGCGTGAGCGCCGCGTGCATTTTCAGCGCCACGTGATTCGCGAACTTGGTCTCAAAAACGTGAGTTCTCTTTGTGGTCGGGCCGAGGAGCTTTCGCCACAGCCTTGCGATTTGGTGATTGCGCAGGCGATGGCGGACTTTGTACAGGTTGTGGCGTGGATGAAGCCCTGGTGCAAAGTTGAAGGTTATTTCGCGGTGCCTTGCAGCATGGAACAAGCTGAGATCCTCGAAACTACCGCTTTGTCTGATGTAAAACAGATCGAACTTCGCACTTACCGGGTGCCGATTGTGGAAATCGAGCGTAAAGTCTGGATCGCAAAACGCGAGCGCTAGGCCAACCAAGAAAGATCTAGGACTGCAAAATGAACTTCCCCGGGGAAAACTCTAACTCCCAAAATCGACGTCAAGCCAAAGTCTTCGTGGTCGCCAATCAAAAGGGCGGCGTCGGCAAGACGACCACAGCCGTGAATCTCGCGGCTTCGTTCGCGGCCAGTGAACGCAAAACCTTGCTGATCGACATCGATCCGCAAGGCAATGCCAGCAGCGCATATGGCGTGGTGGAACCCCCTACACAAATTTACGACGCTTTGATTCACGATACTCCGCTTGTCGAGATTGCCTTGCAAACCGATCTCGAATTTTTGCATTTGGTTCCCGCTGGCCGCGATCTCGTCGGTGCGGAAGTTGAGCTCGTGGAATTGGATGCTCGCGAGAGTCGACTGAGAAAAGCCATCGACCCGATTCGTGACCGTTACGAAATCATCTTAATTGACTGTCCGCCATCGCTGGGTCTTCTTACGTTGAACGCGCTCGTGGCGGCTGACGCCGTGATTGTGCCGCTTCAGTGTGAATACTACGCGCTCGAAGGACTCGCGCATTTGATGAACACCATTGAACGCGTGCGAGAGCAGATCAATCCGTCGCTTGGCCTTGAGGGGATTGTATTTACGATGGTTGACCCACGGAGCAATCTCACACGCCAAGTGATGGATGAAGTGCGCACACATTTTGGCGAGAAAGTTTTTAAAACCTGCATTCCGCGCAATATCCGCCTCAGCGAAGCGCCAAGCCATGGCATGCCGGTGCTCTTGTACGACATTCGCTCCAAGGGTGCGACAAGTTATTTACAGCTGACGGAAGAAATTTTGAAGCGACTCGAACTCGCGGCGTAGTCGAGCGTTCCGACTTCGAACTCGGTGACAGGCACACGCTTCACCGACGGAAAAGAATCGAAAGAAAGGAAAAACTGTGGACGATGCAGCCAATCGATCGAAATCGCGAAAGGCACTTGGCCGTGGGCTTGGCGCGTTAATTCCGGGCAGCGCACCGACGGCATCCACAAAAACGAGCACTGCTGTGCAATCTACACCGGCAGGTGTCTCGGAAATTGCACTGGACCAAATCGACGTCAATCCCAAGCAGCCGCGACGCATTTTTGTTGAAGAAGAATTGGCCTCGCTTGCCGATTCGATCCGGCAGTACGGTGTCTTGCAGCCGGTCGTTGTGCGCCGTGCGGGTGAGCGCTACGAGCTCGTCGTTGGTGAGCGGCGTTTTCGCGCCTCGAAGCGCGCTGGCAAGTCAACCATCCCGGCGGTGGTTGCGGATCTTGCGCCAAAGGATCGCCTCGAAGTGGCGCTCGTGGAAAACATCCAGCGCCACGACTTAAACCCCATCGAACTCGCTCTCGCATTTCACGAGTTGATCGAAACGGGTTCAACGCAGGAGGAAATTGGCAAGCGTGTCGGGTTGCAGCGCTCGACCATCGCAAATCACTTGCGCCTGCTCGATTTAAGTTCCGATCTTCAAGCCGACGTCGAGCAAGGCCAGCTTTCGATGGGGCACGCCAAGGCCATTTTGCAAATTGCGGATCCCGTGCAGCGCCGCCTGCTTCGTGACAAGATTCTCGCGCAAGGCCTTTCTGTTCGAGACGTCGAAAAATTGGCCCGGCCCAAGGAGGCCGCTTCCCTCGGCACTGCAAAAAACCTCAAGACGCAAAGCGGTTCGCCAACAAAGGATCCCAATCTCAACTACGTCGTCGAACAGTTGCGAAATCATCTCAAAACGAAAGTGCGGATCGTTGGCGAGTCGAAGGGGCGAGTCGAAATCGAGTTCTTTAGTGTCGAGGATCTCACGCGTTTGGTTTCGCTTTTGCTCGACGGACCCGGTCGCTAGCGCGCCAGCATTGTCAAACGGTTTTGCTTCGAGAAGCAAAGCTTCCGTGGACAAGCTGATGCGCGGCGCGGAAACCGCCTTGAACTTCTTTCGAACTTTGTAAGAATTTGCGCCGCCTTCCGAGTACTTAGCCACGCTGACCTGGCCAATGCAAAGAAGCAGCACCCACGAGGTCATGTGTGGGCGGCGACGCCGATGCGTCACTCCAAAGCAGTGAAAATCAAATTGCGAACTCGATTCGAAGATCTTGATTCGGACTTGAAGTTCAGGATGAAGTTGCCAATGCAGATAGGGAATACGAAATCGAAATCGCACGGTGAAGTGCTTGCTCGCTTTTTGGTGTTTGTATTCACCATTTTGTGTTTACCGCTTGCGGCGCAGGCTGCAGAGGCTTCGTTTCCGCTAATTCCCGACTTTAAAATTTTCGGCATTCTCGTCGCTGTTTTTTTCGTTCTGATTGTTCCGCTTAACAAAGTTTTGATTCAGCCGCTTTTGACGGCGCTTGAAGAACGCGAAAAACGCATCGACGGTGCGCGCCAAAATGCGGAAGGAGTTGCTGCGAAAGCGGAAGAGATTTTGCAGCGCTACGAGGCGGAGATCCAAGCTGCGCGCATCCGCATGGACGAAAATCACAAGAGTACGCTCAGTGTCGCACGCAGCGAAATGATGCAAGTGACGGCCGAAGCACGCCGCTTTGCAGAAGATGAACTTGAGCGCGCACGCACGGAAGTGTCACGCGCACTCGTGAGCGCGCGTTCAGAGTTGCAAGGCCATGCTTCGCGACTTGCTGAAGACGCTGCGGCAAAAATTCTGGGACGGACCCTTTCATGAATCGCTGCGCAAAACTCGTGACACAAATTGGTGGAATGATTTTGCTTGCAAGCCCAGCTTTTGCTGAAGGCTCGGCGAAGATGGATTTGATTTGGCAGTGGATCAATTTCATTTTGCTCGTCGGCATCCTTGTTTTTGTTGCCCGAAAGCCGATTCGTGGGTTTCTTGCGCTGCGCCGCCACACCATTCAGCAAAACCTCGATCAATCGCGCACGATGCTGGAATCGGCCGAGGCCAAGCTCAAAGAATGGACTGACAAAGTCGAGCGCCTCGACGAAATCGTTTTTGAAATGGAGCGCACGGCGACGGAGCGCACGGCAAAAGAGCGAGATCAGATTTTGGTGCAAGCCGAAGCGACGGCGAATCGGATTAAGGCCGATGCGCGTACGGTGATCGAGCAAGAGTTGCTTCGCGCGCGCGCCGAGCTTCGCACGCAAGCAGCAAACCTGGCGATTGATCTCGCGGCCAAACTCATCGAGAGCAAAATCTCAAGTTCCGATCAGGAGCGTTTGGTGGGTGAGTTCATTGCAAAACTCGAAGCGTTACCGACGGGCCAAGACGGCACCGGACTCGCTTCGCCGGCGAAGAAGAATTAGGAGCCCCGATGCCTGGTTCAGTCGTTGCTCGACGTTACGCCCGCGCGCTATTTGGTTTGGCTACCGAAGAAAATCGCACGCCTGCGGTTTTGGCCGAACTCGACAAGATTATTTCTGCACTGGATCAATCGGCGGAACTCGAAGCCGTTTTGTTTCGTCCGTTTTATCCGGTTACCGAGCGCTGTGCGGTGCTTGAAAAAGTCGTTGGCCAACTCGGTTGCAGCACAATCGTAAAAAATTTCTGCCGCGTGTTGATCGAACAGGGACGCATGAATGTGTTGCATGCAATTCGTGCGGAGTTTGCGGGTCTCGTCGACGAGGCCAAGGGGCAAGTGGCCGGAGAAGTCATTTCGGCGACTCCGATCTCGGAGGCGCAGGTGGCGAAGCTTCGCCAAGCGTTGTCGCGCCGCACGGGACTCGATGTGCAGTTAAAGGTGGAAGTCGACAACCGCTTGCTTGGCGGTGTCGTTGCAAAAGTAGGCGATTTGGTTTTTGACGGAAGTCTTCGCACGCAGCTCGAACAGTTGCGCGCCAATCTGACGAAGGGATAGCGAGAGATGGATATCAAACCGGGCGAGATTACCGACATCCTCAAGCGCGAGATCAAAGAATACGGTCGAGAGATCGATGTTGCAGAAACGGGTACGGTGCTTTCCGTCGGTGACGGCATTGCGCGAGTGTATGGTCTGAACAAAGCCATGGCGGGCGAGCTGGTGGAATTTCCGGGCGGAATTTCTGGCCTCGTGCTTAATCTCGAAGATGACAACGTCGGCGTGGCGGTGATGGGTGAAGCGCTGGACGTGCGCGAGGGTACGCTCGTGCGTCGCACAGGCAGCATCATCGACGTTTCCGTCGGTGAAGGATTGCTTGGCCGCGTGGTGAATGCACTTGGCGAGCCGATTGACGGCAAAGGCGCGATCAAGTCGAACGAGAAGCGCCGTGTCGAGCTCAAGGCGCCGGGTATCGTTGCGCGCAAGTCGGTGCACGAGCCGCTGCAGACAGGCCTCAAGGCGATCGACGCCATGATCCCAATTGGTCGTGGTCAGCGCGAATTGATCATCGGCGATCGCCAGACAGGCAAGACTGCCGTCGCCATCGACACGATCATCAATCAGCGAAACAGTGGTGTGTACTGCATCTACGTCGCAGTGGGCCAAAAGCAATCGACGGTGGCGCAGGTGGTGGAGAAACTTCGCCAGTTTGGTGCGATGGATTATACGATTGTCGTTTCTGCGACCGCGAGCGAAGCGGCGCCGCTGCAATTCTTGGCGCCGTTCACCGGCGTGACGATGGGCGAATGGTTCCGCGACAACGGCAAGCATGCACTGATCATTTACGATGATTTGAGCAAGCACGCTGTTGCGTATCGTCAGCTTTCGCTCTTGCTTCGTCGCCCGCCGGGTCGCGAAGCCTTTCCAGGCGACGTGTTCTATCTCCACTCGCGTTTGCTCGAGCGCGCTGCGAAATTGAGTGACGCCTTGGGCGCGGGAAGTCTTACGGCCCTCCCGATCATCGAGACACAGGCTGGTGACGTGTCGGCATACATTCCGACGAACGTGATTTCGATTACCGACGGACAGATCTTCCTCGAAACCGATCTCTTCAACTCGGGCATTCGGCCCGCGATCAACGCCGGTCTTTCGGTATCGCGCGTCGGTGGCTCGGCGCAGATTAAAGCCATGAAGACCGTCGCTGGTCGGCTGCGCTTGATGCTCGCGCAGTACCGCGAAATGGCTGCGTTTGCACAGTTTGGAAGCGATCTCGATAAGTCGACGCAAGAGCTTCTTGAAAACGGCAAGCGTCTCACGGAAATTTTGAAGCAAGGTCAGTATGCGCCGATGCCCGTGGCGGAGCAGATCATCAGCATTTATGCCGCATCGCCGCAAGAAGGCCGAAGCTCGTGGGTGCGAAACTACCCGGTGGAAGACATGCTGCGCTACGAAGCCGAAATGCTTGCTTACATCAAGGCCGAGCATGCAGGTGTCGTCGCGGGAATCAACGAGCGACAAAAACTCGACGACGACATTGCGAAGCAACTCAACGCAGCGCTTGATGCGTTTGCCAAGATTTTTCGCTCGTCGGCGGAAGGCAAAGCAGGCGATAGCGAAGCGGCCTAGGAGAGCATGTGAGTCTTCGAGACATCAAACGACGGATCACGAGCGTTCGCAAAACGCAGCAGATCACCAGCGCGATGCGAATGGTGGCCGCGGCGAAGTTGCGCAAGGCGCAAGAAGCGATCGAATCGGCGCGCTCCTATGCCGACGAGATGAAGTTGGCCGTGGCCGCATTGGCTGCGGGCCAAACTGATTCCGAGCATCCGCTGCTTCAGCGTCGTGAAAAAGTGCGCAAGATTGAAGTCGTCGTGATTACCTCGGATCGCGGTCTTTGCGGTGCCTTCAATTCGAACATCATCAAAGAAGCCGAGAAAGTTCTCTTGAAGAACGAAGGTGAAGTGGAAGAACTCGCGCTTGCATTGATTGGTCGAAAAGGCGTAGATGCTTTTCGCAAAAAGCGCGGCAAGATCATCGACTTCACACGAATCGGGCTTGGCGCCATTCAGTATGGGCACGCCGTCAACATCGCTGCCGAACTTTCAAAGCGTTATGCCGACGGTGAAGTCGACGAAGTCGTGATGGTGTACAGCAAGTTTGAATCGGCGATGTCGCAGCCCGTGGTGGTGAGCCGGCTCTTGCCGCTGACGGCGACGAGCGACGCACAGCCGACACGAAAAACGGTCACTTCGGACGAGAGCTATGCAACCGAGCCCGCTGAGGACAAGCTTCTTGAAATTTTGGTTCCGAAGGCGATTGAAGTCGAAGTGTTCCGCGCACTTCTCGAAGTGCAGGCCGGCGAACACGCTGCACGAATGGCGGCGATGGAATCGGCGACGCGTAACACCGAAGAGATGATTGACTCACTGACACTGAAATATAACCGCGCACGCCAAGCAGCAATTACTACCGAATTGATTGAAATCATTACGGGTGCAGAAGCGCTCTAACGAGCGAGACAGGAGAAAGATCGATGGCAGGCCAACAGGGCAAGATCGTTCAAGTGATGGGTCCCGTCGTGGACATTGAATTTCCGCCGGGAGTACTTCCGGAAATTTACACTGGGCTCACGATTACAAATCCGGCGATCGACGATCGCAAAGACAATCTCGTGGTCGAGGTTGCGCAGCATCTTGGTGAGAACACCGTTCGGTGTATCGCGATGGATACCACGGACGGTCTCGTGCGCGGTCAAGCCGTGACGGATACCAAGGCGCCGATTGCAGTGCCGGTGGGTCCAAAGACGCTGGGTCGCATTATGAACGTCGTCGGTGAGCCCGTTGACGAGCGCGGTCCGATCGGTGAGCAAAAACGTCTACCGATTCATCGCAAGCCTCCCGCTTTTGTTGAGCTTTCGACGAGTGTCGAAGCGCTCGAGACGGGCATCAAAGTGATCGACCTGCTTTGCCCGTATCCGAAGGGTGGCAAGATCGGTCTCTTCGGCGGCGCCGGTGTGGGCAAGACCGTGGTGATCATGGAACTCATCAACAACATCGCCAAAGAGCACGCGGGTTATTCGGTGTTCGGCGGCGTCGGTGAGCGCACGCGCGAAGGCAACGACCTTTGGCACGAAATGGCCGACGCGAAACTTTCCGACGGTACGACGGTGCTCGACAAAGCCGCACTCGTCTACGGTCAGATGAACGAGCCGCCGGGCGCCCGCGCCCGCGTCGCACTCACGGCGCTTACTGTGGCCGAAAACTTCCGCGACGAAGAAGGCAAAGACGTGCTTCTTTTCATCGATAATATTTTCCGCTTTACACAGGCGGGTTCGGAAGTATCGGCACTCCTCGGACGCATTCCGTCGGCGGTGGGTTACCAACCGACACTCGGAACGGACATGGGTGCATTGCAAGAGCGCATTACCTCCACGAACAAGGGTTCGATTACGTCGGTGCAAGCTGTGTATGTGCCTGCCGACGATCTCACCGATCCGGCGCCGGCCACGACCTTCTCGCATCTCGATGCGACGACGGTGTTGTCGCGCCAGATTTCGGAGTTGGGTATTTATCCCGCCGTGGATCCGCTCGACTCGACGAGCCGCATCCTCGACCCGCAAGTTCTTGGCGAGGAACACTATAAAGTGGCACGTGGCGTACAGCAGATTTTGCAAAAGTACAAAGACTTGCAAGACATCATCGCGATTCTCGGTATGGACGAGCTTTCCGCAGAAGACCGCATCACGGTGGCGCGCGCACGCAAGATCCAGCGCTTCCTTTCGCAGCCCTTCCATGTGGCTGAGCAGTTCACCGGTGTGGCGGGCATTTACGTTCCGCTTTCCGAAACGATTCGCAGCTTCCGCGAAGTGCTCGAAGGCAAGCACGACGATCTGCCCGAGCAGGCGTTCTACATGGTTGGCGGCATCGAAGACGTGATCGAGAAGGCAAAGAAGCTCTAAGAATTTTCCGGGAGAAGTGCGTGGCGATCGAACTCAAAATCGTGACACCGGAAGGTGAAGTCTTTGCGGGCCGCATAAACTCGGTAGTGTTGCCGGGTCTCGATGGAGAACTCGAAGTTCTCGAAAGCCACGAGCGCTATCTCGTGCAACTGCAAGCCGGTGTTGTTGCGATCAAAGGGGGCGCCAAGCCCGAGTACGCAGCACTGGCTGGGGGCTTCGTCAACATTACGGGCGCGAAAGTGACCGTGCTGGCCGATGCCTGCGAGCGGGCCGAAGAAATTGATCTCGCCCGCGCCGAACGCGCTCGAGATCGCGCGCGGGTAGCGATGGAAAAAGCACAATCCGGTACGGATCTTTTCGCGGAAGGACAGCTTGCGCTTCAGCGTGCCACGACACGAATAGCGGTCGCCGCCCGTCGCTAGCTGCTGCCAGTGAATACAAAATTTTGATTACTCAAAAGTGAGTTGGATCGTTTACGAATAAACCGGTGTGGCTTTGAGTTTGGCTTTGCCGTTTTCGACAACGACGCGGAAGTTCACTTTGGCGCAGTTGTATTGTGCGCGGATGGTTTGCTCTTGTTTATCGAGGAGCGCCTTGAGTTTGGTGCGATCGATGCCGTCCATGCCCTGACCGCACGCCATTCTTGCGTCGGCGTACTGCTCGAAGAGATCATCTTCTTTTTTTGCACCCGCAGCACTTGACTTTGCTTTCGTTGCGGCCGCATCCGGACCGCGCCCTTCTTGCAAGGCACGCAAGCGGTCTTTTTGTTCAAGCTTAAATTTGAGCGGTTCGTAAGTACCGGCTTCAATTTTGCGCAGTATTTCATCCCATTGTCGACGCAGAGAAAAAAAGCGTGCTGTGAGCGTGTTGAAGCGGAAGCGATGTGCCGTGTTGCGAATCGGCAGATTCGACCAAAGATTCACGATCTTTTGAATATCTTGGCGCAAGATGATTGGCTCGCGCGGACGGTTGCCGAGAAAAAACTGCTCGTAATCGAGCTTTGCCATTTTGAGCTTTGCATCGAGTTGTTGCAGATCTGCTTCAATGTCGACGCCGATTTTCTGTGCCATCGGCTTCCTCCGTCAGCCCTTTCACCCATCGGCCGTTTGGAAATCCTGCTTGAGATATTGAGCTCGAGTAAAAATTTCGCAGCGGGCTTGCGTACAATGGCAGAGCTTAGTGTTTTGCCGCGCTACCTTCGCACGCTTTTTCGATGGACGCTTCAATGATTCGAACACTCCCTGATAACGCAAAACTGCTTGATCCTGAAAATCCCGGAGCCCTGCCCTCACCGTCGGCAGTTTGGATTGAGGATGGACGCATTCAGCGCATCGAAGCACCGGGAGGAGGATTTTCGCCGAAGCCATGCGAAAAATTGATGGATTGTAATTTTGAGCGCGTCGATCTTCGTGGCGCCTATCTCGCACCGGGATTCATCGATTTGCACTATCACGGGAGTTTGATTTTCGCAGCGGCCAGAGATCTTGACACAAATTTACGTCGGTCGAGCATGCGTCGGGTCCGCGAAGGTACGACGGCATTCTTGCCGACGACCGTGGCTAGTACGACGTCACGTCTTGAAGAAATTTTTGATGCGCTTGCACCGGCCTTCCAAAGCGCAGCGAAAAATTCGGATGCCTCGACTTCTTGGCCGGGTGCAGTGCCACTTGGATTGCATCTCGAAGGACCATGGATCAACGAAGCAGCGGCCGGCGCGCAGCCAAGAAGTGCAATTCGTGCCTATGACGCAGCGCAGGGCCATGCACTTTTTTCGCAGGCTGAAAACTTGATTCGCATGGTGACGCTGGCGCCGGAGATTTCGGGTGCGGACGACTTGCTGCGCGAACTCGCGGCGCGCCGCATCGTCGCAGCGCTTGGGCATTCGCAGGCAACCGCCGAGCAAGCCGAAGCGGCCATCCAACTTGGCGCGCGCCATGTCACACATTTGTTTAATGCTATGAAGCCGCTTCATCATCGTGATCCGGGTTTGCTTGGTGTGGCGCTTAGCGATTCAAGCCTAAGCGTTGATTTGATCTGCGATGGTGTACATCTCGATCCGCGAATCGCGCGACTCGCCGCTGCGGCCAAGCGTGAAAAACTCGTCTTGATTACGGACCGCATCGAATTGCCCGCCGGCGCATTGGGCGAGCAAGGAGAAAGTGCGCACGCAAGCCAGGCCATCGAGAGCTGCGGATTTAGCGATCTGTATGATGACGGGCGGGCGCTTCGCCTACGCGATGGCCGTCTTGCCGGAAGTTCGCTGGGCATGGATTGCGCGTTTCGAAATGCCCAGACTTTTGGTGCACTGACTCTTGGTGAAGCGGTGGCGGCCTGCACATATCACCCTGCCCGCGTGCTCGAAATGGAGTCGGAGCGCGGCACATTTCGCGTGGGAGCGCGAGCCGATCTCGTGGTTCTCGATGCGAAAGGTAAGGTTCTGCAGACTTGGATTGCTGGAAAGAGAGTTTGGTCGGAGCAAGAAAAATTTTGATAATTCAATAGCTTACAGCTTAGCGAATTCGTTCGCGTATTGATTCTTTTTGTGCTTGGATGACTGGGCGGCTCGATTTTTTTGTTAGAGGATCGGCTCATTCAAAGCAGTCAAAATTCGATCCCAAAAAAACGCATCTTCGAATTCGAGGAAGTTTTTGAAGCTTCTTTCGCCGGTCGCCTTGGCGGAAAGCCAATGCCTCGAACGAAAAGGCAGCTCACCCCAAAGGCGCGAGCCGAGCTCTGCGCGTAAAAATTCGAGGTTTTCGGCTTCGCCGTAGGCCAGTGTTTCGCATGAATGAGAGAGGACTACGCCTGCAACCGGAAGGCCACGGCTCGTAGCGGCCTCAAGGCCAAGGCGGGTGTGGTTGATCGTGCCAAGGGCTGTGCGGGCGACGAGTACGACAGGCAAGTGCATTGCGCGCGCGAGATCCGCCATGTTCGTTTCGTCGGTGACGGGTGCAAGGAGGCCGCCTGCGGCTTCGACGACGAGGAATGCGTGCCGTTCGCAAAGCGTGTGAAAGGCGCTGAGTATGCGCGCGAGATCGACGGTTTGGTTTTCAAACCGGGCGGCAACATTGGGTGCGGCCGGCAGTGTCAACGCAAGTGGACAAATGAGCTCGCGCGCGTCTTCGACCTGCGCCGCCGCACGCAATAAATCAGCATCGCAAACGAGAGAAGCAAAACCAACACCTGTTAGTGTCGAAGACTTTGTTTCTACAAAATTTCGCGCGCCGTTTTTATGTGCAGGGGCTTGGCTTTGTCCAAATTTCGAGTTGACAGGTTCGTGTGTGATCGGTGCCGCTTCGATTGTTGGAGGCACTCCCGTTTCAATGGGTTTCATGACACCGACATCGAAACCACGACGCTTCATACCCGCGGCGAGCGCGCAAGCGACGACGGTTTTTCCTACTCCCGTGTCTGTGCCGGCAATGAAAAATCCTGCAATTTTGGACGGATCGCGCATTACGCGTCCCACTCGTCTTGAATTGCTTCGACAAGCGCATCGATCTGGGCTTCTTCGTGTGTCGCCATGAGCGTCATGCGCAGGCGCTCTGTGTCGCGTGGCACCGACGGATACCGAATGCCTTGAGCAAAAAATCCTCGAGTCAGCAAACGCTCGCAAAGCTGCATCGTTGCAGCGTTTTCACCAAGGACGAGCGGCACGATTTGTGTCGTACTCGGTGCACTGGAAAACCCAGCCTTTGCAAGACGTGTGCGCAAATACTCTGCATTGGCTTGTAAGCGTTCGCGCCGCCACGGCTCTTCGCGCAGAAGACGCAGTGCAGCCCGAGCCGAAGCGACACTTCCGGGTGACAGCGCGCAGCTAAAGATGAAGCTTCGCGCACAGTTGATTAGCCATTCCCGCACGGCTTGAGTGCAAGTGACGAAGGCGCCAAACGAGCCCAGTGTTTTTCCGAGCGTGCCAACGCGAAGATCGATCGCGTGCTCGATTTCTTGGCCAAAAAGTTCGGCGCTGCCACGGCCGTTCTTTCCAAGAGCACCCACACCGTGCGCATCGTCGAGAATGACGAAAGCGCCAAAGCGCTTTGCGATTTCGACCATCTGTGCAAGCGGCGCGACGTCGCCGTCCATGCTGTACACGCCGTCGATGACGAGAAAAATTTTGCGAGAGATTTGCCTACCGACGGAGGAGCACTCTTCGTGCAAAATTTCTTCGAGTGCCGCGCAATCGGAGTGCGCAAAGATGCGCGTCGTTGCGCGGGCAAGCTTGCACGCATCGATGATGGAAGCGTGATTGAGCGAATCCGAGACGATTAAATCGTGCGGTGCGGCAAGTGCCGTAATGACACCGAGATTGGCCATATAACCCGTGCCAAAGACGAGCGCCGCTTCGGTGCCGAAAAATGCAGCGAGTTCGGCTTCGAGGGCTTCGTGCAAAGCGAGATTGCCCTGGATCAAGCGTGAGCCGCCCGCCGCAGCGCCATATTTTCGTGTTGCCTCAACGCTGGCTTCCACGACGGCAGGGTGCGCAGCGAGATCAAGATAATTGCTGCCTGCAAAATTCCACACTTCGCGACCATCGACACTCATTCGTGTACCTTGCAAGCCGTCGAGTGTTCGCAATTGCCGGTACGTGCCCTCGCGTTTTCGGGCTGCAAGGACTTCGTGCGCGTGGGCATCAAGAGTTTTGGGTGCAAAGTTCGTCAATATTGCGCGCCCTTGGTTTTTGTTTCGCGACGGGGCGACGCGCGGAGCATTTCGGGTTTGATCAGCGGACCACTGCCTGCGATGCGATATGTCGCCGCGCCGAGAGCCTGCTCTTCGTCGTAGAGCGCATTGCCGGCAATCTCAAAACCCGAATCACGAATTCGGCGATACGTCTCGGCGACGGAATCTCCGCGTGTGGTGAGATATCCGTCGACGAAGAGCGAGTTTGCAACCCAGTAGGCCAGCGGCTCGAGTGCGCGAAGATGTCCTTCGCGGCCGGCGGCAGCGCGGATTTCGGCGCGCGGGTTGACGAGGCGCGCTAGTGCCAGCACGCGCAAACAGCGCTCGGGCGTGAGTGAGCCGTCGCTTTGTACGGGGTTGCCTTCGATAGGAATCAAAAAGTTGATGGGAATCGATGGCACTTCGAGCTCGCGAAGTTTATACACAATTTCGAGTAAGTCTTCGCTGGATTCGCCCATGCCGAGGATGAAGCCGCTGCAGGATTCAAGACCTGCGCGCTTGGCAGCAAAGAGCGTTTGCATGCGATCTACGTAGGAGTGCGTACTACATATATTTGCGTAATTGGTTTCGCTCGTATTGAGATTGTGGTTTAAACGGTCGAGCCCGGCCTTGGCCAAGATTCGTGCGGTTTCCTCGTCGACGAGTCCCGCGGAAAGACAGGTTTCAAGCGGATAGCGTGTTTTGATTTCTCGAATCAGCGTCGCAAATTTTTCGGCGCGTTCGCGCGAAAGTGTGCGTCCCGAAACGGCCATGCAGTAGCGCGACGCGCCCGCCTGGGCCGCCTTTTGCGCTTCGAGCAAAATTGCCTCGTCACTTTTTTGTTTATAGGCTTGCAGCGGTGCTTTCGAGGCTTTCGACTGCGCGCAGTAGCCGCAGTCTTCGGTGCAGGCGCCGTTTTGCACGTTGTTCAAAATCTGCACGAAAATTTTATTGCCGTAATATTTTCGGCGCGGCACCGACGCCGCCTGTACGAGCGCAAGCAATTCCACGTCTTTGCCATCGAGAATCCAGCGCGCTTCGGCAAGCGTCGGGATTTCATCGCGAAGTGCTTTTTCTGCGAGTGCGGTATACGACTCGAACATTTTCGATCTCCTCATGGATTGATGCGGCCATTTTTCTGCGCGCCAAGGCTAGTCAGCAGCTGTGCGGGCTGTCAACTTTGTAGAAATGACAAGGTGACGATCGATAACTTTCGGTTACGCTCTGCGTCCTCGCGTTAACTATTGGATATTTCAAGGTTTTTCTCTATACACACCTTTGACATCCCCCAAAGGCATCGCTAGTTTTCTTGTCCATGTCGAAGTCATCTACTTTGAACAACGCTGTGAATGTGGCCTTTGCCGAAGCGCTGGAGCGGATTCGCCCCGAGCGTGATCGCGTTGAAGCGGTGATGCGCGAGCAGCTTGCTTGCGACAGTGAACTCATTCGCACCATCGGTGAACATCTGCTTTCCTCGGGCGGAAAACGGATTCGCCCGGCTCTTGTACTTTGGACGGCCGAACTGCATGGCTATTGCGGTCCGCGCCGCACGCAAGTGGCCGCCGCACTCGAATTCATTCACACCGCTACGCTTTTGCACGACGATGTCGTCGATGGTTCGGAGCTTCGGCGCGGCCAAGCGGCGGCGCATGCACTTTGGGGCAATCGCCGCGCAATTCTCGTCGGAGATTACTTTTATGCGTGCGCGTCGCGGTTGATCGTCGAAGACGGAAACTTCGACGTGCTTCGCGTTTTTTCCAACACGATTGGCAGCATGGCGCAAGGCGAGTTGATTCAATTGCAACAAAGTTTTCAGCCTGAAATTTCGGAAACACAATATTACCGCGTGATTGAACACAAAACTGCGACACTGCTTGCCGCTGCAAGCGAGATCGGTGCCATTGTTGCAGACGTCGATAAAGCGTCGGTACAGACTTGTGCCGAGTATGGCCGCCAGCTTGGGCTTGCTTTTCAAATCCGCGACGATGCTCTCGACTACAGTGCGGGTGAAGACGTGCTCGGCAAGCCGCGCTTTACCGACTTGCACGAGGGTAAGGTTACGCTGCCATTGATTTTTGCGCTCGAGCGCGCCACGCCGGCGGAGCGCGAGAAGATCACGACTGTACTCAAAACTGCGTCGGCGAATGTTCTGAACGAACTCGTCAATCCTGCGGCCCTCGTTGCGAAAGACGAAATCGACTTTGCGGCAGTTCTCGAAATTCTCGAAGCACACCGCTGCATTGCCGATGCCGATGCGCGTGCCGATGAACATGCGCGCAAGGCCAAACAGCTTTTGGCTGAGTTTTCCGACGGAGATGCCAAGCAGGCGTTACTGGCTGCGGCAGACTTCGCGGTGCAGCGCGGTTATTAAATGTTGCGCGAAATTCAACTTGCCCCGCTGGTCCCGGGGAAAAAACCATGCAAAAACAAACCCACTCTCTCTGGCGAGCGTTGCGTAGCCTGCTTCTCGTATTCGGCATCGTGCTTTCGATGTCGAATGCCGTACTCGCGGCAGACGGGAATTCGTTTCACGGAGTCGTGAACATCAACACGGCAACCTCTGCGGAGCTGCAACTCTTGCCGGGTATCGGTGAAAGTCGTGCGAAGCTGATCCTCGAAGAGCGCTCTCGTCGCGGTGGTTTCAAGAGCGTCGACGACTTGCTCGCAGTGAAAGGCATCGGCGAAAAAAGTCTTGAGAACTTGAAGCCGTATCTCGTGCTCGACGGTAAGACGACTGCCAAGAGCGAGTAGCATTGCGCAAGAAGCTCGAAGCGGGCGTGCAAGTGCAAAATGCACTTGCACGCTTTGCTTTGTCGGCAAGTCCGGCGTGTCAAACTTTGGCCGCTCGAAAACTTGGGTGCTAGTTTTTTGCCCGCTTTCCGTACCCGCATGATGGCGTGGTAAGGGTCAAAACAAAATCCAAGCCAAACCAAAGCAAGGAGAACAAGCAGTCGTTATGGCGCAAATACGAATCGAGAAAGTGCATGCCCGCGAGATCATGGATTCGCGTGGCAATCCTACCTTGGAAGTTGATCTCTACACTGCAGACGGATCTTGCGGCCGCGCGGCGGTACCGTCGGGTGCATCGACGGGCTCGCGCGAAGCACTTGAACTTCGGGACAAAGACCCAAAGCGCTATCTCGGTAAGGGTGTACGCACGGCGGTCGAAAATGTAAACGCAATCCTTGCCAAAGGGGTTGTGGGCGAAAAACTTGGCGGCCTCGATGAGCAAGCGTTGCTCGATCAAAAACTGATCGCACTCGACGGCACGGAGACCAAATCGAAGCTCGGTGCCAATGCACTTCTTGGTGTATCCCTTGCGGCCGCGCATGCGGCGGCGGCTTCGGCGAAACTTCCGCTGTATCGCTTCCTTGGCGGCGAAGCAGCGACGACGTTACCGGCACCGATGATGAATGTGCTGAACGGCGGCGCGCACGCCGACAACAACGTCGATATTCAAGAGTTCATGCTTTTCCCGCTCGGCGCAGCTTCGTTTTCGGAATCCTTGCGCTGGGGTGCAGAAGTGTTTCATACACTAAAATCAGTACTCAAGAAAAAGGGATATACAACTTCCGTCGGTGATGAAGGTGGTTTTGCGCCCAATCTTGGAAGCAACCGCGAAGCGCTCGATTTGATCGTGCAAGCGATCGAGCAAGCGGGTTATCGACCTGGCGCGGACATCGCGATTGCACTCGATTCCGCATCGAGCGAATTCTATAAGGATGGCAAGTATCAGCTCGAAGCCGAAGGAGTCAGCAAAAGCTCGCAAGAGATGGTCGAATTCTATTCGCGCTGGATTCATGAGTATCCGATCGTGTCCATCGAAGACGGCCTCGATGAAAGCGACTGGGCGGGTTGGAAGCAGTTGACCGACGCGCTGGGCAAGCAAGTGCAGCTTGTCGGAGACGATCTCTTCGTGACGAATCCGAAAATTTTGAAACGCGGTATCGATGAAGGCATCGCGAATTCGATTTTGATCAAGGTGAATCAGATTGGCACGCTTACCGAAACGCTCGAAGCCGTGCGCATGGCGCAAAAGGCCGGGTATTCGGCGGTGATCTCGCACCGCTCGGGCGAGACCGAAGACACGACGATTGCCGATCTTGCCGTGGCGACGGGCGCGGGGCAAATCAAGACGGGCTCGCTTTGCCGAACCGATCGCATTTGCAAATACAATCAACTGCTTCGTATCGAAGAAGAGCTCGGTGCGCGTGCACGCTATGCGGGGCGAAGCACTTTGCGAAGCGGAAAGTAGCGTGAAGAACTCATCCGACAAAAAAAAGTGTCGTTTGTCGCGTGGGCAGCGTCACTGCGTATCCGCTGCACCGGCTGCATTGGCGGTGCTTGGTCGCGCAGCGTGTGCAGCAGGAAAAAAGTACACGCTGCGCAGGCAAGCGCTTTCGCTTCCAGCAATAGTCACACTTTTTCTTGTCGGACTTTTCGTAGCCGTTCCGATGGCGTCGGCTTACATTCCGAAGGTGAACAAGATTCGCAGTGCGATTGCGGGCGTCAATCAACGCAGCGAACGCGGCACGGGGCTTCGCGTAGACGTGGCGCTGTATTCGGGTGCCCCCGACGGAGACGCTGTGTCTTCGGCGGACACCAAAACATTACTCGCCAAAGGCACGCTCGAAACTTTGCCTAGCGGCCTTGCGCGTCTTGAACTGCGCGGCGCACAAGGTCAGATCGAACGTCATCTGCTTCGTGGAAGCGAATACATTGCGTCACGAAATGGTGTCATGTTGACCGATGCACGTCCGTTTTTGTTTCCGGCGTTTTTGTTGCAAGCCGGAGATTCGAGTGCGCTTGCCAACGGACTCGCATCGCTGGGGGTTGCGGGCGAAGCGGTCGCGCTGGGTTTGCTCGACGATCACGATTGTTATGTGATCGGCGGTCGCGTGCTCGGGCAACACGAAACGGTGTCGGAGCGTCCCGCACTTTCATCGCTCTGGGTGGATATGAACGGATTTTATTTTGTAGCCTTCGAGCAAGCTTCGGGCGTTCGCTATCGCTTTGGTCCGTTGGCAGCGTTTCAGGGCGTGCAGTTTCCGAAATGGGTTTCCATCGAAAAGCCCGGGCAGCCGGCGTTTTATCTCGAAGTGCAAAACGTGAAGAAGGCGACACTTTCCGCAAGTGCGTTTCAAGCGGACTGGGTGAAAGAGCAGCCGCGCCTCGTACCCGCAAACTAAATCGTTCGCGCTCTGGGTGTGTGAGGTCGCAAATTGAGAGGAGACTTTTTGCCGAGCGTTGAAGTTTGCCGACCGCGTTCTGGGCTTTCGATCCCGTCACTCACCGTGCTTGATGAGAAGGGGGCACTCGTCGAGGAGGATCAGCGCCGCTTGATTCGCTTCTTGGCGCAGGACGGTTACGGTGCCGACATTCTTTTTGCGGGCGGCACGACCGGTGAGTGGGATCGAATCGAACCGGCCCTACACCGACGTGTGATCGAAGTTTGCGCCGATGAGATTGCACGATACAACACGAAAATCAGTAGATCTACACAAAAGATAGATTCTACTTTTGATATTGCCTCCGCTTCGGAGCGCGGATTGACTACGCCGCCTTCGCAGCCCGTCGAGTTTTGGGCGGGAATCACGGCGCACACAAAACGAGACATGCTTGAAAATCTTGCGTGCGCGATTCGCGCTGGCGCCGATGTAGTCGTGCTTGCACCGCTTTCGATTCGCGACAGCGATGATCCCGTGCAACTTCTTGCGCGTGAGATTGGCGATTTTTTTGACACTAATTCGTGTCGCACTCCGGTTTTTCTTTACGATAACGCGAGTATCGCCGCCGATCCGCGCGCGCCGCATATTCGCACGCGCGATGTGAAGGCCATGGCGCGGCTCGATTTCGTGCATGGCGTGAAGGTTTCAGCCGGAAAAAAAGTTCTCGGAAATTACATGAAAGCGGCGGCCAAATTTCGTGCGCGGGGCGAGTTTGGTGTTTACGCCGGTGACCCTCTGCTGATTTTCGATCTTTTTCGCCCACGGCATGGGCTTTGGGGCGTGATGGCCGAGTATTGGAATCGTTACTGGTTATGGGGCAGTATGCCGACTGGAGTGGTGTCGGGTCCGGCGAATGTGTTGCCGCGGGAATGGCAGCGTGCGTGGCGAATTTGTCAGGCTGGCGACGTGGAGCGAATGCAGGAATGCCAGGCGATTTTCGAGGCGTTTCGCGCAAGCACGCGCACCGCAGGTGGGAAGCGCACGCTTGCGTGCTTGAAGCGCGCGCTGCACACGCAGGGAGTGATTACAAAAGATTGTGTTGCAAAGGGAACGCCGGAGTTGAGTGCCAAAGAAGCGCAGCAGTTTGATCACGCATTGGCCGTGCTGCGCGAGCAAATCGCTGCACGGTTTCCGGAAATCTGGGTTTCGCGTGTTGCGTAAAATCCAGCGTGGAGCAAAAACATGAGTGAGAAAAAATCCGAGCGAACAGATCAACACATAAAAGAGTCGCCTCTTGATGTTGTTGGGATTGGCAGCACGGTGGTCGATCGCTTGCATCGCTGCCCGCAGATTCTTGCTCCCGATCAAAAGGGAATTTTGCGTAGTTTCGAAGATCGTGGTTCGGTGCAAATTTCGGCCGGTGGAGTCGTGCTCAATCATTTGGGCTGGGCGGCGGCGCTGGGGCTTCGCACGGGAATTTTTGGCAAACAAGCCGACGACAGCAATGGCCGTTTCTTGCGCAGCACGATGGATCGCTTGGGAATCGTGCAAAATTTCACACTCGATGGTTCGGCAACATCGCTTTCGGAAGTTTTTGTCGATGATGCAGGTGGCCGTGCGATTTACATGGCGCCGGGTGCGACGTCGGAAATCAACGTCGATGAGCTTCATAAAAATCATACGGATTTTTTGACGCGAGCAGCCCGGCTTACGACGGAGATTTCGCAGCTTCCGCTCGATGTTGCGCTCGAAGCACTGCATCTTGCCCGTGCGGCGGGACTCCAAACCGTAGTCGACCTCGATGTGCCGTTGGCCGACGCCGTCCCCAAACTGGGCGACGAAGAGACATTCTACAAAATTTTGCGTAGCGCCGATTTGCTCAAACCTTCGAAAACTGCTGCGCGAAAGCTCGTGCCCGGCGACGATACCGATGCGTTGACGCTGGCGCGAACGATTCAAAAACAATTTGGCTGCGACGTGGTTGTCACCGACGGTAGCGCGGGCTGTGCCATTGCCGCGAAAGACTTTGAGGGCGTTGTGTCTGCCTATCCAGCGAAGGTGATCGATTCAACGGGTGCGGGCGATGCTTTTCTGGGCGGTTTGTTAGTAGGGCTACACCATGGATTGTCATGGACGGACGCCGCAAAACTTGCCAACGCATGTGGTGCGGCGTGTGTCGAGCAGATGGGCGCCTTTCCGGATGATCCGCTCGAAGTGCGCGCGCGCGTGATTGAGCTTTATGATGGTGCGCCTTTTGCCATGGCACCGCAACGCTTTGAAGTGTCGGGCGAAGAGGCGCCGCGTCACGAAGCGTCCGTTACCGTGACGACCGTTGTGGAAGAGCTTGCAAATCTTGAGCGCCGCCTTGACACGGAATTGTTTGATCGGGCGATCGACTTGATTTTGGAATCCGAGCGCAGCGGCGGGCGCGTACACGTGACGGGCATCGGCAAGCCCGAGCACGTGGCAGCCTACACCGCGTCGTTGCTCGCTTCGACGGGCACGCCGGCCACCTTCTTGCACGGCACCGAAACCGTGCATGGCAGCGCCGGGCAAGTCGTGTCGGGTGACGTCGTGATTGCCATCAGCAACAGCGGCGAAACGCAAGAGTTGCTTGCCGCCGTGAAGGCCGTGAAAGTGCTCGGCGCAAAAATCATCGCTGTCACGGGCAAGCGCACTTCGCCGCTCGTCGCGCTGGCCGAAGTCGTGCTTGACGCCGGAGTTGCGCGCGAAGGTGGCGGGCTTGGTTTTGCACCGCGCGCAAGCATCGCTGCAGAAGTCACCGTGCTCGGTGCACTCGCAGCTGCCCTCGAAGCGCGCCGCGGGTTCACGCGTGCGCAGTACCACGCTCGCCATCCTTCGGGCAAGCTCGGCGAACTCAGCCGCACTGGGGAAAAGCAAGAATCTTCAATGCCCAAGAGCGACGTTGGTTGACGACTTACATGCCGCGTTCTACGGTTCGCACGGTTTTCATTTGGGCCGATAGCTCAGCTGGGAGAGCGCCGCGTTCGCAATGCGGAGGTCGAGGGTTCGATCCCCTTTCGGTCCACCAAATACGGGGGACAGACTTGTTCTGTCCCCCTTTCTTTTTGCCCAGAAACGCCAGTACTGGCGCGGGTTCAGGCCACCCTGCGACGGACGCCATCGCCCCGGACGACCCGGTTTCAGGCGGTTTTCCGTTCTCAGTTCCCGCCTATTCTCTGTTTCTGCGAAGGAGGACTTCGCACCCGACCCAACACTGGCGCGGGTTTCCGTTCCATCCAGTCGAGGCGTTCATCGTCAGCGTTGACTACAAGGATGTGCTGGTCGCGCCAGCCACGTTGCTTGATGACGTCCACGTCCTGCACGTCGGGCTGCAGTCGCCCGAGGGGGCAGCGGTATTGGGGTGTCGGAATCTTCACGTCACACCTCCTGCATCTGGATGGCCCAGTGCAGCAGCGCCAGCGCATCGGCTTCGTTGTCATCGACTGGGGCGTGGCCGCGCGCACGGATGGCGGCGATCACGTCCTCCTTGCCTGCATTGCCCTTGCCGGTGGCGTGCTTCTTGATCGTGCCGACCGGCACGCCCTGGTACGGAATCTGGTGGTGCTCGCACCACGCCGTGAGCGTGGCGAGGAAACCGCCGTAGGCGTGGGCCGCGTCGGTCGAGACGTGGCGGCGCACCTCCTCGAAGTGCAGGCAGTCGATGCCGTCGCACGAGTGCTTGATCTCGGTGAGCCAGCGCTTGAAGCGCAGAAAGCGCATTCCGCCACCTTCAAAGCGCTGCGGTCGAAAGCGCTCGGAACCGCTGGTGATGTGGCTGTCGCTGCCGCGCAGCGCCCAGCCGGTGGTGGTGCCCAGATCGAGGGCAAGGATGGTCGTGGTCATGGTGTCAGTCCTTCTTTGGTGCTGATCTGACGCAGCTGACACTGGATATCAGGCATTGCGCACTGCGCCGCTCGAATTCGAGAATGTCCGCTTCGTGGTAACGGACGTGGCGGAACAGCTTGTGCCAGACCGGCCCTTCACCATCGAGCCGCCAGCGTCGCAGGGTCTTGAGGCTGACCTGCCAGCGTTCGGCGAGGTGCTTTTCGGTCATCACGGGATAGCGCATCTTTTCTTCTCCAAAACAGATGCCCCATGACAACGCTGTTTTTCACCGAAGCCAAGCCTTACGGTGCGATGCCAGCGGCGAACCGCTGGAGGCGTTGCCCTTCGGCGCGGGCCTCGGCCAGCAACTGATTCCAGTCGTCTGGCGGATGACCGCTTTCCAGCATCTTGCGAAATATCCGGTAGGCGTCGTCGCTGCTCTCGTAGGCGCGCTTGGTGTCCTCGTCGTTGACCCACGCGAACACGATCACCTTGCTGGGCGCGTGGTAGCGGAAGAACAGCCGGTACTGCTGAAAGAACTTGGCCCGGAACCAGTGCTTGTGGTCTTCGCCGAGGGTGTTGCCCTGCCGGTATTCGGGGCGTGCTGGATCTTGTGGAATGACGTCGAACGCGAGCTCTGTGATCGCCGCCAGTCGCTTGCTGGCGTTCTTCTTCACGTACCCGACCGGGTCTTTCTGCTTGAGGGCCTCGACCTGCTGGGCCAGTACTTCAAGCTGCGCCAGGAACAGCGGATGGGCGAAAACCGCCCAGCCGTGAATGACCAAGGGAGCGGGCTTGCCCGTGCTCATTCATCAGTCTGCCGACAGGGCGGCGTCGAGATCGACTTCAATACCGCCAGTCAGTGCTTGAAGACGCTGCACGAAGGCGGCATCGACCGCCTGCAGGCGCTCCGGATGGTTGGCGATGTCGCGGGCCAAGAACCCCAGGAACTGTCCGAGCACCGGATCGTCGCCTTCGGAGACTTCGGCGCGGGTCAGCACCACCTCGCCGCTGGGGCGGATGGTGTAGTGGATCTTGTCGCGCTTGCCGAGCCGAAGGGCACGACGCACGGTCTCCGGCACCGTGGTCTGGTAGCGGTCGGTCAGCGTGGATTCGACTTCGAGGGTGGCAGCCATGGCGCTCTCCGGTCAAAAGGGGTGGATTCCTTGCAATGTAATGCAATAGCCTTACCTTGTCAATGCAAGTGCATTGCCTGCGATTGTTGCCATCCTGTCCGAGGACTCGGATGGCGAATGGCTACCAGTTGCCCACGCCGAACACATCGCCTCTGGTTGTCGTTCTGATCCGGCGAATGTCCGCGAAAACGGCCAAATGATCCAAAATCGGGACTACGTTCTTGCGGACGGACTCCTGTTCAGATGACGGACGCGGGTTCGGTTCCGTGTTCCACCGAGACCCCGCAGGAGTTCGAATCTCTCCGCACGAACCCGCAGGAACCCGCAATAGTCCGCACGGCCAGATGGTAGGTTGTTGATTTTCAACAAACCGTTTGATCGGTCCGCGCTTGCGGACTGCGGACTTTCAATTTCCCGGCAATCTGGCTTGCAAGCGTCGTTGCGGTGCCGTCGTGTTGCGAAACGTCGGTACTTGGCCAGATATACCGACAATACGGAACATCCTTCAGCCGGCACTGGTCTGCGCCGCGACCGTCTTGGTAGAGGTCGCCAGGCACGATTCCTCGTAGGCCTCGATGTCGACCTGGCGGTAGATCACCCGGCCGCAGAGCTTCAGGAACTTGGGCCCGAGCCCCTCGCTGCGCCAGCGCTCCAGGGTGGCCTCGCTGAGATGCCAGCGCGCGGCCAGTTGCTTTTGGTTGAGGTGAACGACGTCCATCTTGGTCTCCTTCCGAATGAGTTGGCAGGAGTCCATGAAGGCGCTGTTCCGCGTGTGAGCCAAGGCAATTCCTGGGAACGCAGCTACTCCGGCAGATCGTTCAGCTCGTAGCTGGTACTGCGCCCACCCGCATCCGATTTGCGCAGCACGCCACGCGTCAGCAGATCGTTGATGTCGCGTAGTGCCGTGTCCGGTGAACACTTTGCAATAGCCGCCCACTTGCTGCTGGTGAGCTTGCCGTCGAAGCCATCCAGCAGCTTGTTCAGCAGCTTTACCTGCCGCTCGTTCAACGGCGTGGTCGCCCAACGCTGCCAGAAGCGCGCCTTGGTCAGCACGGCATCGAGCGTGTGCTGTGCCTGGTCGACGGCGCGATGCAGAGTATCGAGGAACCACATGAGCCACTCGGTGACATCCATCGACCGCTTCTGCGTCCGCTCCAGGATGTCGTAGTAGGCCTTGCGCTCGCGTTGGATCTGCGCCGAGAGGCTGTAGAAGCGTTGCGGGCTGCCATCGGCACGCGCCAACAGCAGATCGCCAATGGCACGGGCGATACGTCCATTGCCGTCGTCGAACGGGTGCAAGGTGACAAACCAAAGATGGCCAAGCCCGGCCTTGAGCAGCGGCGGTTCGTTCGATGTGCCATTCAGCCAGTCCAGGAAGCGGCTGGTTTCGGCCTCCAGGCGATCGGCAGGCGGTGCTTCGAAATGCACCCGCTGACGGCCGATGGGGCCGGACACTACCTGCATTGGGCCGGTGGCATCGTCACGCCAGCCGCCGACCTTGATCTTGGCCAGGCCGGAATAACCGGTAGGAAACAGTGCGGCATGCCACCCGAACAGACGTTCACGCGACACCGGCGCTTGGCAGTTCGCGGTGGCGTCGAGCACCATCTCGACCACGCCCTCGACGTGGCGA
>CAYRID010000034.1:0-24217 GCA_964424225.1 uncultured Geobacter sp.
GAGCGGCATCGCCGAAGTGCTGCTCAACCTCGGCTATCGCATCAGCGGTTCGGATCTCAAAGAAGGACCGACGGTGCAACGACTGCGCACACTCGGCGTCGACGTTCAAATTGGGCATAGTGCAACGAACGTCGAAGGAGCCGACGTAGTCGTGTATTCGTCGGCTGTGCGCAAAAACAACCCCGAGCTTCTTGAAGCCGAGAAGTTGAAGTTGCCCGTAATCCCGCGCGCCGAAATGCTCGCCGAAGTAATGCGGCTCAAAAATGGAATTGCCGTCGGTGGTAGTCACGGAAAAACCACGACCACATCACTGATCGCGCATCTTTTGCAAAGCGCAGGCCTTGATCCGACAGCGGTAATTGGTGGACGCGTACGCGCCGGCGAAAGCGATGCCACAGGTGCGCGCCTCGGACGCGGCGAATTTTTGGTCGCCGAAGCCGACGAAAGCGATGGCTCATTCTTGCGCCTAAGTCCCGTCATTGCCGTAATCACCAACATCGATCCTGAGCATCTCGACCACTATGGCAATTTCGAAGCCGTGCAAGAGGCTTTCGTCAGCTTTGCAAATCGAATTCCGTTCTGGGGACTCACCATCGTTTGCATCGACCATCCGGGCGTGCAAGCCATCTTGCCGCGGCTCACACGACGCACTTTGACCTACGGGTTCTCGCCACAAGCCGATCTCATCGCAAGCGACCTTGAATTTTTCAATGAAGGAACACGGTTTCGTGTACGTCACCACACGACGGAACTTGGCGAACTCTGGATTCCATTACTCGGCAAACACAATGTTCTAAATACCTTGGCCGCTCTCGCCGTAGCACGCGAACTTGAGGTTTCCTTCGCGAACGTCGAAGCAGCGCTCAAGAGTTTCCTCGGCGTCGAGCGACGCTTCGAAACCAAGGGCGAAGTAGCAAACATTCGCATCGTCGATGATTACGGACATCATCCTGCCGAGATTCGCGCAACCCTTGCCGCAGCACGCGAAGCGCAGCCCAAGCGTGTCGTCGTCATTTTTCAGCCACACCGCTACACGCGCACACAAAATTTATTCGAAGACTTTGCAACTGCCTTTTACGACGCAGACCTTTTATTACTCACGGAAGTGTACCCTGCGGGAGAAGCAGCAATTCCGGGCATCGACGCCGCTCATCTCGCGGATGCAGTGCGCGCACACGGACACCGCGATGTACGCTGCATTCCCGATCTTGAAAAAGTTATCGACGCACTTTTGCCGGATCTGCAAGCCGGCGATCTCGTCATCACCCTCGGAGCCGGCAGCGTATCAAAGCTTGGCCCAGTTTTACTACGCCGCTTGAGGGAGAACGAACATTGATCGCCGCCTCTCTAAAAGAGCATCTCTCTGCGGAGTTTCAAGAACGCGTGCAGTACGACGTTCCAATGCGACGCTACACATCTTTGCGTGTGGGTGGGCCAGCCGATGCCATGCTTTGGCCCGAAAACCGCGACGAACTGCAACGGGCGGTTCGATTTTGCACAGAACACCACGTCCCGGTCACAGTGATCGGAGGTGGCTTCAACACGATTGTGTCCGACGCCGGCATCGATGGCATCGTCTTGCAGCTCAAGAAACTCCGCACGCTCACGCTCGAAAATAGCGGCCTACTTTATGCTGAAGCCGGCGTTTCACACCATCGCGTCACCAAATTCTGTACGGAACAAGGCCTGGGTGGACTCGAATTTTGTGCAGGCATCCCGGGCACGATTGGCGGATGGCTCTACATGAACGCCGGCATTGGTGAGCGCGAGATCAAAGATGTCACGCATTCCATCGAACTCATGGAGTCCGACGGAAGCGAAATCCGCCAGCTCAACAATGCCGAGCTCGACTTTCGCTATCGGCGGCTCGCCACGCTCACTCCCGGCATGATCTTGCTCGCGGCCCGTTTCTTCGTGGCACCGCGCAATGCACACCAAGTCAAAGAAGAAATTCATCGTTTGCTTACGCGACGCGCAGCAACGCAACCGCTTGATGTGCCGACCTGTGGATCGGTCTTCAAAAATCCGCCCGGCGACTACGCAGGGCGACTCATTGAAATGGCAGGTCTGAAAGGAGAACGCGAAGGCGATGCAATCATTTCCCCCATTCATGCGAATTTCATTGAAAATAGGGGAAAGGCGACAACAATGGATATTCTTGTACTGATTCGGCGCACCCAAGCCATTGTCGCTGACAAAACAGGGGTTCAGCTTGAACCCGAGGTCCGCATCGTCGGGAGGGAAGAATGATGCGAAGCCCACGCAACACGGGTCGGCGCAAAGCCGCTCGCACAAAACGCAGCCAAGGTCTTTGGGGGCGACGCAATAAAGTGTCGGATGCTAGATCGTCACGTGCAAAAAAAGGGATGCTGCAAAAGCGTGGTGCCCAACGCGTACTCATTGAAAGGATGGCCATCGCAGGCGTTGTCGCTCTGCTCTGCCTCTTTTTTGTGTCGCAGTCCATCGCGCCTATTTTGCAAAACAAGATTGAGAACGGCAGCGCTCTGACCTCCATCGTCGTACGCGGCAACCGACAAGTTGATGCGGCCGAGATCGCGCGCTGGACCGAGCTCACCCCGGGCGCATCACTCACCACGCTCAACGTCTCTGCTCTCGAAGAAAAACTCACGACACATCCGCGCCTTGCAAAAGTCACTGCCATGCGACTCTTCCCCTCAAAAATATTGATCGGCGTGCGGGAGCGCGCTGGGGTCATCACCGTCGTAACGCCCACGCAAGAGATTTACGTCGTCGATGCCAATGGTGTTGCCTTTGATCATGCAACACCGCAGGAAATTTCAACACTTCCTCGTGTTGTGAGCGATCAAGACATTGCCTTGCAGAACACCAACCCCACGCTCGCCGAAGGCATCACTCTGCTCGATGAAGCGCGTAAACAAAATTTGCCCGATATCGCAGAAATTTATTTCACCGCTGCGGAAGGACTCTCGTTTCGTTTTCGTGAATCAACACCAAAAATATTGGTTGGTCGCGGTGCGATGCACACAAAGCTTGCACAAATGGCGAAGCTCGCTGCGGTCAATCTACCGGAAACGGCCGCTGCAACGTTGATCGATTTGCGTTTTCAAGATCGTGCGGTCTTGAAAACGGAAAACACACCGAATGAAACTCAAACAGCTGCTGCGCCGTAACTCAGCAGTCGCGATAGACACAAAAAGGTGTTCCATGAGAAACAAAAACCAAACTACTCGGGGGCGTGGATACGCTGCACGAGTCAAAGCGGAGTTGGCCGGGAGATCCGGCGATTCCAATGGGAGGAGTCCAATGTCTCGCAGTGAAGATCTCATCGTTGGTCTTGATATCGGAACTACTAAAATTTGCGCCGTGGTTGGCGTGCGCAGCGAAAAAGGTGTCGACATCATCGGCATCGGTATGCATCCCTCGCGCGGTTTGCGCAAAGGGGTGGTGGTCGACATCGACGCTACCGTGGAATCCATCAAAGCAGCCGTCGAAGAAGCGGAGCTAATGGCCGATTGCGAAATCTCCTCGGTCTATGTCGGTATCGCCGGTGGACACATTCGCGGTTTCAATTCACACGGTGTCGTAGCGGTGAAAGACGGCGAAGTCAGTGAAAGCGACGTGAAGCGCGTCATCGACGCCGCCAAAGCCGTGGCCATTCCGATGGACCGCGAAGTGATCCACGTGCTGCCGCAGGAGTTCATCATCGACGATCAAGATGGTATTCGTGAACCGCTCGGCATGAGTGGCATTCGCCTCGAAGGCAAAATTCACATCGTCACAGCGGCCGTGACCAGCGCACAAAACTTGGTGAAATGCGCCAATCGTGCTGGCCTAAACGTCATCGACATTGTTCTTGAGCCTCTCGCTTCGGCCGAAGCCGTTCTCACGCGCGACGAGCGCAATCTCGGCGTGTGCCTGATCGACATCGGAGGCGGCACGACGGACATTGCCGTGTTCGGCGATGGCTCCATCAAACACACTTCAGTGTTGAGCATTGGTGGCTACCACATCACGAACGACATCGCGATCGGACTTCGCACTCCGTTTGATGAAGCCGAGCGCATCAAGAAGAAATACGGCGTCGCGGCGGCGCGCTTCTTGCCGACGGATGACTACATTGCCGTACCAAGCGTCGGTGGCCGCCAACCGCACGAGATCTCGCGCAAGTTCCTTTGCGAAATCATCGAGCCGCGCCTTGAAGAGATTCTTTCTCTCGCACGCCGCGAATTGGTCAGCGCCGGTTTGCAGGGAAAAATTCCAAGCGGTGTTGCCATCACCGGCGGATCCGCCGAGCTCGAAGGCATCACGGAACTCGCCGAAGAAGTCTTCGAGGCGCCGGTGCGCTGCGGTGCACCCAGCAATATCGGCGGCTTGCAAGACGTCGTACGCAGCCCGATGTATGCGACGGGCGTCGGCTTGGTTCTCTTTGGCTTTCATCAAAATCAAAATCGCGGGCAAAAGCACTTCCGCATTCGCGACGAGTCCATTTTTGGTCGCGTCAAACAGCGGATGCGGGATTGGTTCTACGGCGAGTTTGAGTAAGCGGAAGTGAGCGCAGATAACTGCATAGAAAACAAAAAGAAAAGTCTTGCAAAGCAAGAGAGAAAACTGCACAAAATTGTGCAATCCATGTTAGGTTTGCGCAAAAGCGGCATGCTCGACGGAGCGCGCAATGCAATTGCGGTTTTCTAAGCTCGAGTTTGCGATGTCCACCGTCGGAAAACTCGACTTCGGAGGGGAAAATGGCCAACACAAACGATGAAATCGAAAAGAAGGCACCCGGCAAACAAGCGGGATTTGAATTGCTCGAGATCGATGCCGAGGATGATCTTGGCTTCATCGACTTCGATGAACGCGATGATATGCGCGCCTCAATCAAGGTCATCGGTGTCGGTGGCGGCGGTGGCAATGCAATCAACACGATGATCGAAAACGGCTTGAGCGGTGTTGACTTCATTGCCGTCAACACCGACGCACAGGCGCTCGCACACAGCAAAGCGCCAGTGAAGATTCAACTCGGTCCGCGCGTAACGCGCGGTCTTGGATGCGGTGCGAATCCGGACAAAGGCCGCGCTGCGGCTCTGGAAGATCGTGAGCGGCTGCGCGACATGCTCACCGGCACCGACATGGTTTTCGTCACCGCTGGCCTTGGCGGCGGCACCGGTACAGGTGCTGCACCAATCGTGGCCGAGGTGGCACACGAAGTCGGCGCACTCACCGTCGCTGTCGTCACGCGTCCCTTCCCCTTTGAAGGCAAAGTTCGCGCACGCCACGCCGATCGCGGCTTTGAAGAGCTGCATCAAGTCGTCGACACTTTGATCACGATCCCGAACAACCGACTGCTTTCGCTCGCAGGCAAGAACACGAAAATGCGTGATGCCTTTTCGCTCGCGGACGATGTGCTTTTGAATGCCGTACGCGGCATCTCGGACTTGATCACGGTACACGGCCTCATCAATCTCGACTTTGCCGACGTGCGCACGATCATGAACGAAATGGGCAACGCCTTGATGGGCACTGGAATTGGCGAAGGCGATGGCCGTGCGGCCGAGGCCGCGCGCTGCGCGATCTCAAGCCCGCTGCTCGACGACATCTCGATCGACGGCGCACATGGCCTGCTGATCAATATCACGGGCGGCGAAGACATGACGCTCTATGAAGTCAACGAAGCTGCTTCGCTCATTCAAGAAGCGATTCACGAAGAGGCGAACATCATCTTTGGCGCCGTGATCGATCCCAAAATGCCGAAGGAACAAATTCGTGTCACTGTGATCGCAACGGGACTGGATGACAAACGTCCGCGCCGCGCTTTGCCAAAACCGGAAGTACGCGAGGAATTTACAAGTCCCGTGCCGACCTGGACGGAGCCGGCAACACCGACCGGGATCACCATCAACTCGGCACAACAGCCGGCACCGGTTGCCGAGCTACGCCCGCGCATCGCGAGCACCGAGCCCAAGCGCGAAGAATTCGTTTCCCCGTTCTTTGAGGATGAACTCGATGTGCCGACCTTCCTTCGCCGCACCGAGAAGGGAAAGAACAGCGAGCTTGATCGCGAACTCCCGGCCTATTTGCGCCGATCAGCAGACTAGTTCGACGCGCGCAAATGCATGCGATGTATGCCATTGCGCGCGTTAGCCCCCGCTCAAGAGTTTCTTTGCGGTGTTACTCACGATTTTGCCATCGGCGGCCGGCCCCAAGCGTTCCAGCGACACTTTCATCACGCGCCCCATTTCTTTGCCACTCGTTGCGCCGAGTTCTTGAATGACCGCACGTACCATGGCTTCGATCGCAGCCTCATCCGGCGCTGCAGGCAAATAAGCCTGCAGGATGTCGCGCTCGCGTGTCTCCTGATTCACAAGGTCCTCGCGACCTGCTTTTGCGTATTGCTCGATCGACTCTTCGCGCTGCTTGGCCAAACTTCGAATCACACGCATCACACCGTCGTCATCGAGCGCAGCCCCCACTTCGATCTCTTTATTTTTGATGGCACCGCGTACACCACGAATCGTCTGCAAGCGCAGTGCATCTTTCGCACGCAGCGCCTCTTTCATGTCGGCTTCGAGTCGTTCTTTTAATTGGCTCATCCCCTCTTCTCCATCTTTTCTTTCGTGATTGCGTGATGTAAAACACAGCTCGAAAATTACCGCGCAGGATCGTTATAAAGTGTTTTTCAAAAAAACCGAAGCGTCTTGTGCTCATCCCAAAAACTTGTCGCGCAGGCATTACACAGATTGCAAAAAACGCATTGCTTCGCTTTGCCGTGTAAGCGCTGTACCGTTTCTGAAGTGAGCCGCTCGTTTCGAATCGCACGCAGCAATGTGTAGAAAACGAATCGCACTACAACACCGACGGAAAACGAACACAAACTAGAGACACGAAAAGGAGGAAAAACTTTCGTGGCACGTGCACTCAAAAACCAAAATTTCTGGCTCTCTCTCGCCTATCTCGGTCTCATCCTTCTTATTGCTCAGCCGTATATGTAAATCGTGCACGGCTCCGTGCTCGCACGAAATCTCCAACAAAAAACGCGCGGCGTACATCCAGCGTACACCGCGCGTCTAAGTCGAACACCGCTTACGACGGCAATGCTTCGACGAGCGCCTGAATCTCCGCCGCATTAAAGAAAAAACCAATTTCGATCTTTGCTGTGTCGGGTCCATCTGAACCGTGTACGGCATTGGCTTCAATGTCCGTCGCAAAATCCTTGCGAATCGTTCCGGCTTCGGCCTTCGCGGGATCCGTCGCACCCATCAAGCGGCGATTGGTTGCAATCGCATCCGGCCCTTCGAGCACGCTCACCACGACCGGTCCTGCCGTCATAAACTTCACGAGCGAGTCATAAAATGGGCGTGCCTTGTGCACGGCATAGAAGCCGCGCGCTTGGGCTTCGGTCAGTTGAATCATCTTCAATCCGATGATTTTGAGTCCTGCCGCTTGGAATCGACGCAGAATTTCACCCGTCGCGTTCTTCGCCACGGCGTCCGGTTTTATGATGGATAAAGTTCGTTCAATTTGTGCCATTGTTTTTTTCCTTTCTGCTTTGGCCAGCTCTGAATTCAGCAGGCTGAACTTTGGGGAAGCGCAAGATAGCCCCCCACCTTCGAGTTCGCCTGATTTTTCAGCGCCGTCGAACGACTAAAGCGCAGTCAGCATGTTCTCCACGATGTTTGTTAGTGCGAGTTGCTGATCGAGATCTAAATTTTGGAAACGAATGCCGACACCGCACGGCAACTCTGCTTCTTGCTCATCACGCACCCAAGTCACGACGCCTTGCACGCTGACGGCACTGCTACGCGGTCCTTGCTCGATACGAAGCAAAATTGGAGTTCCGGGTGCGAGGCGATGCGAATCGAGACGTAAAAATGCACCGCTATCGGAAAGATCAACCACCGAACCGTCGAGTTTTTGCCCGCGAACTTGCAGCTGCGCATCCAGTTGAGCCGGCACGCGCAGCGCACGGCGTTTCGTACGTGGCGCAGCTTGTAAAGCCACCGCATCAACGCCTTCAAACTCCATTTCAAGCTCTACACGAATTTGTTGCATTCGTTCATGTTCTGACACCGAAAGCGGACGGCTGCCTTGCAGTCGTTGCCGATTCAGCTCAATGAATTCACTCACGATTCGAGCAAACTCAGATCGTGAAAAACGCGATTTTGGAAAATGAAACGAAAAATGCTTCACCCTGCTCCCCCCACCCGCAACATGGCGAGGAGTGATAGCCACCTCGCAACCACAATTCAATGCTGATAAACACTGTAAACTGATGGATTTACAAGGTCTTTTCACTCTCAGACTGAAGGCTGCTCTCGGCTTTTTTCAGCTCGTGCTCGCAGCCGCATCGACATTGCATTTTTTGAATCTACGATACTCTCCGCTCGCGAGGAGATGGACAGGAGATCGCCGGCGTGCGCGCGAGCGCGCGCGGGAGGAAAGTCCGGGCACCATAGGACAGAGAGGTCGTTAACGGCGACCCGAGGCGACTCGAGGGAAAGCGCCACAGAAAACACACCGCCGATGGTTCGCATTTGCGAAAACAGGTAAGGGTGAAATCGTGGGGTAAGAGCCCACGCACGACAGCCAGGCGACTGGCGGTGCGGCAAGCCCCTCTCGGTGCAAGCTCAAATAGGGACACGAATCTCGGCGGTCCGCTGAGTAACCGCTTGCGGTAGCGTGTTCGGGTAGAGTGCTGGATCCCGGCAGCAATGCCGGGGCTAGAGGAATGGTCTCCACCGACTACGTCGGCACAGAACCCGGCTTATCGTTCATGTCCTCGCACCGCCGATTGACCCAATCACGATCACGGCGTATCGAGCGCGAAGGTGCAACGCAGGTTGCACCTTCGCCTTGCTCTGCTCTCGCGACACACTTCATTTCGAGTCACCAAAAAGCGCGTCATACGTCGAGCAAATCGTGCTGATAGCAACGAATGACTTTGAGGCGCTGCGGATCGTAGTCTTTCCATTTCGCCGACACGATCGAATCGTGCGACACCGCGCGAAAACCTTGACGCTCAAAAAATGCACCGACGGGATCAGACGTGGTACACGCAAAAACGTAGGAAAGTCCAAGTTCGCGTGCCCAGTCGATTGCATACTGCACGAGGTGCATGCCTACCCCTTCCCCCAAAAAACGCGTTACCGTGTAGAGTGCTGCGATTTCACCGCTCGCTTCTTCATCATCCACAAGCAAGCTACCGACACCGGCGAGATAACGGCCTTCCACGAATGCACCAAAACCTTGCTCGAGCACGTGATCGATCTCGGCTGCAGAGCGCGCCACGAGATAGCCTTCGTCCGTGCCCTTTTGGATGAGATCGTTGGCTGCGTCGAAATCGTCGATCGAAAGCGGACGCACTTCAATGTAGCGCTCGTGAGTAAAGAGAGTTCCCGAACCGGCGTATGTAAAAAGCTCATTCGAAAGGCCATCGAGCGTGCAAAGATTCACCGCTTCCACACCCGCTTCGAGCATGATGCGAATTTCATTCAAAAGTGCAAAACGCTCGGAATGCTCCGGAAAAGAAGTTTTTTCAAGATGATCGCAAAGCTCATCCCAGTGGACGAACGAAATCACACCACCATCGGCATTGCGGATTCCACCTTCTTCGTCGATACAAACTAATTTGAAACACCCAAGTGTCAGCGCAAGCATGCGACACACCGTTGCAAAATCGGTTTCCGGCGGAGTAACAATGCCAATGTACGGAACTTGATTTAGGCGTCGCCAAATTTTAATCAAGATATGGTCTTTTTTTGTAAATAGTGCGCTCTTGAATACGCTGTAGATTTTTTGCTGGTTATCGCTGATCACGATTACGCGCGTGCCGTTTTTGACAAGCTCCTCGACAACATAAAAAAGTGTTCCTATTTGCTGAATACACTTTGCCGGAATCGCAATCGCGAGCGTGCGGCCACGAAATTCATTGAGATAAAAATCTTTTTCCGAAAATCCGGAACGCTGCGGCACATCGTTCACTGCGCTCATCTCTCCACTCTTGCCTCGTGCATTGCGATGCCTCACCTGTCCGTCGAAGCGAACCATTCTCATTGAACTTACTGGCTGGTTTTTTGATCTCTACCCCACACCCAAAATCGACTGGCTCAACTGACCTTCCATCATCAAACCATCATGCAAAAAGCACAATCTCAACATCGATCGCAAACCATTTCGCTGCCGCACGATATACGCGACAGCGCGCGCTTGACCAAGCGACTTTCGCGCAACCCCAAGACGCCTCGCAAGACCAACGCACGAGTCACAATGCACAACTCGCAGGCAGTCGACGGCTTCTTGTACGGCCACGGCGCAAAGGGGGGAACACGCGACGCCCAACGCAGCGGCGACGGTAACAAAAAAGACCTGCGCTTTTAATAAAAGCAACCGAAAGGGATTTGAGATGGAAGCAATGCGATCCGTACAGAGGCTCCATAGCATGGCGGTGCACAACCAAAGAGTGCGAAGCTCATTTGACACTTATTTGCGTCGAGTCGTAGCAAGCCTCGCCCTTGTCTGCGCTTGCATCGGCTTGGCCTGCACAGCGCCAAGTGACAATACGGACGCATCGCTGCAAGGCACCACCACACAGCGGCTAGGTCAAAGCGACTATCCGGTCCCGGGCCAGATGGTCTACCGGCCCCCTCGCATCTTGTCCGAAGAAGAAGGCGTGCGCGTCGTCTTCGATCTCGTCAACGGCCGGACTCACCCTCTGCGTGCAGTTATTTTGCGAATCGTACTTTGGGGACCAGCGGGTGAGCGACGCATCCAAGAAATCTATGTCGGCCCCATGCTGGCCCGCGAAACCAAGCGTATCAGCACGCTTGTCGAAGACATCGACTTCATGCCCGATGATCTAACCGTCGAACTACTGCAAAGCCGCTAATTCAATGCCTTTCGCGGCATTTCTGCCCTTTCCGTCAAATTTCATGGTCACTCGCCCCCATGTTCCTTTGACAATCAGCCGATAGGAGCAATGCGTTTCGCACGTTTCGCGTAACGCAGCAAAGATGTGAAACAGCAATGCAAAGCAATCCAATTTTTCGACTTAAAAAATCAGCATCGTGAAAGAGGACACTGCACGCGAATAAGCCAATCCAACGGCGCGTCGTAGGGCCCAACGCAAATAGAAAGAGGAAAGCCTTGGAAGCGATGGAATCGGAAGCTTTGGCCAGCAAACCTACGCGACACTCGACAGCAAACAGCGCCGAGGCGAGTCGCGAGCGGCGTCCCTTGGAGTCTTATTTTCAAGAGATTGGCGGCACTGTCACGCTCAAGCGCGAAGAAGAGGTTGCGCTCGCCAAAGAATTGCAATCCTCGACGCAGGCCCTGCGCAACGCTCTTTTCTCGCTTCCCTGCTCAGCGCGTCACGTCGTCGAACGCTGGGATGCGCTGCGTGCGCTCGCGCATACCGGAGCCAAACTTTCCGAGGCCATGGGCGATGAAGAAACAGGAGAGATCGCAAAACGCGTCGAACTCGCGGTAAAACACTTGCGCGCTCACCTTGCCAAACGCGACGAACTCGACGCCAAAAGCGACGCAGCACAGATTGCAAAAGTCGATCAAACCCTCGCCCGCGAACTACGCAAAGCACAGCTTTCGCTGCAAATGCTCTTCGAATTGCGCGAGCTGGCCCTGTCCCTTGTCATCGAATTGCGCAGTGCGCGCCGCAGCACGGCGAAGCACCAATCTCTTGAAACACGAATCGGTGTATCGCGCGAACAATTTATGGAAACCGTCGCTAACATCCAATCGTCATTCGAACGTATGACTTTGGTCAAAAACCGTTTCATCGAACACAATCTCAAACTCGTCGTCGCCATTGCAAAGGATTACCGCAATCTCGGCCTCTCCTTTCCAGATTTAATTCAAGAAGGAAACCTCGGCCTGATCCGCGCCGTCGAAAAATTTGATCACAAGCGCGGCTTCAAATTTTCGACCTACGCAGTTTGGTGGATTCGCCAAGCACTTGTGCGCGCAATCCAAAATCATTCGCGCACGATTCGATTGCCGTCGCATGTGCATGATCGCCTACAGCGCAGCCAACGCGTACGTTCGGAGCTCGCAAGCCAGCTCGGTCGCGACCCGACACCGGCGGAACTCGCACCCGTACTCGGCACGGATGTCGCCACGCTCGAAGCCCTGGATCGCCTGTCGCGCGAAGCCATTTCACTGGAAGCAGCGGTATCGGGCACTGAAAAGAATCTGCAAGAATTCGTTCCCGACACCAATGCAGTGCCGCCCGACACGGACATCGATGACGATCGAATGCGCAGTGGCATTGGACTTTTAATCAATCATCTTTCACCACGCGAGCAATTGATCTTACGCTTACGCTATGGGCTGAGTGGTGAAGACGAGCACACCCTCGAACAAATCGGACAGATTCTCGGACTCTCGCGCGAGCGCGTGCGACAGCTCGAAGCGCGCTCACTCAAGAAGCTACGCGACACGACTCCGGCACAGCGTCTGCATCCGATCCTCGAACCATGACACCAGCTAAGTTTTGCAATTACGACTAAACGCGATACACAAAATAGAGTCACGTACGACAATCAAATTTTAATTTTGACATTCAAGCGTGTAATGTTTTTGAGTTAGCGTAAGAAATATTGCCAGATGAGGACCACTGCTCCGAGCGTCCAGACGTAGTACGAAAAGCGATAGAAGCGTTGATCGCGCAGCAAACGCACAAAAAGCCAAAGTGCAGCCAATCCTGAAAGCAGTGCTGCAATGCAGCCAAGAGCGATGGGCATCACAAACGCGGGTGACACATGCTGCAAATCAGGAATTTCTAAAACTACGGCACCACAGATTGCAATCACGGCCATCAAAAAAGAAAACTCGGCAGCCGCGATGGGTGCCATACCTACAAAAAGCGCTGCTACGATCGTCGTGCCGCTGCGTGAAATTCCGGGCAAAAGCGCAAACGCTTGCGCGCAGCCAATAATCAACGCACCGCGCCACGTCGGCTCGATCGACTGACCACGACCAAGTGTCACACGCGTCGTCCAAAGCAAAGCACCCGTCACGAGCAAACACCAACTTGCAACGACGTGGTTGCCAAGCGTGCTCTTAATTTTCTCTTCTGCGATAAGCGTAGCGATAACAGCCGGAAGTGTAGCCAGGATCAACTTGGCGATGTAGCGCAAGGCAGCCGGGTCTCGGCGTAGTCCATCGATCGCCAACTTGATGATGCGTAGGCGATAAAAGAAAACGACTGCGACGAGTGTTGCCCCGTGTATCGCGACGGTAAACAGCGGGCTATCCACCACGCCGAGCAACTCTTGAGCGATGGCCAAATGCCCGGAACTTGAAACTGGCAAAAATTCCGTGAGTCCTTGGACCAAACCAAGCAAGATCGCTTCAAGCCAGTTCAACTCTTCCCCCTTGAATGCTTGCGGCGCACTGCAGAACGCAGCACGCCGTAAGCGTTTCACCATCGCAAGATTCGCGCTGGGAAGCGAGGACGAAACACAAATCTAAAAAAAAATTAATTCGAATCCGCGTTCGAACGCGACGAAGATCGCAACCCTTCGATCAACAAATACACCGCCGGCACAACGATGACGGTCAAGAGCGTCGAAAAAAGCATTCCACCGACGACAGCGATTCCAAGCGGCGAACGCGAATCGCCGCCAGCACCAAGCCCAAGCGCAATCGGTACGAGACCCGCAATCGTCGAAAGCGCCGTCATCAAAATGGGACGAAAGCGCGCACTCGATGCCTCGCGCACCGCTTCGAGCAAGCCCACACCGCGCTCGCGCAATTGATTCGCAAATTCCACAATCAAGATCGAGTTCTTCGTCACAAGCCCAATCAACATCAGCAAACCGATCTGACTAAAAATATTCAGCGTCTTTCCTAAGAGCAAAAGCGCGACAAGCGCACCCGTAAAGGAAAGCGCAGCTGCCACAAGAATCGTAAATGGATGCACGAAACTTTCGAACTGAATCGCCAGCGTGAGATACACGATCACAAGCGCAAGCAAATACGCAAACTGCATGGCGCGCTGCGAATCAAAATAAGTTTCGGCCTGGCCCGAAAGACGCACTTCATAACCTTCTGCGTCGGGCAAAACCTCTTTTGCAATATCGCGCACGCGCTGCAGCGCTTCGCCTTGTGCAATCAATTTCGTCGTGTGCGCTTCGATGGTCGCAGAACGTCGACGATCGTAATGCGGAACTTCCAACGGCGAAGCGTCTTGACTCGTCGTCACAAGTGAAGAAAGCGGGATCAGTTGTCCGTCGCGGCCACGCACGAACAAATCAAGCAAATCATCAGGGCGAGAGCGATTCTCGCGCTGCAACTGCGCGATCACATCGTAAGTTCGCCCCTCGAGCTTAAAGGTCGAAAGATCAAGGCCGCCGAGAAGAATTTGCATCGTCTGCGCAATATCGCGCGCTGATACACCAAGATCTGTCGCGCGATCACGATCGATCTTCACTTCAAGTTGCGGCTTATTGAGCGACAGCGTACTGCGTAGGTTCACAAGACCAGGCACTTGCTGTGCGCGCTGCACCACCTCATCGGCGTATTGCGCAAGTCGCTGCACATCATTGCCTTGAAGGACAATTTCAACTGGTGCCGACAGCATCGACTGGCTGAGAGCCTTGGGTTTGAATGCAAACGCCTGCATCCCCGGAATCATCCAAAGCTTCTGCGACACTTCCTGAAAAACTTCGTCGAGCGATCGCTTGCTGTCATCTTTTAGTGTCACGAAAAAAAATCCGCGATTGACTTGCCCGGGGCCGTTGGATCCAAAAGCCACAATCGAAAGCAGGCGCGCCACTTCGGGTGTTGCACGCAATATCTCTTCCGCTTGGCGTTGGTAGCGATCCGTGTACTCGAGCGTGCTGCCGACGGGAGCAATCGTCATCACGAAAAACATTCCTTGATCGGAGTCGGGCACGAGTTCGCTATCGATCATGCGCAGCAATCCCAATCCTATACCGAACCAGATCATGCCGAGTACGACCCAAAACGCAGGCCGCTTCAACGCCGCTTGCAAGTGTCGCTCGTACGTCGAACGTCCGGCTTCAACGATATTTTTCAGAATAAGGCGAAAGCCTTTTTCTTCTTCGTGATAGCTCTTCACGATTCGCGCACAAAGCATCGGCGTCAACGTCAGCGCCACAAAACCCGAAATCAACACCGATGCAGCGACGGTAATACCAAACTCGCCAAAGAGGCGCCCCGTTTGATCTTGCAAGAAAAGCAACGGCAAAAACACAGCCGCCACCGAAATTGTGGCCGAAACCACAGCAAAGGAAATTTCGCGCATTCCTTCTTTGGCCGCTTCAAATGGCGTGTGTCCATCTTCGACCCAGCGTGTCACATTTTCGAGTACGACGATGGCATCATCCACGACGAGCCCGATTGCAAGCGTGATCCCCATTAGTGTCAATGTATTGATCGAATATCCCGAGAAATACAACACGGCAAACGTACCGATGATCGAAACCGGAATCGCGAGCGCAGGGATCAACGTCGAGCGCATCGAACGCAAAAAGAAGAAAATCACGAGAACGACGAGAATCACCGACTCGACAATGGCCTCCCACACATCGCGAATCGACTGCTGAATAAAAATCGAGCTATCGTATGCGGGAATGATTTCGATGCCAGGAGGAATCTCTTTGCGCAAAAGTTCGATTTCATCTTTTACGACGCGCGCTACGTCGAGCGTATTGGCGGTCGTGCGCTTCACGACACCAAGTCCAATATTCGGCTTGCCGTTAAAACGCAAAAGCTTGCGATCGTCCTCGGGGCCCGCCTGAATCGTCGCAACATCGCGTAGCCACACCGTTGTGTCACCACGTTTTACAATCGGTAGCATTTCGAATTCTGCGACGGTGTGCATTTCACCAAGACTTCGCACCGTAAACTCTTGGGTAGCACCCTCGATGCGGCCCGACGGAATATCCACATTTTCGCGCTGCAACGCCGCAGCGACATCGGCAATCGTCAAACCGCGTGCCGTCAGCAAACGATTGTCGATCCAAATGCGCATCGCATAGCGACGCTCACCGCCAATCACAATTTCGGAAACTCCCGGAAGCTTGCTCAATCGATCTTTGATTTGATTTTCGGCAATGTCCGTAAGGCGCATCGGGTCGTAGCCATCGCCCGAAAGCGAAAGCCAAAGCACAACATCGCCGCGTGTATCTCGCTTCGAGATGATTGGTTCTTCAATTTCATCGGGAAGTTTACGTCGCGCCAGCGCCACGCGATCGCGTACATCGTTGGCCGCATCTTCAATGTTGCGCGACAACTCGAATTCAATCTCGACATTCGACACTTCTTCGCGACTCGATGAAGTCACGTGCCGCACACCCTCGACGCCGATCACTTGTTCTTCGATGTATTGTGTCACAGAGGTTTCAACGACTTCCGCCGCGGCACCCGGAAAAATCGTCGTCACGGACACCATGGGTTTTTCGATGTCGGGATACTCGCGCACAGCGAGTCGCGGGTATGCGATCAATCCAAACAAGACGATGATCATCGAGAACACGGTGGCCATCACGGGCCGCTCGATACAAACCTCGGAAAGCTTCAAGCTCCGCCCTCGATCGCTGTGTCTTTCGAATTTTCCGTCGGTGGTGCAGCCGAAGATGCACCCGGTTCTAAAATGAGCAGCGTCACGCCGGCAAAGACTTTGTTGACGCCTGCGCTAACAACGAGATCGTTCGCAGCCAATCCCGAAAGAATTTCAACGCGTCCGCCTTGTCGAGTCCCAAGTTGCACGAGCACTTTTTCCGCAAGATTTTGCTCACCGTTTTTTGCGACCTTCCACACAAACACGCCGGTGCGGTCATAAATCACCGCCGATTCGGGAATCAAGATGGCCTGCTCGTTGGTTCCAAGCTCAACATGAATGTTCGCAAACATTCCGGGCCGCAAACGGCCGTCCGGATTTTCGATATGCGCCTTCACCGTCAAGCGGCGCGTCTGCGTATCAATCGTCGGAGAGACGAAAAATACCGTGCCCTTAAACACCTCATTGGGATGCGCCGCAACACGAAACTCGACCAACGCTTTCATTTGCACGTGAGGCAGCGCCTGCTCCGGCACGGAACAAACCAGTTGCAACTGCGCAAGGTTATCGAGGCGAACAAGAGGCGTCTTCACCTCGACCCGCTGTCCGGGATACACGCTCGAAAGACCAATCATTCCGTCCCACGGTGCACGGATCACGGTGCGATCGAGTTCGAGCTGCGCAAACTCGACATCCGCCTTCGCTACTTTGAGTTCGGCCGCTGCGCGATCGAGATTTGCTGCCGAGGAAGCCTCCTGCGCCGCAAGCGCCTTCGTGCGTTTATAGGCGGCCTCTTTCAAGGCAAGCGTTGCTTGCGCAGCATGCAACCTCGCGCGCTGCTCGGCGTCATCGAGGTGATAAAGCGGCATCCCTTTCGTGACGAACTGCCCTTCTTCGAAGTCGAGTGTTTTGACGATGCCTTCCGTCTCGGGCTGAATCATCACCATGCCAAGCGCAAAAAGCTCACCCACGAGCTCCGCTGTTTGAGTCACCGCACCCACTTCAACACGCACGACTTCGACGGAGACCGGCGGCGGACCGCTTTGTTTTGGCGCGCTCGGCCCACAGCCGCTCGTCACGACCGACGCCGCACACAAAAAAAAGACGACATGTGAAAAAAATGTTTTGCGACGAAAACGAGGCGCCTGAGTCGTGTGGAAAAATTTCACTGCAAGCAGCGTCGAAAAACTCAGCCGGAAAAAGCGCAGCAAAAGAAAAAGCATGCGCGCAGCCTATCAAAACAAAGAATGACCCGGTAGGTCAGCATTTGGTTTATCACCCAAATCGCCGCTCCACGCAAAAAAACGAGGATCAAATCTTACGCGTGCAAAATGCAGCGCTCGCAAACTTGCGCGTTATGATACCGGCCATGCAGAACAACATCGGACTCTTTCTGACCAAGCGCGCACATCTCAGCCCGTCGGAGGAAAGCCTCGTCGAGGTCGAGCGTGGCCAACGTTACACCTTTCGCGATTTGAACCTCTATGCCAACCGCGTCGCACAAATGCTTTGCGCACAAGGCGTGAAACGCGGCGAGCGCATCGCCATGCTCATGATGAATGAGGTGGAGTACATCGCGAGCTATCTCGCCATTGCGAAGATCGGCGCCGTGATGGTGCCTCTGAATTGGCGGCTCGTCCCAAACGAACTCGCTTACATCCTGCAGGATGCCGACGCGAGTTTCGTTCTCTTCGACGCCGAGTTTGACGAAACGGTGAAGGTGTTGCATTCGCAACACAAAAATGATGTTCGAACCTGGCTGCGCATCGGCGATCCGAACACGGCACCCGATTTTGCGAAAGACTTTCACGCGCTCGCTTCGTCACAATCGTCCGACGAACCGCAGATCGGCGCCGAAGGCGATGACCTTCTCTTCATCATGTACACCTCGGGCACAACCGGACATCCCAAAGGAGTCATGCACAGCCACAACACCGTAATGTGGTCATCGATTACGAGTCTTGCAACTTCGGATGTGCGCTATCGCGATCGCTACTTGCTTGCCCTGCCGATGTTTCACGTCGCAGCGCTTTTGCCCGTGATGATCTGCATTCAGCGCGGCTGCACGATGGTGCTTCTGCGCGCATTTGATTTTGGAAACATCTTGAAGACGATCGACCACGAGAAAGCCACAATCTTCCTCGGCGTGCCGGCCATCCTGCAATTCATGCTGCTTCACCCCGACTTTGAGAAGTACAGCCTTGCAAGCCTACGCTGGCTTGTGTGTGGCGCTGCGCCCGTCCCCATCCCGCTGCTCGAGGCCTATCAAAAGCTCGGAATCGACGTCAATCAAGCCTACGGCCTCACCGAAAGCGGTGGCCCAGGCTGCTTGCTTGCGCCGGAAGAGGCGCGATCCAAAATTGGTTCCACCGGACGCGCGTTTTTTCATACGGAAATTCGCGTTGTTGACACCGCCGGGAACGATGTGCCGCCCGATGAACCCGGCGAACTCATCATCCGCGGCAAACACGTCATGCTCGGCTACTGGAAAAAGCCCGAGGCCACTGCAGAAACATTGCGTAACGGCTGGCTCTACACCGGCGACATTGCCACGATCGACCAAGACGGCTGCGTCACAATTAAGGATCGGTTGAAAGACATGATCATCTCGGGTGGCGAAAACATTTATCCCGCCGAAATCGAAAGCGTGCTCATGGGCTTCGACAAAATCAAAGAAGTCGCCGTTATCGGGCAAAAATCACAAAAATGGGGCGAGTCGCCGGTGGCCGTTGTCGTGCCAAAGGATGGCGTACAACTCGAAGCGGAAGAAGTTCTCGCCTTCTGCCGAGACAAACTCGCCAAATACAAACAACCCAAAGACGTTGCCTTCACGAACGCCTTGCCGCGCAACCCCGCTGGCAAGATCTTGAAGAAAGATCTGCGCGACAAATTCCCAGGGCCAGCGCCTGAGTAATCATCGGCACACAAAATCTCCTTTACTTCAATCCAATCGAAAGAAAGTGGATCCACTCATGCAGATTATTTGTTTAGACCTCGAAGGCGTACTCGTCCCCGAGATTTGGATCAACGTGGCCGAAAGCACGGGAATTCCCGCGCTGCGTCGCACGACACGCGAAGAGCCCGACTACGACCGACTCATGAAAGCGCGAATCGAAATTCTTGACCGACACAAACTTGGCCTTGCCGATATTCAAAAAGTAATTTCTCAAATGGGACCGCTCGAAGGGGCGCGCGAGTTTCTCGATTCTTTGCGCGAGACTTACCAGGTTGTCATTTTGTCGGACACCTTCTACGAGTTTGCCGAACCCTTGATGAAACAGCTTGCTCTTCCGACTCTGTTCTGCCATCACTTAGCCGTTGCCGAAACCGGGCAGATTACGGGATACAAGCTTCGCATTGATGACCCGAAGCGCAAAGCAGTACGTGCGTTTCGCGATTTGAATTTTTCGGTCATCGCAGCGGGCGATTCGTACAATGACACGGCCATGCTTAGCGAGGCGCATGCCGGAATTTTGTTTCGTGCACCAAAAAGTGTAATGCAAGAATTTCCGCAGTTTCCAACTGCGGTGGAGTATGCCCAGCTCCGCACCGAAGTCGATGCGGCAGCAAAGCGAATCTCTCTCAAAAAAGAGTAAGGAGAAAAAGGAAATGCGTTTACGAAGTGGATTGATCGCTCTGACCCTAGTTTGTGCTCTTTATGGCTGCAAGAAGGCCGAAGAAGCAGCTCCGGCACCGGCTCCGGCCGCAGAAGCACCGGCTCCGGCACCGGCTCCGGTCGAAGAAGCTCCGGCACCGGCTCCGGTCGAAGAAGCCCCGGCAGCAGAAGCACCGGCTCCGACGGACAGCGCAGCGCCGGTCGATGCCACCGCTCCGGCCGCAGAAGCGCCGGCCGCCGAGTCGGCTCCGGCAGGACACTAATTCATTTGATGTCATCGTCACAAATTAGTGTTGGATAATAACTTGCGGCGCATTCGAGACACCTCGGATGCGCCGTAGTTACGCTAGACCCAAGCGATACGCCAGAAAGACTGGCACCCGAACGAAGCACTCGAACCAAGCACTCGAACCAAGAGAGGGGAGAAACAAAAATGCGTTTGCAAAATTTGCGGAATGGAACTTTGATCGTCGCTCTACTCTGCGCGCTGTATGGCTGCAAAAAAGCAGAGGAAGCAGCTCCGGCGACAGCACCGAGCCAGCCGGCGACTCAAGAAAGTGTCGCTCCGGCCGAGACAGCGCCGGCACCGACCGAGACAGCTCCCACTGCGGAAGCTCCCGCAGGCGCAACCGATGCCGCTCCGGCCGATGCTGCTGCTCCGACGGCGATCATCACGGGCGATGCCGAGAAAGGCAAACAGCTCTATGGTCAGTTCTGCGCAACCTGCCATGGCACGGGTGGCAAAGGCGACGGCCCGGCCGGATCAGCGCTCAATCCTCCGCCGCGGGATCACACGGATGCCGCGTACATGGGCTCGCTCACGGATGAACATCTCTACAAAGTCACCGCTGAGGGCGGCATGGCCGTCGGCAAATCGCCATCCATGATGGGTTGGATCGGTTCCGTCGGTGATCAAGGCGTGCGCGATCTTGTGGCCTACTTGCGTGTACTCTCGGGTACTCCGCACAAGTAAAGCTCGCAATGGCGAAGCGAACCTTCGCGGGCTTAACGCTTGCGAAGGTTCGCCGCCAAAATGCGCTTGCGCAAACGCAGCGTGCGGGGTGTGACTTCGAGAAGCTCGTCTTCTTCGATCCAACCCAGCGCCGGTTCGATCTCAATACGACGCGGCGGCGTTAACACGTTGGCCTCATCCTTCCCGGCCGCGCGAATATTCGTCAGCTTCTTGGCCCGCGTCACATTCACATTCATATCACCAGCGCGACGATTCTCGCCGACAATCTGCCCTTCGTAGACATCTTCGCCCGAAGTCACGAACATCGTGGCGCGCTCTTGGATATGAAACAAACTATATGCCGTCGTCTTTCCCTGATCGCTTGAAATGATGGCACCGACGAGCCGCGTCGGCAGATCTCCGGCATGAGGTTCATAGCCCACCACCGTTCGGTGTAACAAACCTTCCCCGCGCGTTGCCGATAAAAACTCACTTCGATAACCAAACAAACCGCGGCTTGGCACACGATAGTGTAGGCTCATGTGCCCTGCGCGCTGCTCCATCGACTCGAGCCGCCCTTTGCGCAGCGCCATCGCCTCCATCACTACGCCAGCCACCGCTTCCGGCCCCTCGATCACGACATCTTCAATCGGTTCGCAAACTTGCCCGTCGATCTCGCGCACGATGATCTTCGGGCGCGACACATTAAACTCGTACCCTTCGCGTCGCATCGTCTCAACCAACACACCAATTTGTAACTCGCCACGCCCTGAAACGAGAAAGCTCTCTGCGCTTTCACCGGGCCCCACTTGAATCGACACATTACTCAGGCCTTCGCGCGCAAGCCGTTCACCAATTTGGCGACTCGTCAAATACTTGCCTTCACGCCCTGCAAACGGAGAGTCGTTCACGGAAAACGTCACACTGATCGTCGGTGGATCAATCTCAATGCGCGGCAAAGCCTCAAGTGCGTTCGGGCTGCAAATCGTATCGCCGATCTCAATCGAATCGTTGCCGGCCAAAATCACGATTTGCCCAGCAACGGCATCTTCGCACTCGACACGCTCGATACCACGCGTCGTGAAAAGCTTTGTCACCCGAAACGATTCTTTCGCACCATCGCGACCCAGGCGCACGACGGAATCACCCCGACGCAAACGCCCGCGCTCGATACGACCAATCACCAGGCGACCAACGTAGTCGTCATATCCCAGTGTCACCGCTTGGAACTGTAAGCCCGCATCGGAATCAAGGTCGGGGGCAGGCACCTTGTCGCAAATCAAACGCAAAAGCGGCAACAAATTTTCACCGCGCTTTTCGGGATCGTCCGAAGCCCAGCCTTCTTTGCCTGAAGCGTAGATCACCGGGAAATCCAAAGCTTCGTCGTGTGCGCCTAGTTCCACCAAGAGATCGAAAACTTCGTCCAGCACTTCGAGTGCGCGCTGCTCGGGGCGATCAATTTTATTCACCACGACGATGGGAGCCAAATTGCGAGCGATGGCTTTTCCCAAAACGAAACGCGTCTGCGGCATTACGCCTTCGACGGAATCGACGAGCAAAAGCACCGAATCCACCATGCCGAGCACGCGCTCGACTTCACCGCCAAAATCTGCATGGCCCGGCGTATCGACGAGTTGGATGCAAACATTTTCGAATTCGACCGAGGTCGTTTTGGCGTGGATCGTAATACCGCGTTCGCGCTCGAGATCGTAAGAATCCATCACGCGTTCGGCGACGACTTGGTTGGCGCGAAATGCACCGGCTTGTTTTAAAAGTCCGTCGACGAGCGTAGTTTTTCCGTGGTCAACGTGTGCGATGATCGCGAGATTGCGAAGCGACTTGGTATCCATATGGCGGCGCACTCTAGCAGAGCGCTGTCAACGCAACAGAGGGGGATGGAGCACAAAATGACGATCCAAAGCCTGCACGGCCGCGAATACACCGAAATTGGCAAAATCGAAGCGCGCCATACCGCACGCTCCGCCATTACGCTTTCCGTCGGTGGCGCCACCAAGGTCTATCCGCATACCGATCCCAACGAAGACAGCGCGGCATTCGTCGAAAGCGAAGCCGGAATTCTTCTCGCCGTCGCCGACGGACACTCCGGCTATGGTGCCGCCGAACGCTCCATCGACTTTCTGGTCCAACACTGCGCGCCACAATGGCTCGCCGAAAAATCGCCCGTTGCAAGCAGCTCCGGCACTACGCCTCGTCCGCGCGGATTCATCCCCGAAAGCGCCTGGACACCAATCTTCCTCGATGCACTGATTCGCATGAACGAAATCATCGCGACCGCTTCGGACCACCGTCGCGGAGAGCACGGATCGCGCACGACACTCACCTTCGCCGTAATTCGACCGCAGGACAATCTCTTCGCTTACGCATCCATCGGCGATAGCCATCTGTTTCGCGTCGCACACAAGAGCGCAATCGACGTGGTCTGCCAGCACTCGCCGTCGGGCCGTCACTTCTTTCTCGGCATGCCCACTCAAGAGGCGCAGCAAATGTCTCAATTTTGTGTTACCGGAGAACTACCGCTTGAAGGCGTACGGGCGCTTGCGCTGGTCACCGACGGAATATCCGAACGCGGCATCGGCGTTGCATCGCCAGAGCGTGCAGTACTTGAAGCAGCAGGCAAAGCACTTGACACCGCTGCTTCTGAACGCGTCCTCACGATGACACAAGTGCTCACCGAAACCGCCAACGCCGCACACCGCACGAATGAGTCCGGCGACAATATGGCCTGCGCCGTGGCATGGTTCGATTTCTAATTCGCTGCTGCGCTCTTAGAGGTTGGCCAAATCGGTGTTCCCATTATTGCGTGGATGATTTTGTCGGAATCAACAGCGCAAAAAAACTTCGCCGCTGATCGGCCGGGCCGAAAGCCAAAATCCCAATCGAAAGCAAAACGTAAATCCCGATGAAAGCTTCGTGTGTTTCTTGAAAGAAGAGTTGCACCAAGAACAACGCCATCAAGAGCAATGCCTCTTTGATGCCAAACTGTAAATTGCAAGCCAAAACGATCGCAAAAAGTGACTGTGCGGCCGTCAGCAAAATTTCATCATTTTGACGAGCATCGAGCGGCAAGCCCGTCGTCACTCTCGCCGATAAACAAAATGCGAGTGGAATCGCA
>CAYRID010000035.1:0-15823 GCA_964424225.1 uncultured Geobacter sp.
GTGATTGTGCGCGAGCGCTGTGAGCTTGGGCAGCGTGTGATTTTGCAGCCCGGCGTTGTCGTCGGTGGCGACGGTTTTGGCTACACGATGAACGAAACGGGTGACTTCGAAAAAATTCCGCATGTGGGTCGCGTTGTGATCGAAGACGGCGTCGAGATCGGTGCGAATAGTACGATCGATCGTGGTGCGCTCGACGAAACGCGAATCGGCCGCAACGTCAAAATTGATAACTTGGTCATGGTGGCGCACAACTGCGAGATTGGTGAAGGCTCGATCGTCGTTGCCCAGTCGGGGCTCGCCGGGAGCACGTTCGTCGGAAAACGCGTGATCATCATGGCCCAGTCGGGCACCTCTGGACATTTGCGTATTGGGGACGGTGCGTTTCTTGGCGCGCGCACGGGTGTTATGCGCGATGTCGAGCCGGGTGCAAAAATTTGGGGTTTTCCAGCACTCGAACAGGGTGCTTGGCATCGCGCTATGGTTGCGCTCGCGCGTTTGCCGGAGATGCTGCGTCGTTTGCGCACACTCGAAAAACGTGTTCGCAGTGGTTCGGCTTCGGATCTCGACGCAGATCGACAAGACGATTAACGTCGCTGCATGAATCTTTCTGAACTTTCTCTTTCCGCACTCGAAAAAAAATTACGTGCTCTCAATGGCGAATGCAGCACCGAAATTTCGATAGAACTTCGTGCGCTTCTCGATGCATTGCTTGCGGATGATCGTGCGGGCGCGCGCAAACTTGCGAATGTTGAGTTGCAGCGCCGTGCGCGATGGATGCGCGAGCAGGAGCGTTTGGCGGTGCTGTTTTCCGAGCGCGCGCGACTGCGTCAGGCGGGCTATCGCGCGATTGCGGGCGTCGACGAAGTGGGCGTTGGGCCGCTTGCGGGTCCGGTCGTCGCGGCTGCGGTGATTTTGCCCGACGCGATCGAGTTGCCGCAGCTGAACGACTCAAAGAAACTTTCGCCCGAAGCACGTGAAATACTTTCAAGTGTAATTCGTGAACGCGCTGTGGCTTGGGCGATTGGTGAAGTGAGCCCGGAGGAGATCGATCGCATCAACATTTATCAAGCCAGTCTTGAAGCGATGCGGCGCGCGGTGCTGGGGCTCGTGCCCTCGGCGGATTATCTCTGTGTCGATGCACGCACGATTCCGGGTATTGAGATTCCACAGATGGCGATCATCAAAGGGGACGCCAAAGATGCGTCGATTGCTGCGGCGTCGGTTGTCGCAAAAGTGTATCGCGATCGTTTGATGCAAAAACTTGATCAGGAGTATCCCGGCTATGGTCTTGCGCAGCACATGGGCTATCCGACGCCGGAGCATTGCGCCGCACTCGAACGCCTCGGTGCGTCGCCGGTTCACCGCAAGTCTTACGGCCCTGTGGCCAAGGTGCTTTGAATGCCGATTTTGCGTGCGACGCCGGAAGATTTTTTTGTAGAAGAAATTCCTCTTTTTGAAGCAAGCGGTGTCGGTGAACACACTTATGTGAAGATCGAGAAGCGCGGTCGCACGACGGAAGAGGTGGCGCAAGCCCTGGCCCGACTCGCAGGTGTGCGCGCGGGAGATGTCGGCTATGCGGGTCGCAAAGACCGGCACGCTGTGACGCGACAGTGGTTCTCGGTTCCAAAGCTTGCTGCAGAAGTTGCGCAAACACTAACACTCGATGGTGTTACAGTGCTTGAAGCCAAATTGCATGCGCACAAATTGCGCGTCGGACAACTCGCCGGCAATCGCTTTGTGATTGTCGTGCGGGACATCTCCGAGGCGCTTGGCCGTGATGCCGAAGCGCAGGCAGTGCGACTGGCTTTGCAAGGGATGCCCAATCGCTTTGGCGAACAGCGCTTTGGTCGCTTTGGCGATAACGCCGCGCGTGGACGTGCGCTGCTCAAAGGTGATCGGGATGTCCATGTCGGTAAGCACCAACGGCGTGATGCGCGATTTTTGATTTCTGCGTTGCAATCGGAGGTTTTTAATCAGGTGCTCGTGCGGCGTCCGTGGCCGCTTGATCGCTTGCAAACGGGCGATATCGCCATCAAGCATGCATCGGGAGGCGTGTTCACCGTCGAAGATGCGCAGGCCGAACAATCGCGCGCAGATGCATTCGAGATCAGTCCGACGGGTCCGATTTTTGGAACGCGGCGTTTTGATACGATGGGTGAAGTAGAAGAACTTGAAAAAGTGGTCATGCAGGAAATGGGTATTCCGCCGGCTGCAGAATGGAAGCTCCCGCGCGGCTTGCAGCTGAAGGGTTCACGCCGCGCACTCCGTGTGCGCCCTGAAGAAGTCTCGGTGAACTGGTCTTCGTCGGAGCAAGCGTTGCATCTTGCATTTGCGCTTCCGGCCGGAAGCTATGCGACGGTATTTATCGAAGAACTTCTTGGCGAAGAGTGCAATGCACTGCGCGAGTAAGATTGGAGTGTTCGCGTGACACGACGGCTCTGTGCTTGCTAATCTCGCCGCGCAGAGAGATGCAGCTTGGATGGATGCAAGCAAGAGTTTTCCAGGCTTGCAAAAGTCAACGTCGGATCGCCGGACACATTGATCAAGCTGCATCCATTCACTGGTTGGAGATCCCGCTCGCGAATCGGATTGGCACCCACTACACAGACGATACGGATACACACACATACACAAGCAGGAGGAAGGATCGATGAAAATTGCAAGCGACATGACCGCGCTCATTGGTGGCACGCCGCTCGTGCGACTCAATCGTGTGACGCAAGGAATCTCGGCGCAAGTCGTCGTGAAACTCGAGAGCCGAAATCCCGTGAATAGTGTGAAGGATCGCATCGGCTTGGCGATGATCGAAGCGGCCGAGCGCGAAGGCCTCATCCAACCGGGAAAGAGCGTGATCGTCGAGGCGACGAGTGGCAACACGGGCATTGCGCTGGCCTTCGTCGCATCCGTGCGTGGATATCAGTGCATCCTGACGATGCCGGAATCGATGAGCCCTGAGCGTCGCGCGGTGCTCCGCGCTTTTGGCGCAAAACTCGTACTAACGGATCCTGCGAAAGGGATGACCGGTGCGATTGCGAAGGCGACAGAGATTGCGAGCTCGCTCCCCAACGCTTTTATTCCCCAGCAATTTCAAAATGCTGCGAATCCCGAGATACACCGAACGACGACAGCGGAAGAAATTTGGGCAGACACCGACGGTAAAGTTGATGCTGTGATTTCGGGTGTGGGGACGGGTGGCACAGTGACGGGCGTCGCGCAGGCCATCAAAAAACGCAAGCCAAGCTTTCAGGCTATTGCAGTTGAGCCGACGGAAAGCCCGGTGATTTCGGGCGGCGCACCGGGCAAGCACATGATTCAAGGCCTTGGTGCAGGTTTCATTCCTGATGTGCTCGCGAAGGATTTGCTCGACGGTGTCATTACGGTGACGAGTGAAGAATCGTTTGATATGGCGCGCCGACTTGCAAAAGAAGAAGGAATTTTGTGCGGAATCTCGTCGGGAGCTGCGGTCGCGGCAGCTTTGAAGTACGCCAAGCAACCCGGCAACGAGAAGAAGTTGATCGTCGTGATTATTCCAAGTTTCGGCGAGCGCTATATCCAAACCAAACTCTTCGAGCCGTATCGTTATGAAGGCAGCGACGAAGTGGGTGTGTAACGCGCATTGAGCGAGGATTGCTTTGGATTCATCGACGCAGAGCCCGATCATTTTGCCGTACAAGGGGACTATGCCGCGCATTGCGTCCGATGCGTGGGTGGCGCCGGGTGTGGTCATTACGGGAGACACCGTCCTTGGTTCGCAGTCGAGCGTTTGGTTTGGAACGGTGATTCGCGGGGATGTGCACTATATCCGCATTGGAGCGCGTACGAATGTTCAAGATCTGACACTTATTCATGTCACATCTGACGAATTTCCGACGGAGATTGGGGATGATGTTACGATCGCGCACAAGGTGACGTTGCATGGCTGTCGCGTGCAGAATGGTGCACTCGTGGGCATGGGGGCGATCGTGCTCGACGGCGCTGAGGTCGGTGAAGAAGCGCTTGTGGGCGCAGGTTCGCTTGTGACTCCCGGCACGAAGATTCCGCCGCGCATGCTTGCCCTCGGTGCTCCAGCGCGTCCGGTGCGTGATCTCACTGCAAAAGAGCTCGAACAACAACGAATCATCAATCGACGCTATCTCGAAGTTTTGAAAGAGTATCGCACTCTAGTCCTCAGGTGACTCAATAAAGTGTTATAAAGAGTGTGCGTGGTATTGTGTGTTGTGGACTGTTTGGAGCCATGCCCGCATGATGCAGTGCGTGCGAGGTGGCTGTAGTCCAAAATTTGGGTTTCAAATTTTGAGGCGTTTTGTGCCGGGTAGCACGCCGGTGTAAGTGCCAAGCGCAGTGGTGACGAGTGCTGCAACCAAGGCAATTGGCAGCTTGGGGCGCACAGCCGTGCGCACGGCTTCTTGTGCGAGTCGCTCTTGTTCGGGGCCCGGTACAGTAGTTTGTAGAATTTCGTACAACGTCGGAATCGTGAAAAATAGGCAATACAAGAAAAAGAATGCACCGACGTAAAGAAATCCCATCGTGGCACGCGGTACGAAAGTGGCTTTTTTGTGGGTCGAGTTCACGTTGGCAGGCTACGCGTCGTATTGTTGGTGGTCAATGCAGGATGCGTTTTCACTTCGTGGCCTAACGAAAATTGCGAGCAAGAGTTTTTCAGCACTTGCAATGCAGAGCCGCTAAAGTGTTTGCAAGACCACGGTACGTGACGCTGCGAAGGCACAGCGCAAGTATCGCGGCGGGAGCAAACGGTGAAGGCGATCAGCGGCCAACTTTAGGAAATTGCGTGCACGACTTTTCCTCAAAACTTATTTCCGGTGCACCGCTCGCTGCGGGTACGCGACTCGTTCTCATCGACGGTGCGAACTTTCTGTATCGCGCATTTTTTGCTTTGCCGCCTTTGCGCAATTCGGCAGGACTTCCGACGAATGCGCTGCTCGGTGTTGCGACGATGCTCAATAAAGTTCTACGTGAAGAGAAGCCCGATGCGATTGCGGTTGTTTTCGATACACCGGAAAAAAGCTTTCGTCACACTTTGTATCCCGAGTACAAAGCGCAGCGCGAGGCCATGCCTGAAGATTTGGCAGCGCAGATTCCAGCGATCCGCGAGCTGATCGCCGCGCATCGCATTCCAATCCTCGAAGTGCCTGGTGTCGAGGCCGATGATGTCATTGCGACATTGGTCACTCATGCGCCACAAGGCGTGCGGTGCACAATCGTTTCGACGGACAAAGATTTGATGCAGCTTGTCGGAGATGAAGTCGAGTTGCTGGATACGATGAAGTCTCAACGCATTGATGTGTCAGGAGTTGAGGCGCGCTTCGGCGTGAAGCCAAAACAGATGCTCGATTTTCGTGCGCTCGTCGGTGACCCAAGCGACAATATTCCCGGCGTGAAGGGAATCGGCACGAAAGGCGCTGCGCAGCTCATTCAAGAGTGGGGTGATCTCGACAATCTGCTGCTGCACGCCGGTGCGATCAAGAGTAAGCGCGCGCGCGAAGGTTTGATCGAACATGCGGATGCGGCGCGTTTGTCGAAGCGGCTTTCCGATCTACGCAAAGATGTTTCAATCCCTATAGCCTGGGATACGCTTTTGCGCCGAGATTCCGATTCATCGCAGTTGGCCGATTTGTATCGACGGTATGAGTTTTCGCGTTTGCTCAAGGATTTCGAAAGTGATGCTTCTACGTATCAAAGAGTCGCTGTGCCTGCTCACGATGCAGGCCATGCCAAGATCGACATTGAAATCGTTGACGATGCAGCTTCGCTACGACGACTTGTCGAGAAACTCGAAAAACTGGAAACCTTCGTTTTGCTCGCGGTAGGCACGGAAGGCGGCTCTGCACAAAGCGAGTGTGCAGGCGTCGTATTTGCATTGAGCGAAACTTCTGCGGTTTATGTGGTGTTGCAGCATTTGGCAGATCAGGGAGCGTTTGCGCTCGATGCCGTGCGCCCCGCACTGACTCTCGCAACATTCGTGCAAGCCCTAAAGTCTCGAGTGGCTCAGGATTCAAATAACTCAAATATGTGTCGATGGATTGGCAGCGACGTCAAGGTGACGCAGGCGATTTTGCATCAAGCGGGATTAGCTTTGCCTCCGGCCATTTTTGATGTGGACCTGGCGGCCTACTTGCTCGACCCAGAAGGGCAACACTCGACGGTGGTGCTTGCAGCACAGTATTTAGGACGCACTCTGCGCGCTTGGGGCGATGTGGCAGGCAAGGGCGCTAAGGCGAAAGCAGCAATCGACCTTCCACACGAAGTAGTCGCACAGTGGGCTGGCGAAGAAGCTTGTGCGCTTTTGGCGTTGGTGCCATTTCTGCGCAGGCGCCTTGAGGAAGAGGGACTTGCGAAGCTTTTCCATCAAGTCGAAATGCCGCTGACGGCAGTGCTCGGCGCAATGGAATGTGCGGGTGTACGTATTGATGGAGCTTTGCTCTCAAAATTATCACAACATTATTCTGTGTTGCTTCAGAATATTGAACGTGAAATTTTTCAGCTCGCAGGTGAAGAATTTCTGATTTCGTCTCCCAAGCAGTTGCAGCGCATTTTGTTCGAGAAACTGAAGCTTCCCGTCGTGAAAAAGACAAAAACAGGTTATTCCACCGACGAAGATGTGCTCGAACAGCTGGCGTCGAAACACGAGTTGCCCTTGCGTGTGCTGGCCTATCGGCATCTCGCTAAACTCAAGGGAACGTATGTCGATGCCTTGCCGCATCTCGTCAATCCGTGTACAGGTCGAATCCATCCTAGGTTACACCAAACTGGGACGGCGACGGGTCGTCTCTCTTGCTCGGATCCCAATTTGCAAAACATTCCGATTCGCAGCGACGAAGGCCTGCGTATTCGCGAAGCCTTCATTCCCGCCGAAGGGCAAGTTTTGCTCTCTGCGGATTACTCGCAAATCGAGTTGCGCATTCTGGCGCATTTTTCGCAAGACGCGGCGTTGTTGCGCGCGTTTGCCAACGCCGAAGATATTCACCGCAGCACGGCGGCGGAGGTGCTTGGCCTAACACTCGATCAGGTTACTCCCGAACAGCGCTCGCAAGCCAAAGCCGTGAATTTTGGGATTATCTATGGTTCGAGCGCCTTTGGACTTGCCAAGCAGCTTGGCATCGCCACGGACGCGGCGCGGGAGTACATCGACGCATATTTTGCGCGCTATCCCGGCGTGCGGCGTTTCATCGATACGACGACTGCGGTGGCACGTGAGCAAGGGTTGGTGCGCACTTTGTTTGGTCGCCGCCGCTATTTGCCGGATCTCAAATCCCGCAATCGCGTGCTGCGTCAGGCGGCCGAGCGCATGGCCGTCAACACCGTGATTCAAGGTAGTGCAGCGGATCTAATCAAAAAGGCCATGGTTGATATTGATCATGCGCTTCATGAAGCGCAGCACAGATCGCGCATGATCCTGCAAGTTCATGATGAATTGATTTTCGAAGTTCCAGGCGACGAGATGGATGTGGTTTCAGCATTGGTCCGCGACAAGATGGAAGCGGTTTGGCCGCTTGAGGTGCGTCTCGTAGTTGAAGTTGGGCAGGGCAAGAATTGGCGCGAAGCGCATTAGAAGCAGATTAGAGTGCACCGGACGAAAATTTTTTTTGCAGTTTCGTGTTTATACTGACGGCATGAATATTCCCACGAAAGATCCACTCGAACATCCGAACGGGGGTACTATGCGCGCTGTGGCTTTAGAACCGATTGGCAATGCAATGCAAATTGCGGCCGAGCAGGATTCTGTCTCGGAAGCGGAAGTGATTGCGCGAGCGCAGTTAGGTGATCACGAAGCGTTTCGTTGGCTCGTCGAGCGCTATCAAGCACGAGCTTTTCGTTTGGCGTTTCGCGTACTCAAAGACGAGGACCAGGCCAAGGATGCTGTCCAAGAAGCTTTTTTGAAAGTCTATAGCTCGATTCGTCGCTTTGAAGGACGATCGAGTTTTTATACTTGGCTCTATCGAATCGTTTTCAATTTCTGTCTTGACCTCAAACGACGCGATCGCACCGAGCGACACGTCGAGTGGGATGAGGGGCGTGCGCTTGATGTCGCCATTGGTCGCGGTGTTGCGGACGGCCCTTCGCAAAATATCGAAACGACAAGCGCGATGGTTGGCTTGGAGCGCGAAGAAGTGCGTACGCAAGTTGCCGAGGCGATTGCGCGTTTGCCGGAAGCGCAACGCGAAACCTTGCTGCTGCGCGAGGCCGAAGGACTTTCGTACACCGAGATTGCAGAAGTGCTTGGCATCTCGAAAGGGACGGTGATGAGCCGCCTGCATTATGCGCGAAAAAAAGTGCAGGATATTTTGCTTGTCTCGGGTTTTAACGAGTTTGGCGAGTATGATCCCGAGGCGGCATCATCGAGAACAAAAGCTCATTTCTAGGCTTTTGTCGAACGCGATGACACAAGGAAGTGACGAAGTGAGTGCTTGCGAAGAGTTTGAATTTCTACTCAGTGGCTATCAGGATGGCGAGCTTGGCACGGTGTCACGCTGGCGTGTTGAGCGCCACCTCGCATTATGTCCAGGCTGTACGCGTGCGCTCCAATCACTCAAAAAAATTAGTGCCTGTGTCAAAGAAAAGGAGGCGGCACTTGGGCATCCCGATCTTTGGGAAAAAATTCGCATTTCGCTCCCAGCGATCGATGCGGAAATCGAAGTTCAAAATACATCGCTTTGGCGTCGTATTCGCGTTGCTTTGCAAAAGCCCGTCTTGGCAAATTGGGATTTCTCTCCGACGTTCGTCGGAAGTGCTGCATTGTTTTTGATGGCTTTGGCGATTTTTAAGCTGCAATCGCAAACAGAAGTTGACATCCGTGCTGTGCAAATACCGTCCTCTGTCGAAACCAAAATGCCACGTGCGAATTGGGCGGCTCCTGATCCGATGGATGTCCAGCGAGCGCGCACTTTCGTCAATCAACGTGGCGTCCAGTCTTTGAACGCGCGTGGTCATTCCGTCATGTTGCTGCAAGATGATCCAAGCACCACGATTATTTGGGTTATGGATCCCGAAGAAGCGGACGGCACAACTCCAGTGAATCGCAGTGGCGGAGAGGATTTCCAGAATGCCGCAGGTGAACTCCTCTAAAGCACATCGCATATTTTTTTTTCGCTCCCTGTTGGTGTTGATGCTTTTGGGGCTGTGCGTGCCGGCGGCGTTTGCCGGCGATCACGATGACGAAAAGGTTCGTACGGTCAGCCTCAAGTTGATGGTGAGTCACCTTTGCCAAAAGCCGGGAGGAATTGATCCCGCCGCCGCCGAACTGGATCAAAAGTTGCGCGAAGATTTTCGTTACACAAGTTTGAAGGTATTGCAATCGGAGACCTTCGTAGTGCCCCTGCGTGAGGTGGCGCAGATTATGCTTCCGACGGGCAAGTTCGTGCGCGTACGGCCAATCTCGATTGGTCGTCATGGCCTTGCGATGCTGGTGGAAGTTGAAGGGATGCTACAGACTGATTTGCAGGTGAAGAACAAACACCAAGTTGTGATCGGTGCGCAGCGCTACGAAGGGGGAAAACTCGTCATTACGGTGCAGCCCACGTTCGAGGCAAAAGACTGAGCAGCACATTCAAAATGCGTCGATGATTCGCGTCGCTTCGCGAATGCCGGATAAATAGGCGCCGAGTACCGTTCCTGGATATTCTCGATGCGTGGCGTCGCCGGCAAAGAGCAAATGCTCGCCAATGGGCATGCCTACAGTTTGAAAAATATCGCGCTCGGTGTCTTTTGCGGCCAAGACGGTTGCGCAGCCAGCCAGAGGATCTTGCCCCCAGCGCGTAATGACCATGCCTTCGAGCGCAGGCAGGTTGCTGCCGAGACAATCGCCGAGAATTTCGAGGATGCGCGTTTTAATTTCTTCATCCGTGCTGGCTTCGAGATGCTGCGCGAATTCTCCTGTGCAAAGACCGACGAGAACGGGTGCACCGAGCGCTGGTTTCAGGTTGATAAAAAGCGGAAATTCAGCTGCGGTTTTTGAAGCATATCCAAAGATTTCGTCGTTTGGCCAAGTTGCATCTGCAAAACGCAACGCAATTTTGTTTATCGTGTTGAGCTGTATACGTTTTAATGCGTCAATCTTTTCGCTTGGCAGCTCGGGCGTGAAAATCGAGGGAGTCGCGCTGAGAACTGGAGTGGGCAAAGTGACAATCGCATGCTCGGCTTCGAATTGACCATGATCGGTTGTAATGGAAACGCCACGATCAAGAGTTTCAATGCGCACAACATGCTGTTGAAAGCGAATGTCGAGTCCTGTAGCGAGTTCACGAAGTAGTGTTTCATAGCCAAGCGCCAAAAAATCTTCCGACGAAATTTGCAGTGACGTAGGCGTTACGCTTTGAATTGCGAGTTTGGAACAATCGAGGTTGGTGCGTACTTCGTAGGCGGCAAGTGCCCAGTCCAAAAGCCATTCTCGTTCGTTGAAGATGAGCCGCTGTGCCACGACTTGCTTGACGCTTCTGCGCGTTGACATGGCAATATCTGTCTTTGCATAAGCGTTGCGTGCTGTTTCAATGATCTCGCGAAAATCTTGCAAAACCTCATCAATCTGGCGGTGGGGAAGCGCTTGGCCTGTTGAATCAAACAAACTCATTTCTGTGTAGTCAATCGTTTTGGTTGAGGGCCGAAGCTTATCGATCCAATCCGTCCATGGTTCCGCAGCGCTGGCATCGAGAAGGTTTGAGTTTGGTAAATGCATCGCGCCAAGATCCAGCGGAATGCCGAGATCGGAATTGGTCCAGATGCGTCCACCGATTCGCTGTCGCGCCTCAAGTACGGTTACAGGGAAGTTGGCTTTGTGCAGCGCATTGGCGGCGGCGAGTCCGGCGATGCCTGCGCCGAGGACGAGTACTTTTGGCTTTCGCGTTACGGCCTCGGTGTCAGCAAGGAGGCGCGGTGCGATGCAAGAATTAGCCGCGACGGCGAGAGCGAGTTTCAGAAAATCACGTCGCTGTTGCGCGAAGCGTAACTGTGCACTGCCCGCCAGAAAATCGTTGAGTGTAGAGGGTTGCTTTCGCGAAGGCATGTTTTTATCCGAAAAATGACGATGCAAAGTGTCACTGAGCCTATCACGTTCGCGTGTTGATTTGCAGAGAGGCTTTGACGTTTTGCGAAGAGAGGCTTGTTTTGTTTCGGTTATGTCGAAGCGTTGCCGCCACCGTTGGTGATTTTGTGCGTATCGCGCAACAGCGGTGGGAGTTGGAAGACGACGTGCTCCTCTGTGCTACCGAGAGTGTCAATCGTCACGGCATCGTGGGCAAGGTCCGAGAGGCGTTGTACAACGCCCTGAACGAGAATCTCGGGTGCTGATGCACCCGCCGTAACACCGATTTGCGACACTCCAATTAGCCAGCGCGCATCGATGTCGTCGGCATTTTGCACCAAGTATGCGGCCAGTCCAGCTTTTTTGGCGATCTCAACCAAACGATTGCTGTTTGACGATTCCGGATCTCCGACGACGAGCACCAACTCGGCGACACGTGCGAGCTGTTTGACGCTGTCTTGTCGATTTTGTGTTGCGTAGCAAATGTCGTCTTTGCGCGGTGCTTCAAAGCTTGGAAAACGTTTGCGTAATGCATCCATGATTTCGCGTGTGTCGTCGATGGAAAGCGTTGTTTGCGTAATGCAAGCGACATGCGACGGATCGCGCAGTTCGAGCTGCTTGACGTCTTCGACGGACTCTACGAGATGGATGCGATCGGGTGCGTGCCCCATCGTGCCTTCCACTTCAACGTGGCCCGCATGTCCAATCAAAATGATTTCATGTTCTTTGCGTGCAAAGCGCTGCGCTTCCAAGTGCACTTTGGTGACGAGCGGACAAGTGGCGTCGATCGCATGCAAGTTGCGCTTTTGCGCTTCTTCGCGAACAGCAGGAGAAACGCCGTGTGCACTAAAAATTACGTTCGCACCTTCGGGTACTTCCGAAAGTTCTTTGACGAATACGGCACCTTTTGTGCGCAAAGCGTCAACTACATGGCGGTTGTGCACGATTTCGTGGCGTACATAGATCGGCGCGCCGAATTGGCGTAGTGCAATTTCGACAATATCGATCGCGCGATCGACTCCGGCGCAAAAACCGCGAGGGCTAGCAAGGAAAATTTTCATGGTGGAGCGAAGCGTAGCAGGCGCGTTCGCGCAGAGGGAGGGATGCCTGTCTCGTGATGATCCGGCTAGAATCGTGAATTCATCGCGTAGTGAAAGCTGCACGGGTTATTGCAGCGAAGGAGAAACCGCATGAATACGTTGGTTCGATCTACATCTGCGTCACTCACGCCGAGCGAGCGAATGCTTCGCGCTTGCCGTGGTGAGTCGGTTGATCGTCCGCCGGTGTGGCTCATGCGCCAAGCCGGGCGCTACTTGCCGGAATATCGGCGCGTGCGTGAAGGCGCCATGTTTTGGGAAATGTGCCGCGATGTTGATCGCGCAGTGGAAGTTTCGTTGCAGCCATTGCATTTGCTTGGCACGGAAGCGGTGATTTTTTTCTCGGATATTTTTACGCCGATTCCAAGCCTGGGGATCGAAGTTGATTTTGCGCCTGGGCCACGCGTTGCAACACCGATTCGCTCGCTTGCACAAGTCGAGGCGCTACGACTTCTCGATTGTCGCGAGAGTGTGCCCTTCGTATTTGAAATTCTTCGTCGCTTGCGGCGCGAGCTGGCCGCGCAACAAATTCCACTTCTTGGTTTTGCGGGTGCACCATTTACGCTTGCAGCGTATCTCGTCGAGGGTGCCGGATCGAAAAACTTTGGAACGCTCAAGCAGATGATGTATCGCGCGCCCGAAGTGTTGCGTGCGTTGCAAAGTTTGCTGACGGAACTTACGGTGGATTATCTCAACGCGCAGATTGAAGCAGGAGCCCAAGTCGTGCAGCTCTTTGATACGTGGGCTGGTATTTTGAGCCCGCTTGAATATCGCGAGTGGGTTTTGCCGGTGCATCGCGAGATCGCTTCGAAAGTAAATCGCAAAGCAGCACCCTTCATCTTGTATGTGAATAATGGCGCGCACGTCGTCGATGAAATGATTGACGTAAACGCAGATGTGTTATCGCTTGATTGGCGTATTGATATTGGTGCTTTGGCGCGGCGGGCAGGTGCGCGCGTAAGTTTGCAAGGCAATCTTGATCCTTGCGCGCTTGCAGCGCCGCGAGAAAAAATTTTCGAGATGGTGCACCGAATTGCACGCGAAGCCGCACCAGCGCGCGGGCATATTTTGAATCTCGGACACGGCTGTTTGCCCGACACGCCGATCGACGGTGTGCGTGCATTTCTTGATGCAGCGAAGTCGTTGACGAATTTGCATGGAGAAACCGCGCGATGAGTGCACCGACGTTTGATATTGATCCCGGGCACGCTGAAGCAATTCTTGAGCGTTACGATACCGCCGGCCCGCGCTATACCAGTTATCCGACGGCGCCGGTGTGGACAGAGAGTTACGGCGTTGCAGATTGTCGGCGTGAACTTGCGCGCCAAGATGTGACATCAAGCGACGCGCTTGCGTTGTATGTACACATTCCGTTTTGCCAAACTCTATGCCACTTCTGTGCGTGCAATCGTGTGATTACGAAAGATGTTTCGCGTGCAGCCGAGTATCTTGAGGTGCTTGCGCGCGAGATTGAGGCGGTACGCGAATCGGTGTCGGCCCCACGATTGGCGACACAACTACATTGGGGGGGTGGTACGCCGACTTATCTCAATCCGGAGCAGATTCGGCGTTTGTACACTCTGCTGACGGATGCATTTCCAATGCGCGAGGGTGCCGAGATATCGATCGAAGTCGATCCACGTCGAACGACAGCTCGACACATCGAAGTGTTGCGTGAGTGTGGTTTTAATCGAATTTCTATGGGTGTGCAGGATTTTGATCCGACGGTGCAAGAGGCCGTGCACCGTATTCAACCAGCAGAAATGACACGAGATCTCACACGCCTTGCGCGCGATGCAGGTTTTGAGAGTGTGAATTACGATTTGATTTATGGCCTTCCTTTTCAGCGGGAAGGGACCTTCGAAAGAACGCTCGACACGGTGATTGACCTCGCGCCCGACCGGCTCGCGCTCTATTCCTACGCACATGTAACCTGGAAAGCGCGACAACAGCGTGGTTTTGAGAGCAAGGATTTGCCCGACGCACACACAAAATTGCGTTTGATGTTGCGTGCGATTCGCCGCTTTCTCGATGCAGGTTATGTCTACATCGGCTTGGATCATTTCGCGCGTCCCGACGACGAGCTGACGCATGCACTGCAAGAGCGCACGTTACGACGAAATTTTATGGGGCACACGACACAAGACGGTGTTGAGTTGATTGGTTTTGGTGCAAGTGCCATTAGCGAGCTTCGGGGCAGCTATGCGCAGTCGCAGCGCGACGTGGGGCCGTGGCAAGTCGCAGTGCGCGCAAATGGTCTTGCGACGATGCGGGGGCACTGGCTTACGCCGGATGATGTGCGTCGTCGCTGGATTATCAGCCGCTTGATCTGCTTGAGTGAGCTTCGCGCCGACGAATATCATGCCGAATTCGGTGAGAAGTTTTCTGAGAAGTATGCGACTGAACTGCGCTCTCTGGCTTGTGCTGAGCAGGACGGTTTGCTTGAAATTTCGAGTGACGGAAGTTTGTGCGTGACATCCATTGGACGCTTGCTGGTACGCAATATTGCTATGGCGTTTGATGCTTATCTCTCGGCACAGCAACGTTCGGGCGAGCAAATTTTTAGCAAGACCGTCTAGCGCATGGGCGCGATCGCGGTGGTGTGATCCGTCTTTTCCGGGTGCGCGACCGCGATGGCGTTTTTTGTCTCGTGCAAGATCGACACCACTGCGTGTACAAAAGCGGGATGATCATTCAAGCACGGTACACAGAGTAGATCTTCGCCGCCGAGTTGTTTCCAGTGCTCGCGGGCGCGAATGCCGATTTCTTCAAGAGTTTCGAGGCAATCTGCGACAAAAGAAGGACAGATCACCGCAAGGCGCTTGTGACCAGCCGTTGCGAGTTGTTTGAGACATTCATCGGTGTAGGGTCGAATCCACGGGGTGCGGCCTAAGCGCGATTGAAAGCCGATCGAGTAGGTGTTTGCAGGCAGTGCAAGAGTGCGAGCCAGTGCGCGTGCGGTCGAAAAACATTGTGCGCGATAGCAATTGGCGTTCTCGGCGTGAAGCGTGTCGCAACAATTCGTATGCGTGAGGCAAGTGCGACGCGCTAAATCAGCTTTTCGCAAATGACGTTCAGGAACACCGTGAAAACTAAAGAGCACATGATCGGGTGCAAACTCGGTTAAAGCCGGTTTGGAAGCCTGCGCGAGCGCGGCCAAAAATTGTGGATGATCGTAAAAGGGCTTGACGCAAAAAAGTGTTGATTCGAGCCCCCGACGTGCGGCCACTTGTCGCGCTTTGGCTAGCGTCGATCCAGAAGAAGATCCTGTTGCTTGTGGGTAGAGTGGCATCACGATGACTTGCGTAACGCCTTGTGCTGCGAAGGCTGCAAAGGCGCCTTCGATACTCGGATTTCCGTAGCGCATGGCGAGTTCGACATGGAAATCGTCACCGAGTTTTGCTGCCACTTGCTTTGCTAGGGCCCGTTCGTGCACGAGCAGTGGCGAACCCTGATCCGTCCAAATTGAGGCGTAGAGCTTTGCGCTTGCACGCGGACGGCGCGGCAAGATCACAAAATTCAGCAAAAGCCAGCGCAGCGGGGCGGGCAAATCGATCACATAGGGATCGCTCAGAAATTCACGAAGGTAGCGACGCACATCATTTTCCGTCGGTGAGTCGGGCGTGCCGAGATTAGCGAGCAAGATGCCGGTGCGTTTCGTCATGCGAATTTTCTGCGTCCTGTTTGTGGC
>CAYRID010000035.1:15923-23420 GCA_964424225.1 uncultured Geobacter sp.
GAACGGGTTTGCATTGCGATGCGAAATGTTTTTGCAACATGCCATATTCTCACGTTTGTAGGCGACTTTCGACGGATCGACGTGTGCTCCGCAGGCTGCGGTGCGTGCTGTGTTGCGCGCTGTCGCATTGCGATGCGATGTGCGAGATGCGCGCTGCCATAGCTCGATACTGCGCAAGAGGGATGCGCGAAACGGGCTTGCCTTGGCTATAGAAAAAATTTCGGATGTATTGCTTTCCGAGGGCATCCGATGCGTGAGCCGCTATAGTGGGGACCTCGAATCGGGAGGAGATGGCGATGGCCATTGGAAAAACGGATCACGATGTTGCGCAGTTTTTGAGCCAGGGCTCGGAAGCCGTCGTGTTGACCAAACTCGATCAAGCCGTGAACTGGGCGCGCAAGTATTCGATGTTTATCTATCCGTTCGTTACGGCATGTTGCGGCATGGAATTCATGGCAGCGGCGGGGCCGCGCTATGACATGGATCGGTTCGGAATTGCGCTGCCGCGTTTTTCGCCGCGCCAAGCCGACTTGATGATGGTCGTCGGAACCATCACGCATCGCCAAGCACCAATACTCAAAAAAGTGTATGACCAGATGGCGGAGCCCAAGTGGGTGGTGGCGTTTGGTGCCTGTGCTACTTCGGGCGGTCCGTATAACAATTATGCGACGGTGCAAGGCGCGGACACGATCATTCCGGTTGATATTTATATTGCGGGTTGTCCGCCGCGGCCGGAAGCCGTACTCGATGGTTTGATCAAACTGCAAAACCGCGTGCAGGGCGAAAAAGTTCCTGCCGACGGACGTCACAAAGAGATCGGGACGTACCCGGTTTTTTCACCGAAACGCGCGATTCCTTAGGGCCGCAAAAAGAAATTCGGAAAGCAGCATTTCATCCCGGATTTCCCTCGCTGGACGGAAATCCTTCTCTTATACTGGCGCGCCATGGCAGTCCGAGTTGTTACTGTAAATCGACGCAATAAAATTGGCGGATCGGAGCGATTCTTCGTTCCGGCCATTGCGAAGGCGTTTGCGGTCGCAATGGGGCATTTTTTTCGCAATCTCAAAGGTTTTGCAACGGGCAAGCCGGTGGCCTTCGTCGTGCAATATCCCGACGAGCACGTTGATTACGCAGACGCGTTTCGTGGAATGCCGGTTTTGGTTCAGCTCGACGATGGTCGGCCGCGTTGCGTGGCTTGCGGACTTTGTGAATTTGCATGTCCGAGCGATTGCATCACGATTGTGCCCGGCGAACTCGAGGGGAAGGGCATCGAACGCTATCCAGAAGTTTTTGATTTTGATCTTTCGCGCTGCATGTTCTGTGGGCTTTGCGAAGAAGCTTGCCCCGAAGAGGCGATTGTAATGAGCCGCGAAGTCGAACTCGCAACGACAGATCGCAGCCGACTTTTATTCCACAAAGAGCAACTTCTCGTGCCGCAAACTTTGCTCAAGCGGCGCCTTGAATTTTTGCGCGGCGAATATGATCGCGCGCATGCCGTGACGACTGGCGAGGGGAAGTGATGCAGCATCAAGAATCGCCGGTGCTTGAGTTGCTCATCGAACAGTACGCGAAAGACATCGTGGATACACACGCTCGTTTCGGTGATGCGACGGTCACGGTCAAGGCCGAGAGCTTGCTCGAAGTGATGGAAGCGCTGCGCGATGGCCGCGGTTTTGAATTCGACATGCTTACAGATTTGACGGCGGTCGATTATTTCGGGCAAACGCCGCGTTTCGAGATGGTGTATCACCTGTATTCGCTTGCCAAGAATCAGCGCTTGCGTGTCAAGGCGCGCGTGCCGCAGGTGGCATCTACAGATCCAAAATATGACGGACACGAATTTGTGATTGCGAGTGTGATGAAGGTTTGGCCCGCTGCGAATTGGCTCGAGCGCGAAGTGTGGGATATGTACGGAATTCACTTCCGCGGCCATCCGGATTTGCGTCGGCTCTTACTCTATGAAGAGTTCCAAGGGCACCCGTTGCGCAAGGATTATCCGAAGGAAAAACGTCAGCCGCTGATCGGTCCAAGGAACTAGACGACGATGCAATCGATTCCCGGTCTCGCCAATACTTCGTTTCAGGCGCTCGATGACGATCTCAGCAAAGATCTGCATACGCAGCACCAGATCCTCAACATGGGTCCGTCCCATCCGGCAACACACGGAACGGTCAAGTTTTTGATTGAACTCGACGGCGAGTCAGTTGTTGGTTTGGATGTGCAAGTCGGCTATTTGCACCGCGGCTTTGAGAAAGAGTGCGAGAGTGGCACATGGTATCAAGCGATTCCGTACACGGACCGTTTGAACTACAACTCGGCGGTGCTTTGCAACCTCGGCTATTGCATGGCCGTCGAAAAACTTCTCGAGATTGAAACACCGGAGCGTTGCCAGTGGCTTCGCGTCGTGGCGTCGGAGATTGCGCGTTTGTCCGATCATCTGACGCGTTGTGGTGCCGCGTGCCTTGAGTTGCAGGCGATGACGCCGTTCCTGTATGGCATCGAAGCGCGCGAACTTGCGTGGGATTTGCTCGAAATGCTTTGCGGTGCGCGCGTGACGTCGAATTACATACGCATCGGTGGAGTAAAGCATGGGATGCCAACGAATTTCATTGCGCAATGTCGTGAGAACTTCGCACGCATTCGTGAGCTGCTCAAGGATTTTGATGACGTAATTTTGCGTAACCGCATTTTTGTGGATCGCATGCGCAACACCGGCGTGATTGGTAAAGATGAGTTGATTCGTTACGCCGTGACGGGTCCGCTTTTGCGTGCTGCAGGCGTACCGTTTGACCTGCGAAAAGACCAACCTTATTTGGTGTATGATCAAATCGACTTTGATGTTCCCGTCGGTGAGATTGGTGATAATTACGATCGCTTCTTGGTTTGTGAAGAAGAGATGTTGCAGAGCATGCGCATCGTTGAGCAGTGCTTGGACCGCTTGCAACGCCTCGGCCCCGGCCCGGTCGATACGGATAATTACAAGGTGCGCTGGCCGGCGAAGGGTCGCGTCTTTAATCGCATGGAAGAATTGATCCAGCAATTCAAGTCGGTGACAGAAGGCCCGAAGGTGCCGACGGGTGAAGCGTATTTTGCGGTCGAGTCGGCGAACGGCGAGCTTGGGTTTTATCTTGTTTCCGATGGCAGTGAAGTGCCATACAAAGTTCGCTGTCGGCCGCCGAGCTTGATCAATTTGCAACCTTTGCCGCTGATGGTGCGCGGCGCCTATTTGGCAGACATCATTCCGACGTTTGACATGATCAACATGATCGGTGGCGAGTGCGATCGATAGGAGAAGTGTTTCGTGTCGGCTCTAACTACACAAACAAGTTGTGGAAATCCGAAGTGCACCAAAGTGCATGCACCGAAGTGGACCCGTGCGCAGGTGTGGAAAAGTCTTGGTGAGCCGACGGCGCAGATTGGCAGCGTCAATGACCCGCGTACGACGCAAGAGCAGGGTTGCACTTGGAACGAAAAGTGGATCTATTTCGTGCCGGGCAGTAACACTGTTTCACGTATAGTGCTCTGGCGACGCTATGACTTTCAGGGTGCGTTTCGAGTGAATGCCGACGCCAGTGTAGAGCCTGAGACGCTGTCTTTACGCTAATTCTCAAAAACTTTTGAAAATGACGATTTCGCTTTGGTGCAGCGACGGCAAGTGCTTGTCGTGATTTTGTGTAGCGGTATGCGTAGTGTTGTGTGCTGGCTGCAGACTTAGGGCAAAGCGCGAACAAGTGCCACGCCGCTCGCTGAAGCGGCGATTCCGAACACGACACTCGCGAGCGCATAGGCTAGCGCCGAAGAGGTTGCTCCACCTTCGAAGAGGCGTTGTGTTTCGAGGCCGAAGGCAGAGAAGGTTGTAAAGCCGCCGAGCACTCCCGCGATGAGAAAAGAGCGCAAACTTTCGGGAAGCAAGGCGCGATCGTCGGCGAGTGTGGCCACAAGGCCGATCGCAAAGCAGCCGACGAGATTGACGCAAAGCGTACCCCATGGAAACACTGATCCCGCGCGCGCTTGAATCGCGCTACCCAGCGCAACGCGCAACAGCGATCCGAGCCCGCCACCGCAAAACAAGAAAAACCATTTCATATTGGCCAAATCCTAACATGCTCTTGATTGACGTCACGCACGATGCGCGTTACTCAGTCTCACTCTCGGCGGCGTAGCCAAGTGGTAAGGCATGGGACTGCAAATCCTTGATCCCCGGTTCAAATCCGGGCGCCGCCTCCAAATACTTTCCGAATGACCTTGTTCTCTTGAGTCTTCGACTTGAGCCCGGATGGTGGAAGGGTAGACACGGAAGACTTAAAATCTTCTGGCCTTTGGTCATGCAGGTTCGAATCCTGCTCCGGGCATCCTGTTTGTGCGCTAACACAAATTTGCGACGACACACTTTATTGTTGATTGCCTTGCTGGGGATCAGGGTTTCGATTGCGAGTGCGGCCTTTGCGTATGCGTACAACAGCGCGAACCGCTTTCTCTTCAAGAAGCATGCGCAGATTGTGGTTGTCAAGCAGTGCTGTGCGTTGATAGCGGAGCGCCGGGTTTTCCAGTTCGAGGCGGTATAAAGCGAAAGGTGTTTCCATCACTTGGCGCAGACGTACGCGACCTGCATCGTTTGCAACAGAAAGAATTTCTTTGCGCAGAGCGGCGAGCCAGCGCGCGTTGTGTAGCAAGCGTTGCCCGGACGAACTTTTACAAAAGTCGAAATTGCGATTGCGACTTCGGAGTTGATTTTGAAGTTGGCGGCCATTGGTCTTTTTCATCGCCGAGGAGAATATCAAACGATTGGCGAAGCAAGCTGAGGGCGTGTGAAAAAACATGATGGCTCGCTGTGCATGGATCTTTGTTTGCAGCGCAAATTTTTCTTGTTTGTGCGTTCGCAACTCGTTGTTATTTGAGTTACCAAGAAGGCGCAAAAGGCTTTGTGTATCGGCAACCGGGAAGAGTGTCAGTTTTTGAGTTTTTGATGAACAGGAGAGAGAAAAAGTGTCCGATCCGCGTGATTATCTCGCAGTGGCGCTTGATGTGCCGGATTTGCACTCGGCACAAGGCGTGGTGCAATCGATCGACGGTGCTGCGGGTTGGATCAAAATTGGTGCGGAGCTTTTTACCGCAGTTGGACCGGCTGCAATTGCGATGGCACGCGCAAGGGCCAAGGTTTTTCTCGATACCAAGTTACACGACATTCCTAATACAGTGGCTTCTGCAGTGGCGGCAGCGACACGTCATGGTGTTGATATGCTGACGTTGCACGCTGCGGGAGGTGTGGCGATGCTGCGCGCTGCGCGCGGCGCCGCTCACGAGGCTGCGGCGCAGGCTGGGCGCACGCAGCCAAAACTCGTTGCGGTGACGGTGCTGACGAGTTTTGGCCCGACTGATTTGGAAACGCTTGGTGTGGCCGAGTCGCTTCCCGACCATGTTGCACGTTTTGTTGATCTTGCGTTGCAGGCAGGTCTTGACGGAGTTGTGGCTTCACCGTGGGAGGCAGCGGCGATTCGTGCTCAAGCGGGCAAAGATTTTTTTCTCGTGACTCCGGGTGTGCGGCGCGCTGCCGAGGCAGTGGGCGATCAGTCGCGGATTGCGACGCCAGAAATAGCTCTTCGTGCAGGATCAAACTTACTCGTCGTCGGGCGCCCGATTTTGAAGGCGGCGAATCCTGCTCATGCGGCGCGTGAGTTCGTGGCCGAGATCGGAAATTGCCTTGAAACCAAGTAAGTCTGCATGTGTGAAGCCGAGCGGCCTTCCGTCGGAGTTTCTTTACGGTGTGCATCCTGTGCGAGAAGCGTTGCGCGCACGCCGTCGGCGTTTTTTCCGGCTTTTGATTGCTCGCGAAGAACGCCGCCCTGAACTCGATTCCATTCTTGAGTTGGCTGAACACGCCGGTGTGCGAATCGAGAGGATAGTGAAAGCCAAATTGCATGAACTCGTTGGGGACGAAGCTCGCGCGCAAGGTGTCGTGCTCGAAGCGTCACCGCTTCCGACGGTGGAACTCAATTCTCTGGTGCGTGCATGTGCTTCTCCGCGTCGGTTCATTGCACTCGATGGCGTGGAAGATCCTCAAAACGTTGGTGCGGTGATTCGTGTAGCCGAGGCAGCGGGCTTCCAGGGGCTACTCATGACGGAGCGCAATGCGCCGCCGCTGGGGCCAGCGATTGGTCGGGCGAGTGCTGGTGCGAGCGAGCATTTGCCGATTGCACGAGTTGTGAACTTGGCATCAACGATCGATCGTCTTAAAGAGGATGGATTTTGGATGATTGGAGCGGATCAACTTGCCTCGCGGACTCTTTTTGAACTCGATTCACGGGCGGTGCTCGGAGATTTGTTGGTCGTGCTCGGTGCCGAGGATCGCGGGCTTCGCGAGGGAGTGCGCAAGAGAATCGATTATTTAGTGAGTATTCCCATGGTAGGCGCTGTGGAGTCCCTCAATGTTTCATGCGCAGCGGCGATTGTGCTCTTCGAATTGCGCCGTCAAGCGTTGGCTTCCTGCGGGGAGAATCGCACTTAAACTCCTTGAAAAAAACAAGAATCTTTGGTTGCCCATCTTGAACCTGCGCCGTATAGTCCGCCCTCGAATCGTCTCCGTGCTGGCGTAGCTCAATTGGCAGAGCAGCTCATTTGTAATGAGCAGGTTGCGGGTTCGATTCCCATCGCCAGCTCCATTGCATTGCTATAAAACGAGTGCGCGGTGCACGAGAGAGTTTAGGGCTCAGAAGATGATTGCCGTCGGTGCAATTGCAATGAGCTGAAAGGTTGCCACAGGCAAAGTGTCACGCGGTGACACCACAAAGTGGCAGATGCAGAAAGTCGGAAAATCAATGCGGTAATGCGTAACTGCTTTCGGTGTTTACTTCGCCAGATTCACGAGTGCGCGAAGTAGAAACGAGGGGTCGTTTACGCTTTTTTTGCCGCGGTGAGATTGGAGAGGTACCGAAGCGGCCAAACGGGGCAGACTGTAAATCTGCTGGCTCATGCCTTCGGAGGTTCGAATCCTCCCCTCTCCACCAAGGAGTGACGGAAAGGCGCTGGCAACCTGACAACGAATTGGTGTCACGTTGCTGGATGCGTGCCGAGGCGGCCTCGTATTTCGAATCGAGTGCAGGTCGAGTGCAAAGAAGAAATGCAGTGAATGTGCTGGGTCGAGATGGAGCGAGGATTGTGGCTTGATGTCCGGCGGGTGCAAGGCGAAGCAAGTACGGGTGAGCCGAAATTGTGTAGGCGGGAATAGCTCAGCTGGCTAGAGCACAAGCCTTCCAAGCTTGGGGTCGCGGGTTCGAATCCCGTTTCCCGCTCCACCCTGCCCGAAGCCCGAGGGATGCTAGCTAGGGAATTGAGGGATTGGCTCAGGTAGCTCAGTTGGTAGAGCACGTCCTTGGTAAGGACGAGGTCGGCGGTTCAATCCCGCTCCTGAGCTCCAGTTTGTGACGGTTGTTTTTGTAGGTTTAACCAAACGAAGCAAGAGGTGACGAGAGATGGCAAAGGCGAAGTTTGAGCGCAAGA
>CAYRID010000036.1:0-23077 GCA_964424225.1 uncultured Geobacter sp.
CCACGATCATGGCCTTCAAGAAAGGTCGAATTGTCGGGCAAACCATTGGCGCACGCCCGAAAGCAACATTCGAAGAAATGATTCGCGATCTGCTTGCTTAAACGCGAAGCGAAAATATCTACACAAATGCCTGTAGCGCGATTTTGCTACAGGCATTTGTACGTCTGACATCAATTTGAGTCACAGCAATTTCATGCAAAAATTCACAAGCGTATTAACGCGGCGAGTCGGATGATTTTCTAATTTTTACCGCACTGGAATGCGAATCGGGCACGGACGAAAAATCGGGTGCTTGAAAGAAGCGCACTGGCCAAACGCGTTCGATGGCCTTGCGATACAAAAGCGGATCCGGATTCACCGCAACGGGATGGCCCACGAGTTCGAGCAACGGTAAATCCGTAATCGAATCCGTATAGAAGTAGCTACGAGCCAAATCAATACGCTGCGCTTCAACAAACTTGCGTAACCAAAAAATTTTTCCTTCCCGATAGCAAAGCGGCTTTTTCACTCGCCCCGTCAAACGACCGTCTTTTTCTTCAAGCTGTGTGTACAAAGCGTGCTCAATGCGGAGACGCTTTGCGAGTGGTTCAACAACAAAGCCAATCGATGCCGACACAATTGCGAGTAAGTGACCTTGTGCGCGATGCGATTCAATCAAGCGTTCGGCCTCAGGATAAATCCGCGCCTCCACCGCTGCATCGAACGATTCTGCCGCCTCCCGGCGCAGAGCCTCAATTTCAACACCGGCAATTTCGCGCGCCGACTTCTCCGTCCACGCGTCAAGATCAAGCAAGCCAAGCTTGTACTTGAAATAGGATCCCAGTCCACCCAACAAATCCCAAGCCGTCGTTTCGCCACGGACGTAGCGATGTTTCAAAAAAAGCGTTCCCGAATTTTCCGAAATCAATGTTTTATCAAGATCGAAAAAAGCACAAATCTGCAAAGTCGGACGCAGGTCTCCACTTTCTTGTGTATATCGCATGTCATGGCTCCGAAATCGCGTCAAAACATGTAACGCCGCATTGAGATGTTCAGCAAAATCCCCACAGCAAGTAGCGATGCGATCATCGCGGAACCGCCGTAGGAAAAAAATGGAAAAGCAACGCCGATCACCGGTGCCAAACCAAGCACCATCGCGATGTTGATCAAAGCAGGCCAAAACAAAGTGCCGACGACCCCCACGGCGAGCAAGGCACCAAAACTCTCTTTGGCCTGACGGGCAATCGCAAGCCCCCAGAACAACAAGACGACATACAAGCCAAGCACCACCGATGAACCAACGAATCCCCACTCTTCTGCCAAAACCGAAAAAATAAAATCCGTGTGCTGTGTTGGGAGAAAACGCAATTGAGTTTGCGTTCCACCCATATAACCTTTTCCGAAAAGACCGCCTGATCCGACGGCGATCCGCGATTGATTGACTTGATAGCCCGACGCCAAGGGGTCACGTCCCGGATCAAGAAAATCGAGAATCCGCGTGTGTTGGTACGGCTCGAGCGCAAACATCCAAATCATCACTGCACACACGGCCGAGACGACTCCCACCGCAAGCCAAGCCCGCAGCGAGATACGCAAAAGCGGTAGATACGTACAAGCAATCAGGAGCGTAATCAGCGCAACACCTTTGTCGCGCTGCAAGATGATCACACCAACGAGGGAAAGTGCAATCAAAGTCGGTTTCCACAAATCGAGGATTGAATGCATCGTGCTTGGCGGATAACGATGGAAGTAACGTGAAAGTGCGATCACGAGTGCAATCTTCGAGAACTCCGACGGTTGCAAGCGCAAAGGTCCCAGCACGAGCCAACTTTGATTGCCCTTGATGACAGCTCCGAACACGAGTGTCGATGCAACCAGCGCGAGGCATCCAAGAAAAATTGGAATTGCAAACCGTTCGAAATGTCGATAATCGAAAGCGAGCACAACCAGCAAACCCGCAAAACCAATTCCCACGGCAACAAGTTGACGCTGCACCTGCGAAGACCAACCCACGAGATCCGTTTCGTGTGTCGCCGAGATTAGGTTCACGATCCCAAGCGTCACGATGAGCAGCACCAGGGCCAAAAGTCCCCAATCAAAGTTCTGAAGCGAGCGGCGATCAATCCCCAGCATCGAGACTTCCTTCCGGTACCACTGTAGGAGCATCGGGCACACCGTCTTCTCCAACACTTTCCGGAGTTACGACGGGCATCGTTGTTTGCGCTGGGTTTGCACTCGCAGCATTCACCTCGTCCGACACAGATTCTTGTTGTTTCTTTTTTTCGAAATAACGTGCGAGCACGCGCTGAGCGATGGGGGCCGCCGCCGAACCACCGTGTCCACCGTGCTCTGCCAAGACCGCCACCACGATCTCCGCATTTTCCGACGGTGCATAGGCTACAAACCAAGCGTGGTCCCGGTATTTGATCGGAATTTCACTTTCTTTCATATCTTTGGTTTGCTCAAGACGTACTACTTGCGCCGTGCCCGTCTTGCCCGCAACGCGCACACCCGGCACACGCGCGCGTCCTCCCGTGCCGCCGGGCTCTTCTACCACTGCTTCAAGTCCATTACGCACTGCAGCCAAGTTTTTTTCGGACACCGGAACGCGCTCACCCATCGCAGGAGCGAAGGTCTCGATTTGGCCTGTACGGTCCACTGCATCCAACACCAATCGAGGTCGGACCACTTGACCACCATTCGCAATCGCAGCATAGGCCACCGCCAACTGAATCGGTGTCACCAAATTGTAACCTTGACCGATCGACGCCGAGATCGTTTCGCCCGCAATCCATGCCTGACCAAAGCGACGTTTTTTCCACGCCTGTGTCGGAACCAAACCACTTTTTTCTTCACCTTCTGCAACGCCCAAAATCCGAGTCGGCACCCCAAGCCCAAAAGCGTGTGCGAAGTGCGCAATGCGATCAATTTCGAGTGCGTTTCCGACGGTGTAAAAATAAACGTCACAAGATTGTTGAAGTGCCTTATGCAAATCAACATTGCCGTGCCCTTCTTTCTTCCAGCAACCATAACGCCGATTGCCAAGTCGATATGAACCCGGGCAATACACTGTAGTGTGTTGATTGACAACCCCTGCTTCGAGTGCTGCCGCTGCAACGATAGCCTTGTATGTAGAACCCGGCGGATATTGCCCCTTTAGTGCGCGGTGTTGCAAAGGGTGCCACTCGTCATTCATGAGTCTCGACCAAGTTTTTGTATCGACTCCGCCGGCGAAATCGTTGGGATCGTAAGCCGGCTTCGACACAAGAGCGAGTATGTCGCCGTTGCGCACGTCGAGCGCAACGAGCGCACCCATTTTTGCGGGTGCGCCAGGCGGCACATCCAGAAAGGCAGTCTCAGCCTCCTGCTGCAAGTCGAGATCCAGCGCAAGTCGTACGCGACCTCCCTGCACGGGAGAAATTTCATCGAGCACTTCGACTTCGCGCCCAACAACATCAACAATCACATTGCGCCCACCCGCCTTCCCACGCAGCTGTGGCTCAAAGACACTCTCAACACCAGATTGTCCAACGATCTCACCCGACACATAATTCTGGAATTGTGGTTGTTCGAGTTGCGTCGTACGAATCTCACCAATTTTTCCCAGCACATGCGCAGCGAGTTCGCCTTCGACATAGTGACGACGCGGAAACACACTCGTAAACACTCCGGGCAAGCGAAAGCTATGCGTCTCAATGCGAGCAAGCTCTTCGAAGGACAAATCATCCTTGATCGTCGTCGCTTGAAAACGCATACGTCCGCGCAAACTTGCAATTCGCTCACGGTACGGCACCGGATCGATCGCAAGTAACTGACCAAGCGCTTCAAGTTCAAGCGAAAGATTTTGGACATCGCTGGGAATCATGCGCGCGCCAAAGGCTGGACGTGTCGTGGCAAGCACCTTGCCGTTACGATCTACAATCTCACCGCGCGGAGCCTCTAAACGCAGTGTACGAATTGAATTTTTTTCCGAGCGCTGGCGTAATTCGTCGCCAAGAATCACCTGCAGATACAAAAGGCGGGTTTCAAAAATTCCAAGAAAACAAAACACGGCGATCATCAGCACCCAAAGCCGACTTTCAATCAGCGGATCTTGTCCTGCACCGAGTTTCGTTTCAAACCGATCTGCCATGACACTCCACTGCGTTATTTGCCTGCGCGCTGTCCGTTGAGCTGCAGATCACGCCGACGATCGGACTCAAGTCGCGCAGCGAGCTGCAGAATGAGTTGTCCAAAAAGCGGTGCCATCACGGCATTCGTGACCGCATGAATCGCAAGCGCAGGCGTCAACACGCCCGTCGCCGGTGGCGCCTCCTGCAAGAGCCAAACAGCACCCGCAAGCGCGAATTCACACACAAACGTCAGTCCAAAAACAAAGAACGCGTGATAAAAAATACCCTGGAAGTTGAGATGCTGCGTCAAAATACGTGTAGCCTGACACATAATAATGTAAACAAGCGCCCATTGTCCAAGCAGTGATCCACCGAGCGTGTCGGCGACATAGCCAAGCGCCGCAGCCAGCAAAAGTCCATCCACGGCGCCCAGCGTCAACCCCGCACCAAAAGCCATGAGCAAACCAAGATCGGGAACGTATTGGGGCGAAATGACTTTGGCGAGTGCTCCTTGCGCCATCACACAAAGTACTCCGAACAAAAACAACATCACGAATCGCCTCATGGCTTTGGCACCCTCGCTTCCGTCGGAACATGCACCGGAAGTGCTTCTTCGGCATACAAAAGCTCCATCGTAGGCCCGCGCCAAATCAACACAAAAATTTGTTCCATGCGATTAAACTCTACCGAAGGGCGAACACGCACGCGCTGCAAGAATCGATTGGCCGGAGCCTCATCTACGTTCATCACCTCCCCGATGCGCAAACCCTTGGGATATACGCCGCCAAGCCCCGATGTCATCACGACATCACCCGCTTGCAGCGACGATTCACCCGGCACAAATTCAAATTCGAGTTGATCGTTGCCAACGCCACGCACAATGCCGCGCGTGCGCGTACGCTGCACGATGCCATCCGCAGCAAGTTGACGGTCCGTAAGCAACATCACCTTGGCTGCACGCTCCGATGTCGCCGTGACGAGTCCCGCCAAGCCTTGCTCGGTCACAACGGGCATGCCGGAATACACTCCGTGGTGTCGGCCACGATCGATCAAAATCGCACGCAACCACGTCGATGCATCTTGACCTACTACTTCCGCCGGCAACATCGGCATCGTGAACGTGTCGCGCAACGCCGCAATTTGGGCCAAGTGCCCGCTCGCCACCAAGGCCTCTTGATATTGCAGTCGCTCTTCTTCAAGTGCAGCGATGCGCCGACGCAACTCTTGATTTTCTGCAGCGACACCAATCAGTGATATGTAGTTTTGCCAAAAAGTGCGGGCGGCTTCGAACGGTGCCGCAATGACCTTCTGCACGGGAATCGCCAACTCGATGACGCGAGCCGACCACCACGGCAACGCATGCTCGCGGCCGCGCAGCGCCCGATAATCCGCAAGCATGGTCATGAGCGAGAAAAGAGCGAGGGTGAAAAAAAGCAGTGGGCCGCGGAAACGCGCGAGCAACTCACCCATTTGCCGCCAGCCCTCCCCACAACGATCGCGCTACGAGCGAATCGTCACTTCGCGCAAAAGCTCCATTTCGTCGAGGCAGCGTCCCGTGCCGATCGCAACGGCCGTAAATGGATCTTCCGCGCGAATGATCGGCAGCCCAGTTTCTTCCCGCAAGAGAACATCGAGATTGCGTAACGACGAGCCACCACCGACGAGCACGATGCCCTTGTCGACGATATCCGCCGAAAGTTCCGGCGGCGTGCGCTCGAGAGCAATTTTCACACTATCCACAATCGTGTTGATCGGCTCAGCCAAAGCTTCGCGCACTTCTTCGGACTTAATTTCGAGCGTCTTTGGAATGCCCGCCACCAAATCGCGTCCCTTGGTTTCCATGCTGAGCATTTCGTCGAGCGGATAGGCAGTACCAATCTCTATCTTGATCAGCTCCGCAGTGCGTTCGCCAATCAGTAAGTTGTACTTGCGCTTGATGTAATTGATGATGGCTTCGTCAAGTTTATCGCCACCCACGCGCACGGAGTTCGCATACACAATTCCGGATAACGAAATCACCGCCACTTCGGTCGTGCCGCCGCCGATATCGATGATCATATTGCCAGACGGCTCCGTGACCGGCAGGCCTGCACCAATGGCCGCCGCCATCGGTTCTTCAATCAAGTACACTTCGCGTGCGCCAGCCAGCATGGCCGATTCGCACACCGCACGCTTCTCGACTTCTGTAATTCCCGACGGTACAGCAATCACAATACGCGGACGCACAAGCTTGCGACTACCGTGATACACTTTTTTGATGAAGTAACGCAGCATGGCTTCGGTAATTTCAAAATCCGCAATGACACCGTCTTTCATCGGACGAATCGCAACGATATTGCCTGGCGTACGACCTAGCATCTCTTTCGCTTCGCGCCCGACGGCACGTACGCGGTCCGCACCACGACTATCCTTCACTACCGCGACAACACTGGGTTCGGAAATCACAATGCCGCGACCTTTGGCATACACAAGTGTGTTTGCCGTTCCGAGGTCGATCGCTAAATCTTGCGAAAAAAGTCCGAGAAACGAATCGAAGGCCATTGCACTATCTCCTAGGTGGAATCTCAACTCCGCAGATAAATCATCACGGAGAGATTTCCTCTTCCACTCGCGCATCGCTTGGCTAAGTGACCGATTTCGCGCGAAATGTTCGAATGAGAAGAAGTCTTTTGGCATCCTAACAGCGCACAAAACCTGCTTCAAGCGCGGCCTCGCGTACAAGCCCGAGTTTTCATCGATCGAGGCTTGCCGGCAAGGAACCGTGTCGCGTACTCTAAGCGCCCTCGCGCGCTCGAAGCCACAAGCAAACCATTGCTGCGGGGCAGTCAAAGCAAGATTGAAAACAAAACTTTGAGGATCGGACTTCGCAAAGTCGAAGCAGCGTTGCGAACAACACCGAACAAGGAGAGCAAGCCATGATGCGCATTCTGCGCCAAGGTCAACGTTGGATCATCGCAGCCCTGATTGGAACGGTGGGACTCGTCTTCGTCGTTACCTTTGGCGTCGGAACGGGAAGGTTATCGCGCCCGTCAGATACGGTCATTGCCGTCGGAAAAGAAGCGTACTCCCTGCGCCATGTTGCACGCATTCGCTCAAACATCGAGGAGCAGTATCGCAAGCAAATGAAGATCGACTCTGAGTCGAAAGAATTCCGAAAAATCCTAAACCAAACGGCGCTTCAAACCGCCGTGCAACAAGCCATCCTCACCGCCGAGGCAAAGCGCCTAGGTATCGTCGTCGGCGATGATGAAGTGCGCGCGACCATCCAAAGCTATTTTTCCGACGAGTCAGGAAAGTTCTCCCTCGAACAATATCGCGACTACACCGAACGCAATTTTGGTAGCCAGCATGCGTTCGAGGAAGTAATCCGCGAAGACTTGCGACGCACCAAACTAATCCGAATTTGGAATGCATCGGTGGCCGTATCTGACTTGGAAGCGCGCGATGCAGCGCTAGCAGAACTCGAACAAGTGCAGATTGCCTTCATCATGCTTGATGCAGTTCCCAAAGCTGCCGAGATGGAAATTTCCGACGCTCAGATCAAGACGTACTTTGCCAAAAACAAAAAGGCCGTGCGCGCGCTCTATGATGAGCGCCTTGCGCAGTACAACAAGCCCGAGCGAGTACGCGCACGACATATTCTCCTGCGCCACTCCAGTGAAGCCTCGGCCGAAGAGTTGGCAGTGCTGAAACGAAAGATCGAAGCCATCCGTGAACGCATCGTCAAAGGTGAAGACTTCGCGAAGGTGGCGACCGAGGAGAGCGAGGATCCGGGCACAAAGCAACAAGGCGGCGATTTAGGCTTCTTCACGCACGAGCAAATGGTGCCGGAATTTGCAAAGGCCGCCTTCGCCCTGGCCGTCGGTGAAGTCAGCCAGCCCGTCGAAACAAATTTCGGTTATCACTTGATTCGTGTCGAAGAAAAAATTCCTGCCTCCGTACAGCTCTTTGAAGAAGTTCAAAACGAATTGGCCAAGGAAAAGCTTGCTCAGGAGCGCGCACAAGAGCATCGAGAAAAACTCGCCCAAGAGATTGCCGCCGAAATTGAGAAAGGCCGCAAATTAATCGAGGTTGCACAAGAGCGGCAGATCAACATTGAGCGCACGGATCTCTTTGCTCGCAACGAAAGTGGCTATGTACCGATCCTTGGCCGAGCACCCGAAGTACAAGCCGCCGCGTTTGCACTTTCGCTGGATGCGCCGAGTCCGGCGGAGATTTTCCACGTCGATGGCAAGCCCGTACTGATCGAGCTTCTCGATCACGTGCGTCCACCGGATGCCGAGCTGGCCCTCATCGCGGAAAGCAAGAAAAAGGAATTGCTGGCACAGCGACGCCAATCTGTGTTGAATACTTGGATCACAAAACGTCGTGACGAGCTCGAAAAATCGAAAGACCTCCTGGTCTTTCCTGAGTTGCTCGAAGGCAACTCCTGATCCGCTACGCAAACGCACTCTAACCGTTAAAAAACAAAAGAGGCTCTACGAAATTTCGTAGAGCCTCTTTTGTTTTGATCACCGAAAAGTGTTACGACGTATACACGTCGTCGCGATCGTCTTGTGTGCGCAAAAACGATTCCAGCGTCTTTTTGTGCGCCGAAGCTCGAAGCTTCGCAATCGCGCGCGCCTCGAGTTGCCGCACACGCTCGCGCGAAAGCCCAAGCTTGGTCCCAATCTCTTCGAGGGTATGATCGTCGTAGCCGCGCATCCCAAAACGCCAGCGCAAAATATTTCGCTCGCGTTCATTCAACATGCTAATCGATTCTTCGGTCGCAAATTGCAAACGATGGTGATCCAGCTCGTCAAGAGGCGAACACGCATTCGGATCACGCACGAAATCCTTAAGCAGCTTCGAATCTGTACCGCGCACTTCATCTTCCAAGCTCACCGGATCACGTGTCATCTTGCGTAAACGCTCTGCTTGATCCACCGACATCTTTAATTCTTTGGCAATCTCAGAATCCGTCGGTTCACGACCCAGTTTCGTCTCAAGCGAATTGTGTGCGCGGTAATACTTGAGCAACGTGTCGTGCATGTGACTCGGAATTCGAATCGTGCGCGAATGGTTCTGAATGCCTCGAATCAAAGCCTGTCGGATCCACCATACGGCATATGTCGAAAATTTATGGCCGCGCTGATACTCAAATTTTTCGACGGCGCGGATCAAACCAAGGTTGCCTTCCTGAATCAAATCTTGAAACGGGATTCCCATGTTGCGGTAATCTTTCGCGATCGCGACAACCAACTTTAAGTTGTGTTGCACAAAAGTGTTTTTCACTTTCGTTAACCGCTCGAAAGATCCTTCGATCACGCTCATCTTTTGATGAAATGCCGATGCCTCGATACCAATCTCGGCTTGAAGCATAGCGACACGCGCATGTGACGCGTGAAAATCTGCATCGCGTTTTTCGATACCCTCTTGCGATTTCGGAACACGACGCTTCTCGATTTGTTCGAGCTGAACTTGCGCGCGCCGCAAATCACGCTTGAGGTTGACCATGTTTTTGCGCACGCGGTTGAAGATCTGCATCGAAAGATCGGCTTCATACAACGCACGCGAAATTTGCTTGAGCAAGCGATCTACACCAGCGATATCGCCTTCTTCCAACTTGAGTGTTCGGCGCTCGATCAGACGCTCGACTTTCGCAAGCGACTGGTCAATCTGTGCACTGCGATCTTCCCCTTCCGGCGAGCCACTGCCGAACGATTCCGACATTTTACCAGTCACACGGTTTTCGACGCGCAAGCTGTGCCAAATCGCGAGTACTTCCTTAGCTGTGTAGGGAATCGAAAGGACGTTTGTCTTGAACTCGTAGGTAGATGCCTCAATTTCTTTTGCGAGCATCACCTCTTCTTCTTTGGTTAAGGTGGGAATCGCAGCAATGTCGTCGAAGTACGAACCCAGTGCGCTGCGGTCGCGCGAGCGCGTTTCTTCACGCGAAGTATTGAGACGACTTTCGTCGATTACGATGCTCTTGGCCGCGCCGTCCTTGCTTTCACCCGTTGGCTTGCTCGTCTTACTCAGCTTCACTTGTTTCCCTTTTTCAGCCTTCTCCGCCACGACGATCTCCTTCTTGAACTGCATTGCCTTGGACAGGGACATCAACGCTCTACTTCCAAAAAACGACCCAGAGCATCCCCAACGCTTTGCGTTCTATGATGCTCGCCATATCCATTGAGTTTTATTTCGTTTTGAGAGCGTTTGAGTTTCGTATCTCGCCTGCTGACGTACCGCACCAATCAACAACGCAGTGCGGCACTCTCTGCGGAAGGTCGAAGCCGAATCTTTAGAATCATTTCCACAAATCTCTGCAGAAGACGAAAGGTTCTTTTCGATTTTGTTTCGACTGCATCCAAGGCCATTCGGACTTCACGAAAAACACCGTTTTGGCCCACAGAACGCGCAGATTAAAGCGTAAAAGAACTCCTTGTCAAAACGTTTTCTCAAAATTTTTCGCGATCCATCGATGTGAGATCGCAGGCAAAAAAACAGCACAATAAAAGCAGGGGATCCGCACAGAGATTGCATGGAACGGTGCGTCAAAATTACGCAAAAGCCTCGCGTCCATGCCGAATCAGATTCATGAATTCTGCGCGCGTCTTCGAATTGCGCTCAAAAGCACCTTTCATCGCACTCGTCACCGCGTAGGCGTTCTGCGTCTCAACGCCGCGCATCCTCATGCAAAGATGCGCCGCCTCAACCACCACCGCTACACCGAGCGGACTCAACGCCTTTTCGATCACATCTGCAATTTCCATGGTCAGACGCTCCTGCACTTGCAAGCGCCGCGCAAAGACCTCAACCACACGCGGAATTTTTGAAAGACCAACGATGCGACCGCGCGGAATATACGCCACATGAACGCGCCCAAAAAACGGCACCATATGGTGCTCGCAAAGACTGTAAAACTCGATGTCGCGCACGAGGACCATCTCGTTGTAATCAACATCGAAAAGCGCACTCGTTAGCAGCTCGACCGGATCACTTTCATAACCCGACGTAAAAGAGCGTAGCGCCCGTGCAACGCGAGCCGGCGTCTTCTCAAGTCCGTCGCGTCCTGGATCTTCGCCGAGCTCCTTGAGAAGGCTACGCACCAAACCCTCAATCGGATCCGTCTCTTCGCTCATTCCCAGACCCTCCTTTCACTGTTCATCCTCTTCGCAGCTCTATACACCATACACAAAAAAGAGTTTTATTCTCTCTTTTTCGTGTCCTCTGCGCAGAACACTGCATCATTGCGCGCAGTTTCGACTACACGCACCGCAACAAGATTTGCGCCCGCGCACTGCTCTACCGGCCGCGCAAGCAATCCCCAAATCGCTTGTGCAATATTTTCTGCCGTCGGCGCCACTGCAACAAACAACTCATCATCGTTCAAATTGCAATATGCAAAGCGATCCAGTACGTGCCCTTGCACACACGCATCAAGCGCAGCGATCGAAACCAGTGATCCACTTGCAGAATCTATTTTGCCGCCGACAGTAACTTCCAGGCTGTAATTATGACCGTGACCATTGGGATTGGCACATTTACCATACACATTTTTGTTTTGATCTATCGAGAAATCGCGTCGGCACAAAATATGCGCCGCCGCAAAACGATAGCGGCGCGTCACACAAATCACGACGCCTCCTCAATCACGTCCACCCAAAGATCTTCATCTTGATACAACCGCACACGATCAAGCATTCCCGTCGGCAGTGCATGCACCAAAAGATCACGAATCACTTGCGCCAAATTTTCCGGCGTCGGCACTCGTTTTTCAAAGAATGGCGTATCGCCATTCAAATCGCGGTGATCAAATCGCGCTACGATCTCGCGTTCAAGGATCTCTTTCAAATCTTTCAAATCCATCACCATTCCCGTCACGGAATCCGGCTCGCCACGTAGCGTAACCTCCAAACGATAATTGTGGCCGTGCTGCGCAGCACAGCGTCCAAAGCGCTCTTGATTTTCCGTGGCCGAAAGCGCGGGGTTCCAGTAGCGCAGCGAAGAGCAAAATTCCGTAGCGCGCGTGATACGTACCATCGACAGACTTCCTGCTAGTGACACAAATTTGAGACACTAATAAGCGCGCAGCAAGCCACGCACCACACCACGAATTTCAACATCCTGCGCCGGAAATTCGAGAGGCTTCATGGATTGATTCGCAGGCTGCAAGACGATTTTACTGCCGCGCCGGAAGAGCTTCTTGAGCGTCGTTTCTTCGCCACGGATCAACGCCACCACCGTCTCGCCGTCGCGTGCCGTAGGCGTACTCTCTACGACCACATAATCACCGTCGCAAATCTGTTCGTCGATCATCGAATTGCCGCGCACACGAAGCACGAAACTCTTGCTTCGCCGACGCACGAGCTCAAGCGGCACTGCAATATGCTCGAGCACTTCAACCGCCTCGATCGGAATCCCCGCAGCCACCGCGCCGAGCAAAGGCAGCGTAACAGCTTGCGAACGATCTTCCGTAAGCGGCTCGATGGAACGCGAGCGATTCCACTCGCGGCGCAAAAATCCTTTTTGGATCAAGTGCTGAATGTGCTTGTGCACCGTCGCCACAGACGAAAGCTCAAAATGCGCGCCAATCTCTTCCAGACTTGGTGAATAACCCGCACGCTCGATGAACTCGCGAATAAAGTCGTAAATTTCTCGTTGCCGCCGCGTTAACGCCATTGGCTCTTCTTTCCACCTTCGATTTTTTTTCGCCTGCTAGTCTGAAGAGTCAACGCCGGAAAGTCAATGCGCGGGCGCCATGTTCAAACTGCAATCGTCGAGAAAACCAGAACGACTTAGCCTTTCGCAAGGACTTCGCTTGACACCCCCGTCCGTGCGAATAGACTGCACGCCGCTTCGACGAGAGTCTCTCAGCGTTCGAGCACCTCGTATCGGTAACGATCCGAAAAAGCAGAAAGAGCAGAGAGCAAGATCGAGCAAAGTCGAAGAGGAAGTCCAAGAACGCGATAAAACACAATTTTAATTCAACCCTGCCTGGCTACATCTTTTCGAGCCGTCGGTGAATGCCACCGACGCTGGAGAATGACGGCTTCGAAAGCGCTTTTTCGACGTTTGACCTCTCCCGCAAACAAGTAGCTTGGCAATTTTTTGGAGGAAGCAGGTACATGAAGCTCCGTCCCTTACAGGACCGCGTCATCGTGAAGCGCCTTAAGTCCGAGGAAAAAACTGCCGGCGGAATCATCATTCCCGATTCGGCCAAAGAGAAGCCCCAAGAGGGGCGCATCGTCGCCGTCGGTAAAGGCAAAGTCACGGATGATGGCAAACTTCAGCCCCTCGAAGTCAAGAAGGGCGATGTGGTGCTTTTCAGCAAATATGGCGGCACCGAGATCAACATCGACGGTGAAGAACATCTCATTCTTCGTGAAGAAGACATTCTTGCGGTAGCCGAGAAGGAGTAAGCAATGGCGAAAGAAATCAAATTCGAACAAGACGCACGCGCGAAGATGCTTTCGGGTGTCGACAAGCTGGCCAACGCAGTTCGCGTCACCCTCGGTCCGAAGGGCCGCAATGTGGTGATCGAAAAGAGCTTTGGTGCTCCGATCGTGACAAAGGACGGTGTCACCGTTGCGAAGGAAATCGACTTCGAAGATCGCTTCGAAAACATGGGCGCGCAGATGTTGCGCGAGGTTGCAAGTAAGACTTCGGACATCGCGGGAGACGGCACGACGACGGCCACGGTGCTCGCACAGGCCATCGTGCAAGAAGGCTTAAAGCTCGTCGCGGCAGGTCTAAGTCCGATGGATCTCAAGCGCGGCATCGATGCAGGCGTTGCAGCCGTAGTCGAATCCCTCGGTAAGCTCTCGAAGCCAACGCGTGATTCGTCGGAGATTGCGCAAGTCGGCACGATCTCGGCGAACAACGATTCGACGATCGGTTCGATCATCGCCGATGCAATGGATAAGGTTGGCAAAGACGGCGTCATCACCGTCGAAGAAGCGAAAGGCATGGAGACAGTGCTTGAGACGGTCGAAGGTATGCAATTCGATCGCGGCTACCTCTCGCCCTATTTCGTAACCAATCCCGAAGCCATGCGCGTCGAACTCGAAGATGCGTACCTCCTTCTCTTTGAAAAGAAGATCAGCAGCATGAAAGACATGCTACCGGTCCTTGAGCAAGTGGCACGCTCCGGCAAGCCGCTCTTGATCGTGGCCGAAGATCTCGAAGGCGAGGCACTCGCGACCTTGGTCGTGAACAAGATTCGCGGCACGCTCAATGTGGCCGCAGTCAAAGCTCCGGGGTTTGGTGATCGACGCAAAGCAATGTTGCAAGACATCGCGATCCTCACCGGTGGTCAATTGATCTCCGAAGATCTCGGTCTCAAGCTCGAGAACGTCGACATCAAGGATCTCGGCCACGCGAAGAAGATCGTCATCGACAAAGACAACACCACGATCGTCGACGGTGCTGGCTCGAAGAAAGACATCTCCGCGCGCGTCGAGGAAATTCGCAAGCAAATCGAAATCACCACTTCCGACTACGACCGCGAGAAGCTGCAAGAGCGCTTGGCAAAACTCGTGGGCGGCGTCGCGTTGATCAAAGTCGGTGCAGCCACCGAAGTCGAAATGAAAGAGAAGAAGGCTCGTGTCGAAGACGCACTGAGCGCAACACGCGCTGCGGTCGAAGAAGGCATTGTGCCCGGCGGCGGTGTCGCATTGATCCGCGCACAAAAAGCACTCGACACCGTAGAGGTTCAGAACGATGACCAACGCGCTGGCCTCAATCTAGTGCGCCGTGCCGTCGAAGCTCCTCTCAAGATCATTGCTCAAAACTCGGGCATTGACGGTTCGATCGTCGTCGACAAGGTGAAGAATGCAAAGGGTGCTATCGGCTTCAATGCCGCGACGGAAGAATACGAAGACCTGCTCAAGGCAGGTGTCGTGGATCCGACGAAAGTCACACGCTCAGCGCTGCAAAACGCCGCAAGTGTGGCGGGCATGATTCTCACCACCGAGGCCATGATCGCCGACAAGCCGGATGAGAAGGCTGCCGGTGCTGGCCACGGCATGCCGCCAGGCGGAATGGGCGGAATGATGTAATCGCCCGATCTTTGGGCCATCCCGCTCGTTCGAGAATAAAAAACGCCCTTCGCAGCACTGTCTGCGAAGGGCGTTTTCCTTGAAACAATCACTAGAGCGCTTGTCATTCGCGCCGCAATCGTTCAGCCGATCGTCGAGCGCGCCTTATCAATATCGCCGTCCATCACCGTCTTGCGCTTGTCTGCCTCAGCCGATTTCTGCGCCTCTTGCGCCAAACGAGCAACGTAGCTCTCCGCCGCAGCGACTGCCTTGTCGAGCGCCGAAGCCGAGACACGCAATCCACCAGTATGTTTCGTGATCAATCGCTTAATTACCGCATTGGGTAGTTCACCCATTCCATCCTCCTAGAGTTCTAAGTCGAAGTTTGCCGACTCTTGCTGTCCGTTTTCGATTCCGACCTGGCCGAGCCGGATTTGATCCTAAGCAGCGCCTCTCACACTGTCAACGCGGGAAACGCTCTGCAAGCAACAGAATTCTCTCCGACAATTAGGATTGTGAACGATTCCGCGCGCTTTGGTCGGCAAAAAAATCTGCGATTGCATGCGCAAGAACGCCACGATCCACGTCCACCGTGGCGACATGCCCTGACGAAGCAAGCAACAAATGCTCTCGCTCTTGCGAAGACACCTGCCGCAAAATTTCATCCGCATTCCGAGGGCTCGCCACGCGATCCAAAGCACCGTGCGCAACCAAAATTGGTGCCTGCACGCGGTGCAACCGACGGCGCACTCGAGATTGTAAACGCTGCAATTCATAAATAGAACGCACCGGAATAACGGGATAGTGCACATGCTTGCGCGCAGCCTGTGCATCGCGAATGTCTGCCCCGTCTTTCTTTTTGTAGTAACGAACGAAAAACTTGAGAAGCGGAACCCATCTCGACCAACGCCCCTCTACACGCAGCGGTGTTCCAATGATCGCAAGTGCTGCAACGGGATGCGTTGTCGCCAGATCCAACGCCAAAAGTCCGCCCAGCGATGATCCCACTACAAAGACCGATGCATAGCGCGCTTGCAAACGCACGAAGTGCGCCTCGGTTTCGGCCAGCCAATCGCGATAGCGCAAATGCACAAGCTCCGACGGCGAACTGCCATGCCCGGCGAGCACAGGAGCCACCGCCGCAATACCGCGCTCCAACAAGGCTTCACCTATTTTGCGCATCTCGCTGGGCGTACTCGTAAGACCGTGCAAACAAAGTGCGGCGGACGATCCCGATGTGTGAATTTCAAATGCACCCGAATTCGCAGGCGTCGGCTGTGTCACGCAAGCTCCTTGCACGCAAGCATTTCCACCTCGCGCACCACTTTCCGCAGCGACACATTACACTTTTGCGCAGCGCGCTTGCAATCTTCATATTCCGCAGAACATTCAACACCGTTTTGCGTTACTACCTTTTTGATACGAATTTTTCCATACGGCGTCGCGATAGCAACGACCTCACGTTGCAAGAGCAAGCGATCCATTTCGACAAAGCGCACACCCAGCGCCGTACTCTCAGCAAAAAGCGTTTGCGCAAGCAACGCTCGATCTTGTGGCTTAGCGAGCACTCGCAACAGAAATCCAGGTCGGTTCTTTTTCATTTGCAACGTCTGCACCGAAACATCGAGAGCCCCATTTGAAAAAAGCTGCTCCATCAAATACTCGAAATGCTCTGGAATAAAATCGTCGAGATTGGTTTCCATACATATTATTTTGTCACTTAAAAACGTATTGTTCTTTCCGATCATCGCGCGCAAGACATTCGGCAGTGAACCAGATCGATCATCACCGGCTCCATATCCAATGCTTTCAAGCGTCATCACAGGCAACGTTACAAACTCATCAACGAGCGCACGCAAAATTGCGGCGCCCGTCGGCGTCACCGTCTCCCAGGCAACTTGCGCCGGTCGCGTCGGCATGCCGCGCAGCAATTCCAAAGTCGCGGGCGCAGGCAGCGGCAAAAATCCGTGCTCCGTCACCACCGTGCCATGCCCGAGCGCCACAGGAGAACACGTCACGCGCCTCACGCCGAGCAACTCAATCCCTGCCGCCGCCGCCACGACGTCAACGATTGCATCGACGGCGCCAACTTCATGAAAATGTACCGCCTCGGGCTTAACGCCATGCACCTTGGCTTCGGCATTGGCAAGAAATTCAAAAATCGTAAGCGCCCGAGCACGAATCGTCTCGCGAAGTTTTGCGCGCTCGATCAAGGCGCGAATATCACGATACATACGCCCTGTTGCACCATGGTGTGTAGACTTCGAATGTTTTTGATGTCTCGCAGCAGGCAGCGCTCCCACGGCAGAATGTCGGTCTGAATGATTCAACTTTAATTTGTGTACGGTAGGAACAAACTGCGCAGAACGCTTTTTTACGTCAGACTGAGAACAGCGCACTTCGACATAGCGCGCAGCGATGGCGCCGCGATGCACTCTCGAAACACGCAAGCGGTACGCCAAATCGAGCCCTGCAAGCTCTGCCGTCAAAGCGCGCTGCGAAAGCCCGAGATCAAAGAGCGCTCCAAGAAACATATTTCCGGAAATTCCCGAAAATGCATCGAGGTGCAAATGGTATCCAACATGATTTTGTGTAGATTGTTTTTTCGTCTTAGAGTCGATTAATAAGCGTCGCGACATGAGCAGCTCCATATCCATTGTCGATGTTGACGACGGTCACATTCGGAGCGCAGCTATTTAGCATCGTCAGCAGTGCTGACAAGCCGCCGAACGACGCACCGTACCCCACACTCGTCGGCACAGCGATTACGGGTTTCTCCACCACTCCGCCCACCACCGAAGCGAGCGCACCTTCCATGCCCGCAACAGCGATGATCACTCGCGCTTCGCGTAATTTTTCCGTCGCTGCGAGCAAGCGGTGCAAACCCGCAACACCAACATCTTTCACAAATTCAACACGGTTTCCAAAATACTGCGCGACACCTACCGCTTCACTCGCCACCGGTAAATCGGATGTCCCTGCACAAACTACAGCAATGCAACCCTTCCCGTGCGAAAGCGCATGCTCGCGCCCACGCCACAACAAACGGCTCATGGCATCATAGGACACGTCAGACAACCGCGTTGCAATCGCTTCGGCTTGCTGCGGCTCAACTCGAGTTACGAGCGCGCTTTGCTGCACCGCGTGGAGCACATTCAAAATTTCAACGATTTGGTCAACAGTTTTTCCTGGACCATACACAACTTCAGGTAGTCCTGTGCGCAATGCGCGATGCGTATCCACGCGCGCATGCGGCGTGTCGACAAACGGCAAACACGCAAGCGCCTCCATTGCCTGCTCTAGATTCTTTTCCCCATCGCGTACCGCTTGCAACAGCGCGCGAATTCTCTCTCGATCCAAAACGCATACTCCTTAGCGCCTGCATCACAAACCCTACCGGGAGGATGCCTGAGTCAGTGCTCCGTCGGGCACCCAGACGATATGCCCCAGCAAATCTCCATCCCCATCAAGGATGGCGCTTTCAAGCCAAAGTCGGTCACGGTCTCCAAGGCGATGCACAATGCGTGCAACGAAACTTTGCTTGGCATTTTGTGCTTCGAGATGCGGGATCGACGGCACCATCGGCTCACCAAGACAGTCCGCCATCACCGAAGCAATATGCGAAACGAGAATGTTGCCCACTTCACAAGTCATGGAGTCGATCGCTTCATCGCTCACGCTCTCGTCGTTCCATTCACGATCGAGCAACCGCGCTACCAATTGCGCACGCATCTCACACGAAAGAAAAAAACCAACGAATCCGCCGATGCCACCTTTCAACTCGAAAAACACACCGACGGAATTTTTGATTTCATCGAATTCATCCTGTGCGATTCCGCCTGCGACGAGATAATGAATCTCAAGACCGCGCACGCGAACCTCTTGCCCGAGTAGCGAAGCGAGCGTTTCCATCGCGCGCATCGCGCCAACTCTCACGAGGGATCGAATCTCTTCAACTTCCAAGGCTGCCATACACTTCGCCTAAACCACGTGATTGAGATCAATCAAAAATACAGGACGTCCGTCACCCAGAACGGTCAATCCCGAAAGGGCTCGAATACCCGATAAAAGCTCGGGCACGGGCTTCATGAAAAGCTCTTGCTGACCAAGCAAACTTTCAACGCGCAAGCCCACGATTTGTCCACGAATTTCAACGAGGATCAACGAAGCGAATGGCGTCGCTCGCCGCGCGAACCCCAAGCGCTCAGCAAGATCGATCACAATCACCGGCACATCATCGATTAGCGCAAAGCTCTCCGTAGTCGTCGTTTCGATCGCAGCCTCCGGAACTTCCTCAATGCGTTCAATGCGCGAAATCGGAATCGCAAACAAGTCGTCCGACATCTTCGCAAGGAGCACGCGTTGCACCGCTGCCGTGATCGGCACAACCAGTACCGTTGACGTTCCGACACTCGATCGTGTCGAGATGCGTACGAAACCACCAAGCGCTTCCGCCGCCGCGCGCACCGCGTCCATCCCTACACCACGTCCCGAAACGTCGGAAACGCGATTGGCCGTCGAAAGACCCGAGCGAAACACGAATTCTGCAATTTGGTCCGCTGGTAGATCATCCGCCAAATCGGGATGCAACAAGCCGGCTTCGATCGCTTTGCGCTTGATCATCGCAAGATCAAGGCCCGCCCCATCGTCGCTTACCTCGATGACAATAAAATCTTTCTCACGTGCAGCGCTGATACGCAAATGCCCTGTTTCCGGTTTTCCGAGGCTACGTCGCTGCTCTGGTCTCTCGATGCCGTGATCGACAGCATTGCGCACCAAGTGCACAAGCGAATCGCTCAAGCGATCGAGAATCGAGCGATCAAACTCAAGCTCAGCACCGACGATCTCGACATCGACACTTTTCCCGGAACGAACTGCCACCTCGCGTGCAACGCGCGGCAAGTTTTCTGCAATGCGCAAGAATGGTGTCGTGCGTAGATCCAGTGCGCGTCGACGCAAATCACCGACGACACGATCCATGCGATCGAGCTTGCTCGAAAGCACTGTACCTGCGGAATGAAATTGCAAAGCCGCAGCAGTCGTGCGCAATGCACTTGAAGTCAAAATCACTTCACCGACGGTATTCAAGAAGCGATCCAGCGTTTCTGCGCGAACGCGCACCGTTGGCATTTGTGGCTGCTTGCGCACAGGACGCGCCGCAGAACCTTGCGGAGTTGCGGGCTCCGCTACCGGGATGCTTTTTTTGGGTGGTTCTCCGCCGGAGACGCCGCTTCCGCAAGAAGCGAAATAAGCTCTGGATCGGTCATACAACACTTTCCGGTGTCGCAAACTTGGCCAAGCATTTTTTCAAGTGCTTCGAGTCCACGGAACAAAATGGCCAATTCGTGCGGATCCGACACGCCACCTTGTACGCGCACTCGCTCCATGTGATCTTCGAGACGATGCGCCACCTCGCTCATCGAATCGTAACCCAGCGAAGCAGCCATACTTTTGATCGAATGCGCCATACGAAAGATCACTTCCAATGCTTCTTCCGAAGCAGGCTCTTTCTCCAGCACAAGCAAAGCACGACTCATTTCCGCCAAATGCTCGGAACCTTCTTCCAGAAAAAGATTGCGATACTTTTCGAGATCCAAATTTCGCCTCGCTTACTTCTACTCTTTGGCGAGAACCTTCTGCAGTGTTTGCAGCACAGCTTCGGGCTTGAATGGTTTCACAATAAAATCTTTGGCTCCCGCTTGCAGCGCTTCCGTCACCAACGCTTCTTGGCCAAGGGCGCTACACATCACGATGCGAGCTTTCGGATCAATCTTCATAATTTCCTTCACTGCATCGATGCCCGAACACTTTGGCATCACAATGTCCATCGTCACCAAAGTCGGATTGCTGCGTTGATACTCCGCCACCACTTCAATCCCATTCGTCGCTTCGCCGACGACTTCGTACCCTTCCGGCTCGATAATCTCGCGAATCATTTGCCGCATAAATACCGCATCGTCCGCAATCAGAATTCGCCCCTTCATGCCTCACCTCCATGAACCGAATCAACGGCTCCTGCCCTTTGGTTGATGATTTCCTGTGCACGTATCAAAACACAACTGGTATCGAGTACATGCACCAAACGATTGTCGAGCGTAAAGCGCTCTGCAATGAATTCTCCTTGGCGACGAATCAAAACCGGCGAATCCACGATCCCAAGCACACGATCCGCCGGTACGCCCAGAACACCCGAAGCATCTTCGCTATGTCCGATCAACACTAAAACGTGTTGTGCAGCACGCTCTTCTGCGCCCGTCAAATCAAAGAGAGCGCTGCGGCGAAGCACCGGCAAAGCATCGCCGTGGTGATGCATCACGCCACCAACCTCTTTGTCGAGCATCGGCACACCGACGATCGGCTCTAATTCCGAAACTTCGAGGATGTCACGAATCGGAAACGCATACACCGCACCTGCGACTTCAAAGATCAACAAGCGCTCGGTGACTTCGCGCGCCTTGCCCCGCTCAAGCCCAGGAATCATGATCGCGCATCCTCACCGTTCTTCGGTGCAGTCTCGGCGATCTGGAATTTTTCAAGCGACTTACGCAGCTGCTCCGCAACGCTCGCAAGATTTTGCGAATCAGCAACTACCTTGGCCATGGAACTAAGTTGCAACTGCGATGTCGCAGACACCTCATCCATGGCCGCAGCATTTCCGTCGGCAACCTTGGTGACACCATTGATCTCACCCACCATGCGCTCGGCATCTTGCACGCGCGCATCGGCATCCAAGAAAATTTCTTCTGTACGCGCCGCTGCTTCACCGACGGCAGCACTGATTTGTTCGAGCGAGGCTGCAATCGTATTCAAATCGTTGCGACCCTCGTTGATGACCTGACTTGACTCGCGCATTTGATCCGCAACATGGCGTGTGCCCGATTCAATCTCGTTCACAACGCGCGCAATTTCGTCGGCGCTGCGCCCCGCATTTTCGGCGAGTTTGCGAATCTCATCGGCCACCACCGAAAAACCGCGCCCCGCTTCTCCGGCACGCGCAGCTTCAATCGAAGCATTGAGCGAAAGCAAATTGGTACGCTGTACGACCGATGCGATGATCTCTGTAATCTGGTGCACTTGCCGTGTTTTGTTTTCCAGCTCAAAAACCTGCGTTCCCGCCTGATCGACGCGCTCAAAGCCACTTTTCATCTTCTCGAGTGCCAAACGCGATACGTTCACGCCCGTATTCGCCTTTTGATTTGCTTCCGCAGCAAAACCAAACGCTTCCCGCGCCCGGCCCGCATTGATATCAATAGCCGACGCAATTTCGTGTATCAATTTGGTCATGTTTCGAAGTAATTCTTGTTGCTGGCTAATGCCCCGCACCGCCTCGCCCATAGTCTCGGAAATATCTTCACTGCCCTGACTGGCTTGATTCGAAGCCAACACCAAATTGTGTGCGCAGGACGAAACATGCTTCGAAGCTTGCTGCACGTGATGCAGAAGCTCGCGCAGCGCGACCAACATTTCCTCGACACAATATTCGAGATCAAAAGCCTCGCTCTGGAAATGCAACTCACTGGCTTCGCTGTCGATCACACGCACAGCAAGATTTCCCCGTGCGATCTCGCGCAATGCACGCTCCAGCTTTTGCAAACGCTGCGTCTCGCGCGAAAGCATCCACGCCATGCCTGCACCGACGAGAATCGTCGCTGGCGGCGCGACCCAAGACGAAATGAGGCCCTTCTCGGCAATGATCAAAATTGCCGAAACCAATACCGCCAAGAACACGGTTCCAATCACGAATCGATGAGTCAGTGTGAGTCGCACGCAGTGCCTATCGGCCCGCGATAGCGGTTTCTTGAAAATTCCTCCGGCAAAAAAGGTGCAAAGACCGGTGGAATCCTTTAGAAATGGGACCACCCCTTGGGGAATTCAATCTTCGGAGATTGACCTCGTGCGATGATCTGCCCAATCTTGTAAACCGGATTTCGGAGTCGACGCGAGAGGACTTTTTCGGAGGCAAAC